>JBARBP010000285.1:0-24656 GCA_049793195.1 Occallatibacter sp. | reverse complement strand
TCTTCGGATTGTGCTTTTGCAAAACCTTGGTGATGGCCGCGGTCAGCGTCGTCTTGCCGTGATCGATGTGTCCGATCGTCCCCACGTTCACGTGGGGCTTCGTACGATCAAATTTTTCCTTCGCCATTGCCTTTCAGTTCCTTCCTTTAGACTTTTCTGCCACGCCTCAATAGTAGGCGTAAATCTTCATGTACCTTTGCCGCAGATCCAGCGGCACCGCTTCCACCAGCCGCAGAAAACGCTCGCGCGTCAACCCCTGGTCAGAAACCGGCAGCGCTTTGTAAAACGCTTCGGCCTCTTTACCGAGGAGCCCGCGCTTGAGAATCCCTTCATAGTCACGTATCCGTAGCTTGGACTTCGCAACCCGATTCAGGAAAACTTCCACGTCGCGCGCGTCAAAAGCGGCGTCAATCCGCGCATGAAGCTGCGCATATCCCTGCTCATCCCGGACCGCAATTGTTGCCTGCTCAAACATTCTCTGCTTCCTTCGATACAGCCTTCGGCCTTCAGCTCTCAGGCTTTAAATCTGGAGCGGGAGACGAGGATCGAACTCGCGACCAACAGCTTGGAAGGCTGTGACTCTACCACTGAGTTACTCCCGCCTTAAAAACAGTGGACAGTGAGCAGTGGTCAGTGAACAGATCAACAGCCACCCGGCTTCTGCTCATTGCGCACTGTACCCTGTGCACCCATATCTTCTGGAGCTGATGACCAGGATTGAACTGGTGACCTCTCCCTTACCAAGGGAGTGCTCTACCAACTGAGCTACATCAGCCCTCAAAACTCACTTCGGGGGCGCGGTGTTGCCGCCCTCGCTCCCGTCCCGCCGAATCTTCTCGGCTGAGCGGGCTAAAACTGTTCTCAACGCCAATCCACCGATGACGATGAGCGGTAACAGCCTCAACTCCACCGGCTTGCCAAAGACGAGCACCTTGCCCTCGCCGATGGTGAACCAGACCAGCAGCGCCAGACCTGCAAACGCCACCAGGGCAATCCAGAACTTGCGGTCCATCTCGGCCGCCGAACTGTGCAACCCTTGAACCATGCGCTTCTGCTCAGCCTTGTACAAATTCATCCGGCCAGCTCCTTCGCGCAAAGCAAACCCAAAAACTCGTGGTGCACAGGGGAGGATTCGAACCTCCGTAGCTCCAAAGAGCGGCAGATTTACAGTCTGCTGCCATTAACCGCTCGGCCACCTGTGCCCAACCACCCCAGAAAGCAAAGTTCGCATTCCCGGGGACCTGCAAAATCTGCCTGCCCGTCCGATTTCAACCCGGCTCAGCGCATTCGGCCCCGCCCGGAAAACCTCCGGCATTTCGGAGCATGCACCTCAGTGGGATCGCCGCGGAGGACAGGTCCGGCGCGCCTGGAAAAAGCGACGCACCAGAAACAACTCTCTTTAGTTTCAGACCCGATTTCCGGTTCCCTAGTTTCCGGTTTCTTGATGTGGAGCTGGCGAAGGGATTTGAACCCCCGACCCTCTGATTACAAATCAGATGCTCTACCAGCTGAGCTACGCCAGCCCAAACCACGAGAAACCGCCCGGGCAATCTGAAACCGTACCGCACCCCGCACAGACACACTCCCACTCTGGGCGTGAAACGGCACAAAAATCAAGGTTAGCATACCCTCCCTTGCGGAGCAAACGGCCTGGCGCCTCATTGCCAGCCCTCTTGAGTGCCTGTTCCGGACCGAGTTCCAATGGCGTGCACAGGACACCGGCCAATTGCTCCTGAAACGCCGCAACTCCTCATTCATAGATGATTTACCTTGACAGAACCAAAGAACAGGGCAAACCTGTTTTCAGTCCTAATTTCTCCGAAGGAAGACCCATGACGCACAAGAAATTCCTCTCCAAGAGGTTAGTTTCGATAGCGGCATTTCTGCTGGCCATTCTGGCCGGTATAGCCGATCGGCCAGCCAACGCCCAGGGCGCCGCGCCGCGCAGACCGCGCATTGCCGTACTGGACTTTGACTACGCTACCGTGCATACCTACTCCGCTGCCATCTTCGGCTCAGACGTCGACATTGGCAAAGGCATTGCCGACCTGCTGGTGACCGACCTTGTGAAAGACGGCTCCTACTCGATCATCGAGCGGAAAGCTCTGGACAAGCTGGTGACCGAGCAGAACTTCTCGAACTCGAACCGCGCCGACCCGACCAGCGCGGCCAAGCTCGGCAAGTTGCTGGGCGTGGACGCGATTCTGATTGGCAGCATCACCGAGTTCGGCAACGAAACGAAGAAGACCGGTCTCGGCGGCGGTGGCGGCAACTGGGGCGGATTTGGACTAGGTGGCTTCAGCCATTCCAACTCGAAGGCCAACGTCGGCATTGACGCCCGCCTGGTTAACGTAGACACAGGCGAGATTCTGGCAGTGGCTGAGGGCAAGGGCCAGTCCAGCCGAGCAAGTACCTCCATGACTGGTGGCGGCGGGAATTGGCACGGCTTCGGCGCAGGCAACGCCGACTTCGGTTCCAGCGACTTCCAGAACACCATCATCGGCGAAGCCACAAAGATCGCAGTGGACACGCTCGTCAAGGATCTGGTGACTGACTCATCCAAGGTGAGCGTCCGCGTTATCACAGTTGAAGGGCTGGTGGCCGCTGTGGATGGCGGGCAGATCGTGCTGAATGTGGGCGCAAGAGCCGGCGTCAAGGTCGGCGACCAGCTCAACGTGATGCGGGTGACCAGGGAGATTAAAGATCCGGCGACCGGCGCTGTGATTCGCCGGCTGAGCACCAACATCGGCGTCGTCAGGGCGACTGACGTCGACGACGGTTCCGCGGTCTGCGTGCCGGTATCCGGAACAGACTTCAAAACTGGCGATGCTGTCAAATCCATCACGCAGTAAATTTACTGCTTCGATCAAAGTTGCCCGCCGCGCGCTGATGCGAGGCGGGCATTTTTGTGCCCGAGCCTACCCGTTATTCGCACGTCGCGGTCTCACTTGAACAGGAACACCCTTGCGAGAACCGGAAATAGGGTGGATTATGGAGTCGCTTCCCCAAGAACGCTGTGACAGTTCCGAAAGTCAGGCCATCTGGCTGAAGGACAGTCATGGACCGCAAAAGGGGACCGATGAAAAAGCTATTAGCGATCTTTCTCTGCTTAGTCTTTCCACTCAGTGCAATCGCCGGTGATAACAGCTACAAGATCATCTATGACGGCGGATCGCTACCGGACGCAAAAGCCGGAACCGACATGAAGCTGTACATCGTTGGCAGCAACGTCCGCATCATGAAAGACAAAACCGAGGTCACGCTCGTTCCTGCCTCGGCGATTACTGAGATCAGCTATGGACAGGACGTACATCGCAGGGTGGGCACCGCAATCGGAGTTGCAGTGTTCTCCCTCGGCATCGGAGCCCTGCTGGCGCTGTCAAAATCGAAGAAGCATTTCGTCGGGATCACGTGGGATGACGGCGGCAAGAAAGGCGGGTTCGCGTTCCAAGCCGACAAGAACGATTACCGCGGATTGTTGGCCGGTCTTGAGGGCATCACCGGCAAGAAGGCAGTCGATTCAGACGCCATGACCGTGAAAAACTGAAAGTCAGCATAGGTCTGGGGCCAGCAGGACTACGGTATCACTGCTGGGCAATGCGCCCAGCAGTGATACCGTAGTCCTGACGGCTCTCATGACCAGACGCACCCGCAGAACGTTGCTTCTTGTTGCCGGAGTCGTACTCCTGTTGGCGGTGGCTGTCTTTTTGCGCTCGAAGGCACCGCCTGAGTCGGCGCGGCTGCTGCCCGAGTCCGACGGAATCATCTACGTCAATCTGAAGCCCGTTCACACCTTTTTTCGCAAGGACCTGAAGCCGCCGCAGCGCGTGCCTGAGTACCAGGATTTTGTGGACGCCACCGGCGTTGACTGGGAACAAGACCTGGACGAGGTGGCCATTGCCCTTCACCGCATGCCCGATCCCAACGGCCCCAACGGGCCAGTGGCTTATTCGATGGTGCTGGTCGGCAAGCTAACCGGCAAGAAGCTCAACGACTGGCTCGAATCCCACGCCACCTCGCGCGAGACCTACGCCGGCCACACTATCTACAACATAAAGTCCCAGGACCGCACTGTCCGCGTGACGCAGATCGGCTACGACATGATCGCCGTCTCGAACACGCCGACACCGGAGCAGATTCACTCGATCGTCGACCGGCATCGCACCGCCGCATTGCCGTTTGCCGGATCGTCGCTGCTGGCCCAGCACTACCGCGATGTGCCGCTGCTGTCGCTGGCCTGGGGCCTGGGGCAGATCGGTCTTCCGTTTTCAGAGAGCGGCGCTATAAGCATTCTGGGGCTGTCGTTGCCGATCGAGGCCGACTCGACCATTATTGCCAGTTTGCGCTGGACCGGTGCGCTCCATCTGCGCGTTGAAGAGATTGCGCCCAGCGATGAAAAAGCGGCCAGCCAGGCGGCGGCGCTGGCTACGCTGGTGATGCTTGCGCGCAGCTTTACGATGCCTCTGGGCAACAATGCGGCCAATGATGGCCTGAAAGAATTGCTGAAGACCGCGGAGGTGACGCAGAAGCGGGACCGCGTCCTGGTGACCGCCGTGCTGCCTTCCTCGTTCCTCGCCAGCTTGAGCCAGGAAAGCAAGCCGCCGGATGGGCTGCCGCCTGCAAAGTAGGACGGACCGCTGCAAAAGCCCTTTTTTACCGACACCGTGGAATTGGTTGAATTTGCAGGAGAGAAATCCCTCAGGGCTAAAGCCACCGCTTGTTTTGTCGGCGTTATACCGGGGATAAATGCCCGGCCTACCACCCGATCAACTTTCCCGCATCCGGTAATGCCCGTACCCTTCAAACTGACCCACTACCCCTTTTGCAATTGGATAAAGCCTGGCGCAGCGTGAAGCTGGCCAAATTGAATCTCTATTCTCTGTTCCCCATTTACGTTTCCTTGCTAGAATGACAGCGACCTCAACAGGGTCCTCTCGTGTCATTGAGACAACTCCCTACCGCGTTTTCCCCTCTAACCGAATCAAGGAGAAACTATGTCCCACCTCAGATTGCTTGCTTTCTCTGTTCTTGCGCTCGCCCTGTTCGCCGGCGCCGCCCCCCGCGCCTCAGCCCAAGTCTCTTTCGGCATCAACATCGGTGCGGAGCCGGGATGCCCCTACGGCTACTACGACTACGCGCCTTACAACTGCGCGCCCTACGGCTACTACGGTCCCGACTGGTTTAACGACGGGATTTTCATTGGAGCCGGCCCCTGGTTCCACGGCCCACATGGATTTTATGGCCACGTCGATCGCCGCTATGACCCCCGTCACGGTTACAGAGGGCCAATGCCGGAGCGTGGGGCAGAACGGTTCAACCACTTTCACGGGAATGAAGCCCGGGACGGACGCGGCCATGTGGGAAATCCCGGCCACGATGCTGGAAACGAGCGCGCCCTACCAGGATATCGCGGCGGCGGTGGGCATGAGGAACACCGCTAGAGCCTAGGCGTTCCAGAATATGAACTATGCTGCCTTACTCCGATCGCAGTTTTTTTGCGGTCGGAGTAGGGCGGCAGAGAACCCTCCCGAGTGCTCTTCCTTTCCCAGTTCCTTATTCCTTGCCCTTGAGTCCCAGCGCGCCGACAACTGGACCATCCACTTGCGCCGGCTGGCCGTCCTGCTTGGTGACCACGCCAAAACCGCCCCGATAATCCCACATCGCCCAGCCAATCCCATTGGCCTCAAATGCAGTGCGTGCATCGTGAATCCAATTCGCGCGCGACACCGGATCGGAAGAGTTGCGGTAGGCTCCGAACTCATTGCAGATGAGCGGCACGTTATTCTCGTGTGCCCACGCAGCGGCCGCGTCGATCACCATGCGGATCCGGTGCGCGTCCCAGTGGTCGAGCCAATAACTCTCCAGGACAAAGCGGTCGGCGGCATCGGGAACTTCGAGCAGCAGTGCCTGCATGGCGCTGTCTTTCGGAGGATAGGGAATTCCATGCGTGTAACTCCACCAGGACAAGCCCCAATTGGCGCCCTGGTGCGTAAACTCGTGCGGCTCGTAGAAGTGGAAGTTGTAAATGACGTTGCCGTCGACGAGCGGCGGCAGCGCGAGCAGGTCAGGGAGGTTTGAGTAGTTTGCGCCCGAGGCAATGATGGTGTTGCGCGGCGCCGCCTGGCGGATGGCCGCTGCTAGCCGCGCCTGTATGCCGGCCCAACGATAGGGATCGCTCACCTCCGGCTCGTTCAGAATCTCAAAGAACACGCGATCGGGATCGCGGTTGGCGTAGTGGGCGGCCAGTTTGCGCCACAGCATCGTCAGTTGGTCAACAGCATAGTCGCTGGAGCGCAATTGCTGCTTATAGCTGTCCTCGGGTTGCAGGTCGATTTGGACCGCCAGACCTTCGGCAAGGACGGCATCTACCGCGCGGTCGAGCCGGCCCACGAAGTCGGCATTCAAACCATCGGCCCCGCGCGGATACTGCTCCAACGGAACCGGATCGATGCCGAGCCGGACATTGTCAAAGCCGAGCCGCGCCATGAGCGCTATATCGCGCGCGTCCGTGTATCGGTTAGTGCGGGCGGCGGAGTAGTCGTTCGGCGATTGCGCAAACCACTCCGAGGCATTGATTCCCCGCTGCAAATGGCGCGCACGGGCAAAGGCAGTTTCTCGCCCCAGCAAGCCGGAAGCGGGCTTGCCGAGGGACCCGGGCTGCTGGCCCGCGGGGCGATCTTGCGCAAGTGCTGGAATAACAAAAGCAAGCATGGCGGCGAGAATGCGTAAACGAAGTTGCACAGCAATTCCTCCCGGAAAAATCGACCCGAGCCCAACATACCACGCGCTGGGCCGCTCGCTGAGAGGATGCGATGGGACAACGGGTGGCACACGCGCTTGCCTTGCCGAACGATCGCCAAAAGACGCACAATACCGGAAACCTGATCGAAAGCAGGTTGATTCAATGAACCTACTTCCCTCCGCATTTGGAGCGCATAACCCGATAGCACGGCTCCTGATCCTGATAGCGGGAATCTGCATGGCCACAGCCGCAACGAGAGCTCAGGACCCAGCCGCAGGGCAGACCGGAAGCACGGCCGCAAACCAGCCCCCTGCAGGCACTGCCGCGGAGCCTGCCAAGCCGAATCCCGACAGCGAGTGGCTGGCCAAGACTGCCAAGCTCTATTATTCCAGCGCAAAAGCCGGTCTTACCGGATTCGACTGCGCAATACACCCCGACTGGCACACGCTTTTTGTCAGCGCGAACATGGGCAAGGACATGCCGGAAGACGATCCCCGAATCGCTCTGCTAAACAGCGTGAAGATCACGATGCATGCTCGCATGAGGGGCATCTCCACGATCGATTGGGTGGCTGATTCCAACCCCGACAAGCCAACCGATCAGAGTTCGGCGGATCTGCTGGATTCGATGCACAAGGCCGTTGAGGAGAGGCTTGAGGGCTTCCTGCAATTCTGGGGCCCGTTCATGGAAGCTTCGGTGGTCCCGGATTCCGACGAGGGGCTGGAGATTACGCACACTCCGACCGTGCACACGATTCGCGCCAAACAGGGCGGTACGGAACTGAGGGAAATATTCTCAAGCGAACTGGTGCTGGAGGAGTTCGATGTGAACCTGAGCGGGACATCGATCAAATTCACGCCGCTCTACGAGCCGACGCCGCAGGGGCTGCTGGTGAATGCATTCGAGGCTCGCATTCTGCCGGCGGGAACACCCTCGGCACAGGAGCAGGTGATGAAGGTGGGGATTGAGTACCAGCCCGTCGGCGGGTTCACCATTCCAGGCAAACTGAAAATGGACCTAGCAGGCGCCGGCATTTTCAAATTCGCGTTCGATGGGTGCACGACAAATCCAAAGTAGAAATCGGGAATCGGCCTCCGCCAAAAATCCCTCACGCAAAACAAAAGCGGCTCCCACGCGGGAGCCACTTCTTTCAATTCCTGGATGGCTATTTAGTTCCCGCCTGAAGCGGAATTATCGCTGTCAAGACTTGCAATCTGCTCGTAGGTGACGCGGAGATATTTGTGAGGATTGACCGGAACCTTGTGGACACGCACCTCGTAGTGAAGATGCGGCCCCGTGGCGCGGCCTGACTGGCCAACATAACCGATGACCTGCCCACGGGCTACATGCTGCCCTGGCACGACGGCGATCGAAGAGAGATGCCCGTAGACCGTCTCGACATCGTGGCCGTGATCGAGGACCACTTCGCGGCCGTAGCCTGCACCCATGGAGGCATCGGAGACAGCACCGTCCGCGGCTGCGCGTACCGGCGCTCCGAAGGGTGCGTCAATATCCAGACCGGAGTGGAAGGCGCCTTCGCCATTGATTGGATCTTCGCGTTCGCCAAAGCTCGAGGCAACGCGGCCTTCGAGAGGCCACATGGAGGGAGCATCGGCCAGTTCAGTCCAGTCACCGTCGAAACTGGGCGAAAGCCCGCCTTCGAGGGCCCTCGAAATGCGGCCGGAGAGCGCTTCAGTCCGCAATACATAGAACTGATCGATCGAACTCTTGATCTGCTGCTGGCTGGGGTGGTCGGTCTGGGCCAGACTGACCGGCGTGGGGGCTACCGCTGCGGCGCTTGCCGTGGCCTGAGGCTTGGCTGGAGTGAGCCGATTCTGACGAAGGCCGTAGAGCGCGGTCACTTCGTTGGCCAAGGCGCCCAGCGATGCTACCTGCACATCGCGGTCGTGGGCGATTTGCGCCATCTGCTTATAGTCTTTGCGGAGGGTCTCCCGCTCCTGGCGCATCTGGTTGTAACTCTCGGTCTTGAGGAGCATCCGTGTGTAGGAGCCGGCTAGCCCGACAATGGTAAACGCGCCAATAAGCGCGGCGGCCACAAATCCATACGCATACTTCAGCGGCAGCGGAATCTTGCGGATCCGTCCGTCTTCATCGCGTGCAACAAAGAGTATGTAATAGCGCTTGCGTAGCATGTTCGCCCTTCATCCCCGCGACCCGCAGGACCGCAATTCGCCCAGAACCGAGAATAGCTAAGAAACCCAGAGCCAACCCGGCCCCTGAAAATACACGATCACCCTTGAGGTAAATGATCCGTGAATGTTTTACAAGGTTAACAAAGCGCCCTTCGACCGGTCAATTAAATAGATACAAAAGTGCAAACTTTGGTTACCTCTTCCTGCTTGGGGCTTCAAGCCCGCATGAGTAGTTCAATTTTGGAATGCCGGCGGGCTACAACTTGCCCTATCCTAAAGAAACAAAGGAAGAAACAGAGGAAGCAATGAAGGCGAATCGGCGAGACAGGAGAACGAATCGGTCTGTTTCCACGGCCGGCGGGAGGTCAAGGGCGCTGCCTTCGGACGAGCGTGCCGGGGGCGAACTTTCCCTGCTTTCACTGATCCGCAGCCGGGCAGGTCAAGGACCCGGCCGGAACGTACGGGTGGGGATTGGGGATGACTGCTCGATTCTCGGCGTGCGCGCCAGCGAGGAGTTGGCCGTGACCACCGATCTCTCGATCGCCGGCCGCCACTTCAGGCTGGATTGGCATCCCGCTGAATCTATTGGACATCGAGCTCTTGCCCGGGGCCTGAGCGATCTTGCCGCCATGGGTGCAGGTCCGGTTGCCGCCTTTCTTTCCCTGGGGCTGCCGCGCGAATTGACCAGGGCCCGAGGGCGTGAACCGAGTTGGATTTCGCGCTTTTACGACGGGTTGCTCGCCCTGGCAGATGCCTACGAGACCCCGCTCGCCGGCGGGGATCTGGCGGAGTCTCCGGTTGCTGTCGCCGACATTGTTCTTGTGGGTGCCATGCCGCGCGGGAATGCCCTGCTCCGCTCAGGCGCGCGGCCAGGGGACTCGCTCTACGTGACTGGCAGCCTAGGCGGCGCTGCCGCGGGCCTGGCGCGCCTGGCCGCGCTGGCCGCTGGCGCTGGGCCCCCGGCGAAACCAGCTTCCCAGCCAAAGTCACGGCTGAAATGGCTGAGAATTCCAGGTGACCTCCAGCCGGAACTTGCTCCGCATCTTTATCCGCAGCCGCGCATATCTCAGGGACTCTGGCTGCAACGCCGCGGTCTGGCAACCGCGGCTATTGACCTGAGCGACGGACTTTCGACCGACCTGGCCCACCTTTGCGCCGAGTCGGGCGTTGCGGCCGAGGTCGATTCTGCTTTGCTGCCTGTGTGGGCCGGCGCAAGTCGCGAACAGGCGCTTCACGGAGGTGAAGACTACGAGCTGCTGTTCACAGCCCCTCCTTCCGCCCGGTTGCCGAAATCCATTGCCGGCGTATCCGTTACATGCATCGGGCGCATATCGCGCCGGCGTAAAGACCGACCATCCATCACGCTGGTCGACACCCAAGGCAGGCCGCCACGCAAGCAGCCACTTGAACCCAAAGGTTGGAAGCACTTTTCCTGAGCTTTTGTTTTGAAGTACGAACCCTGGATTTTCAGCTTCGAAGGACAGGCCGGGCAAAGCGACTACAACAGCCGCACTTCAGGAAAATCCTGAATGTATCGATGCGGGTCCAGAGTCAGCAGACGGTCTGCCTGCACCAGTGCGTGTGACCCGATGAGAAAATCAGCGAGAAGCCGCTTCGCTCCGGATTTCGAAGATTGTCTCCGCCGGGCAGCGTAGAGCGCAAAGCGCCTGCCTGTCTCTGTCCAGATTCTCTCTTCCAGCCGGAGATCGACGACAACGCCTGTAGCTTCAAGAAACCTGCGAATGAAGCCTTCGGTTGCGCCGGGATATGCGTGCAATTCTGCAAAGACAAAGGGAGAGATCAGAAGCGCCCCTTCCAGCTTTGCCTCGCCTAACTGTTTGACGAGTTTTTTTGCGGATGGCTCTGCGGACCAAATCGCAGAAATCACATTTGAATCGATTGCCGTTCTCACAGGCCAGCCTGCTCGCCGGGTTCGGTATCTCCTGGATCTTCGTCGCGAAGATCGCGAATCCACGCGTTGATTTCCTTGCGGGAGTGGAATGCTGGGAGAGCTCCAAGATAGGCGTCAAACGGGTTGGTTTGCTGGCGGCCGGGGCGAAGAACTGTGCGGCCATCCTCGAAGACAAACTCCACGCGATCCCCTTCCCTGAGTCCGAGGCGGTGGCGAACCTCGATAGGAACTGTGACCTGGCCTTTGCTGCTGATGGTGCTGGATGGGGGCATCTTTACATTACCTCTTTAGGTAAAGATTATAGGCTTTACTAAATATCATTGCAATCGCGCCAAGTCAGAACGCCTGTGACGATGCGAAGTTCAGGGGGGGGCGAGTCAGAGTTCTAACTCGCGTGATGTGTGTCTCGGGCTTTCCACCGTCTATCATCAGAATTGAGAAAAGCTATGGTTGTCTGAGTGGCCAGATTCCGCATTTTCATTTCCGGCACACAGTCCAGTTGACCATCGCGCAAGTTGCTTTCAAGGAGCCTGAAGGCATTGAGCAGTATTTTCTGGATCGACTGCGAACCGCGTGTGCCGCTGGCAATTGTGTTATGCCCGCGCGGAGACCACCTGCTTCGCGATGAGATGATCAACCTGAAACAAGGCGGAATTCAAACACTGGTTTCGCTGCTCGAAAGAGATGAGGCCGCATGGTTGGGGCTCAAGGACGAGGCGACGTTGGCTGCCCAGGCCGGAATGCAGTTCCTCTCCCATCCCTTCCCCGATGCCAATGTCCCGCTCGACCCGGTCGAGTTCCGCGTGTTTGTCGCGGGGCTTGCGAGCCGCCTGCAAGCTGGAGAACGCATTGGCGTGCACTGCCGCGGCAGCATTGGCCGCTCGACCATCGCCGCGGCCTGTGCGCTCATCCACCTCGGCTGGCCTGCGCGCAACGCCCTGGCCATGATTGAAGCAGCGCGCGGTTGCCCGGTTCCCAACACTCTTCCCCAAGAGCGCTGGATTCTTCAATACAAGGTTGTGCCGTGAGCTTGCCTGCCGGCGCTTCTGCCGTTGAGCTCAGCTTTCCGCATGGCTGGCAGGCTGAGATACTTCCAGCACGTCCTGCAATTCTGCCCGCGCGTCACTTCGTCTATCCACGCGATGCCGAGGAGGTAGAACGCGGCGCGCTGGAAGTGCTGGTGCGACCATCGCACGGCGCGGAGCCCTTCCTCGCGACCTGTGCTCTCGGGTTTCGAGACCCGGCGGTTCTCACTGGCCTATGGTCTACACCCAATCCCGATGAACTCTGCGCCGTCTCGGGCGGCTACGCGTACCTGATTCTCACCACTGCGCCGGAGCGATTCACCATGATTCCTTATCGGCCGGTACTGGATGTGCGACCGGTTGTCGACGCGGGCTTGTTGTTGTTTGTTGGCCATCGCACGATTCTGGCATGGGGAGCTGACGACCAGACATGGGAATCGGAAAAGCTCTCGGATGAAGGCGTCACGATCGCGGCGATCGAAGACGGCCTTCTGCGCGGAGTTGCGTGGGACATGCAGACGGACAAGGAGAAGCCGTTTGCGCTCGATCTGCGCAGCGGACTTTGCGTCACGTAGTTCAGGAATGCCCTTCTCAGAATTCGTGATGGTCGTCAACGAGCCGGGCGATGCTGCGCGATGCATCGGCGATCGGATTCGCATTGCCGGTTGCAGGGTTGGCGGCCTCGGTTCTGGCGCGAAGTTTGGCCACAGCCAGCCAGTTGTCCTTATGCGGGCGTTCGCTGATCCAGGGCGGCAATGGCATGCGCAGATATTCGCTCAGCGCGCGGGCGTATCCCTCGTAGAGCGCGCGCATTTCACGGAGCCTCTCATTGGAGTGCTCGTCAAGGCAGACTTTGACACCGCTCTCGCGTAGCAGTTCGTAGAGTTGCCGATAACGCTCGGGAGGCAGACGGTCGGGCGCATCGTTGACCGGCGCAAGCGAGAATATCTGCGACAGGTCGACCAGTGCGTGACGCGCCATTGCGAACGTCAACTGAGCTTGGCGCGCTTCGCTTCCGCGGACACCGGCAATCAGCAGTGCAGACGCGTCCAGAACTGCAGTGAGCGCGCTGATCCAGCTTTGGTTGTTGTGCTGTGAGCGGAAGTAGCAAAGAAGGGGATAGGAGATGTGGCTTTCGAGGAGCTCCGCCGACCAGCGCTCCCACTCGACCAGCAGAAGTGCGAGGGCGCTCTCTCCGCCGTCATACGCATGGCGGCGCATGAGCTCGGCTGCTGTGGGCGGGGAGCCGGCGCGCGCATCGAGCAGCGAGATACTGACCTCGCGGCGCGAAAAGGCGCTGTAGAGCACTGGAAAATATCCCATGACAACGGCGAGAAAGCCAAATCCGGTGCCTGCTTCCAGGATGAGAAGCTCACGAGCCCAATGGCCTTGCGGCGTCACGTCGCCTAGCCCCAGCGTGAAGATCGTTGTTCCGCTCACATAGAGGTCTGAGCGAAACCCCGAACCCTGCGCGGGATCGTGGAAGGGGCTTCCCAGGCCATAGAAGATAAGCGCAAATCCAACCACCATTACGCCGGCCCACAATACCAGCAGAAAAATCAGCGACATGGGGCCGTAGTAGCTATAGCAGAATTCCCGTTTGCGCAAATCTTGAAGCCCGCGTGTGACGAACACCCAGGGGCGCCAGGTCGTGCGATAGAAAAGGCGCGTGAGCCGAAAGCGGCCAGTGGCGCGGCGCGGCAGAATGATGGTCTGGAAGGCGTCCATGAGAACGGCAAACAAGCAAACAATGCCGGCCAATAAAATGAGAATCCGCATCATTTCTCCTCCGCGCCTGGAAACCTATTGGCGACGATCGTTCCATCGTCTGACTTTATCGTAGCCGAATATGGGCGAATAGGCGGAGGAGGAGATTTGATGGTGCGGTCATGTGAATTTCGAGATCGGGGAAGAATTCTAAATCGGCGGCTATGCATCCAGCGATTCGCAGAGGGCGCAAATTATTCGGCGTCTTCGGTGCGATCGAAAGAGCCTATTGTATTTACTTGAATAAAGTCATCTCAACTGCGGCAACGCCCTTTTCATGCATGCCAAGCTTTGTGGCTGCAGCTTCAGAGAGATCGAAGTCGCGCCCCTTCAGCCAGGGACCACGGTCGTTGATCCGTACAACGACGGAATGACCCGTAATTGGATAGGTCAGTTTGACGATGCTGCCAAGCGGAAGTGTTTTGTGTGCCGCTGTCAGTTTGTTTAAATCGAATCGCTCGCCTGACGACGTCAGCCTGCCTTGGAACTTTTCTCCGTACCACGAAGCGATCATCATGGTCTTTGCTGCCTTTGCCGTTGCTGTAGTCGTTGCTGTTGTTGCAGTGGTACGAACGGCGGTACTGAGTTGCGACATTCCAGATGGAGTTCGCAAGGTGGAAGGGCTGGCCTTCGGAGTCGACATCGCCTCTACGAACGAATCCGCAGAAGTGACGAAGAATATCGCCAAGAAGGCGAAGATACAAAATACCTTTTGCCCAGTTGTCGTTTGCATATTTTTCCGCTCCTGAAGATTGTCTTGCTGCCGAGAAAATCACCGTGAGTGGAGCTGGCCCTCGATTGTCCCGCGCTCGCTCGCTCGCTCGCTTGCTTGCTTTGAGTTCATCGAATGAGACGCCACTTTGAAAACTCCTGGGGAAATTCATTCGCTGTGTTGCAGTGAAGGCGATCAATCGAAACTCAACCCGTGTGACTAACTCCGAATCTAGGGCTAGGAATCACGATGTGCAATGCGGCTTTCGCATCAATAGGCCCCGCCCAATAAGTGCTCGAATTCGTTGATTTGGTAACCGGCAAAAAATTACTTCGGGACTGTCCCGCGCGGGACGCCTCGATTGAAACGTTGATTTGGCGGGCTTTAGTTCGCGGGGTGTCGCGTCGGAAATTTTGCGCTTCACGCGCGGCCAACGGCGGCAGATGAGAGGGAGGGCAAAAGAATTCGATCGAATGCGAGAGAAATTGGCTTCAATCGGCGCGTTCGACGCTCAGATGGATGCCTGCACATTGAGGGGAAGGATGGCCTCGTAGGCTTTGTAGACGCCCTCGAAGACCGAGTCCCAACTGGCGGTGAGCGCGTGCACGCGCGCTGCTTGGCGCATCTGCTTATGCTTGACGGGATCGGCAAGAACAGCGGCGACAGCAGCGGCGAAATCTTCATCGGACACGACACGGCCCGATTCGCCATCACGCACAATTGTGCATGGACCACCGTCGGGTGTGACGATAGCAGGAACACCACTGGCCAGTGCTTCAAGCACTACGTTGCCGAATGTATCTGTGTGCGAAGGAAAGACGAACAGATCCATGTTGGCGTAAGCAATGGCAAGCGCCTCGCCCTTGAGTACGCCGGTAAATTCGGCGCGCGGCATTCGCTGCTGCAGCCAGCTTTGCTCGGCCCCATGACCCACGATCAGGAAATGGAAGTTCGCGATGCCCATCTTTTCAAGTTGATGCTGCACCTGCGCCAGCAAAGCAATATTCTTTTCGATTGAAAGGCGGCCTACAAAACCGAGGATTTGCTCGCGGTCTTCGGGGTCGCGGCTGCGCTTACGGGGATGGAAGACTTCAGCGTCTACGCCGCGCGGCATGAGATGACAGGGCCGTCCGATCTTTTGTTCCAACAGTTGGCAAAGCTCGAGATTGGGCGCAAAGAGCACGCGAGCTTTGGAATACAGAATGGAAGCCGCAGACAGGGTGAGGTCTTCAATCTTGCGGCCAGTGGCGGCGGATTGGCGGTGCGGTAGAAAACGCAGAAACCAGTTGGAGCGGCGGGCGAGGTATTCGTGCACGTTGGTGTGCCAGCTCGCGGCCAGCGGCACTTTAAGATGGTGGGCCCAGCCCGCACCCAGCATCCCGAGTTCGCTGGGCCCGGTGATGTGAATCAGGTCTGGCTGAAATCGCTCAAGCACTTCACCGATGATTGGAATGTGGCGTAAAAATGCGGGATCGTATCGCAGGTCTTTCTCCAGGGCAAAGGAGAGAAAGCTGCGCGGAAGCTCTAGGGTCCATACATTCCCGTCGTCCGCGAATGCCTGACTGCGATCTCCGGCGCGCACGCACAGAAAAGGCAAGTTGCGCCGGCGCGCAAAAGCTTCAAAGTGGCGGCTGGTGTGGGCTACTCCGTTCACTTCGTGGAACGAGTCGGGAAAGTAGGCGACACGCGGCGGGTTGGCGGAGTCAACGGAGTTGGCGGGGTGATCGAACACGGTGATCTCTTCGAGTCGCATCCCTAACTCCGCGAACACGCGCGGAGCTCGGCGAATGCCGCCAACTCCGCTACCTTGAATCAGCTTTCGGTCTCGCCAAGTTCGAGGCGCAATTGATGCGATTCACTCCATGCAATGCGCAGGCCGCCTGCGACCGGTCCCTTGCCCATTAGCTGCACCAGCGCGATGACTCCACGCATGAAGATGGGTGACGAATGCTTTGGCCACAACTCGCTCAAGGGGCGAACCACGCCGTTGGCGTCGGGATGATAAACGCGCTCGTCCCAGTTGCGAGTACCCTGCGGAAACTCGGGATAGTTGCGAATGGCGTCGATGGTGGACTGCAGCAACCGGTGCTTCCACGGCTCGGCATACTGCGGCATGAAGAGCACGCTGCTCTTTCGCTCACGCCGGATCTCGTGGACAAACTCGGTGAAGCTGGTGGCGTTCGTCAGATTGATATTGGCGTTGGGCTCCACGCCATGCCGATCGCCGCCGGAGATGAGCAGCATGTTCCACTTCTCGGCAAGCCTGCGGACGGTACGGTTCTCGTCCCAGTTGCGCAGCCCGTTCAATTCCAATGCGTGAAGGCAGGCGCCGTTCTTCTGCAAGAACTCGTTGACGAGAAACTGGTGCTTGTCTTTGCCGACCAGGTAGAGGTCCCACATGGGATGGTTGAAAATAACCAGCACGTTCGGTTCGTTGTGCAGGGCTCTGAGAATCTCGGTCAGGCGCGTGTCGCTGGGGTTTGCGGTGAATTCCGCGAGCGTCGACATCCATTGGGTCGCACGGGCGCTGGGCAGGTTGTGCACGCCGAGGTGGAAAGATTGCGATCCATAGGGGGCGCTCCACTCGACGGAAACGGGAATCTGGCGGGCGCTAGGCACTGTGCGCAGCAACATGGGTGCATTGATGTTGTCGTGGTCGCTGATGGAGACCATCGGCGCAAGACCGAGCTTTTCAATTTGGCGGCTCTCGAGGTCAAAGGCCAGTTTGGGAGTCATGGGAGGCGTCCAATAGCTGGCGGCGTAGTTCACGCGCACCCCATGCATCTCTTCGGCCCGGCGCTCGAGACGCGACAGCAAGGGACGCATCACCGGAAACTGATTGCCGAAGTTAGCCAGGAAGTCCAGGGTTTCTCTGGACTGGTTGGTGTGGCTGTGCAGCGAGACGCCGGTCTGGAAACCCCTGGACGCATCTTTATCGCGCCACAGGTACGAGATGGACGCATTGGGCATGGCTGCTCCTTTATCCGCGATCGAGAGACCGCGATCGAGCCTGGATTCCTGTGGCCAGTGTCGACGAAGAGCCATAAATGGACGGTGAATATCCTGCGAATTCCCCTTCAATTATAGGATGTACCCGAAGAGTCAACTGCAATTTCCGAAAATTCCCGGAAACTGAGGGGTTTTGCGTCTCGAGGGGGAATGCTTGACTGAGGTATTCGTAGTGTCTATTGTAACTACATATGTCATTCGATCTCGACGCTTCCGCTGAGGATTGGCCCGAGTTCGAATGGGATGCCGCAAAGGCGCGAAGCAATCTCCGCGCACATGGAGTGAGCTTCCCTGCCGCCTCGGGAGTGTTTCTCGATCCAATGCGCGTGGAAGATGCGGATATTCGCGAGGATTACGGCGAAGAGCGTTTTGTCACTGTTGGATTTGCGAGCGAGGTGCTGCTGGCAGCCGCTTTCACTTTGCGCGCGAAACGAATACGGATTATTTCCGCCAGAAAGGCAAATCGAAATGAAGAAAAAGAATACCGAAACCGTGGTGTTCCGGCTGGATCCCAGGAATCCGCCGCAGATGACGGCGAATAAAATTCGTGCTCTGAAGCGGATGCCGAACGAGGCGATCGATTACAGCGAAATTCCCCCGCTGGAAGGCCGCAATTGGACAACGCCTGGAGCGCTGGTGCCAACGGAGAATAAAAAACAGGTTACGCTTCGCCTTGATGCCGACGTAATTGAGTTCTTTCGCGCCACCGGCAGGCGCTATCAGAGCCGCATGAACGCCGTTTTGCGCGAATACGTGCAGTCGAATCGCAAGGCCAGCTAGCCTTTTTTGAGACTCAAGTCACTTGCTGGTTTTGGCCATCTCGGGGCTTAGAAAATCCTCGACTGTCCAACCGGCCATCAGATCTTCACTGTGGTTGGCGGTGGCCCCCGCGGAATGCGCGCCTGCAGCGGCGGCGGCCAGTTCGGCAGCCAGGTAGTTCTCCGTGAGTCCTTTGCGCAACAACTCAAACGCCTGCTCAGGGGAATCGGCGTACTGGAAAAGCTCGATGTCCTTGGGCGAAATGGCGCCTGTATCCACCAGCACGTCCAGGTTAAGAATCTTCTTCCAGTACTCCGATCCATAGATGACAACGGTGATTTTTTTGGCCAGCTTATTGGTCTGGGTCAAGGTAAGAATTTCGAACATTTCGTCGAGCGTACCGAACCCGCCTGGAAACACCACCAGCGCCTTCGACAGGTAGGCGAACCATAGCTTGCGCATGAAAAAGTAATGGAACTCGAAGTTGAGCGAGGGAGTGATGTAGGGATTAGGCGCCTGCTCGAAGGGCAGTCGAATATTCAGGCCGATGGTCTTTCCGCCGGCCTCCCATGCGCCGCGGTTCGCGGCTTCCATAATGCCCGGGCCGCCACCCGAAGTAATCACAAATCGGTGCTTGCGGGAAGGAATTCTGGTAGCCCACTGGGTGAGCAATTGGGCCAGACGGCGGGCATCCTCGTAATAGCGCGCCATTTCCACCGCAGCTACGGCGCGCTTTCGTTGCAGGTCGGTGGCCTTGCCGGCGGCGATGTCAGGAGGGCTGGCAGGCTGCTCGCTGCTGGGAGCGGGCTGCCGGGAGCCGGTATTGTCCAGCAGCTCCAGGGCGTGATCGGCCTCTTCGCGTCCGCGAAAGCGCGCCGAACCGAAGAACACGACCGTATCCTGAATTTGCTCGTGGCGGAAACGCGACAGCGGCTCGAGATACTCAGAGACAATGCGCAGCAAACGCCCGTCGGCGCTATTCAGAAATGCCAAGTTCTCGTAGGCCAGCGGAGCGCACTCCAACGGAGGAGGGGTACCATTGCCGGGAATCGTGGGTCTGGCCTGCGGTGCAACTTTAGCTTCTCCACCTTGCTCCTTATTCACTCGTCCCTGCCCATCAACTTTCATGTTTCATCCCCCTGCGGCCGAGAATGTCCTGGAGCGCTATCCAAAGATTCAAGAGGCCCAGTCCCGAGACGATTCCGCGCACCGCGCCATTTGCGGCGACGTTTGAAAGAGAAGGGTACTGAAGAAAGAGCGGGTTCTGGTCCCAGAAGGCGGGCGACCAGGGCGCATAGCAGACAGCCAGGCCGATATACATGCGGAGCATAACCCTGAGGAGAAGCTCGATGCGCTCAAGCCAGCGAGGAATCCTCTGCGGCACGGGCTGTTCCGGCTGCGGGGCGGCAGACTCTGGGTCAACTGCCTGTCCGGACAATGAAACCGGACTCACAGAGAGCGTTGGCGATGTCGATTCCGGCTGCTGAGACATTCTGTTGATTACGCCCACTGCTCCCGTTTCCAACTGCAAAACGGGCTCCAGGCACAGGCCGCTAAGCCCTGGCCCGCCTTGGGGACGCCGTATTGCAACGGTAACACAGCGGGGCGCCGACGAGGCCGCTGCGGCATGGTTGGACGGCAGTCGTTGGAATGATGCCGCGGACGGTCCGGCCCGGTCTATTCATGTCGCAGAGTGGCCTGCGTGTCGGGCGGCGGCCCGGCCGCAAACCGATAGTTCCCGTAGTTGATGGTAAGCACTGCCACACCGCCAATGCGAACGCTGGTTTCGCTGCGCATCACTTGCGGCATCCAGAAACCGTCCGTCTTAGCGCCGGTGTAGTGGATCTGCGTCCGCGAAATCCAGAACGACGGACTCTTGGCCGGCTCCGTCTCCATTTTCACCATCGCGAAATCCGCGGCATCTACCCAGATCTTGCCGCGATAGAGAAACTTGCTGGGAACCAGAGGCTCGACATTCATGATGTAGGCCGGACGGCCATCCAGAATCTCCTGGCCCAACAGATTGAAGCGGTAGTTCTCAGTTGTCAGGGCTGTCGACTTTTTTTGCTGAAAGGCCTCTTTTTCGCTGTCGATCGCGCGCTTGAGCACTTTTTCGAGAAGGAACTTGGACCCGCCTTGCGACACGATAACGAAGTTCTTTCCCGAAGAGGCGTCGAAATTCACCTCGACTGACATCTTGGCATCAATCCGGTTCGAGAAGCCGCGGTACTCCACCTCGTAATGACGAAGCGTCTTATAGCCTTTCAGTTCCTGGGTTCGCTCCCGGTCGCGGGCCTGCATTCGATCGACGATCTGCGCAGCCGAAAGACCAAAGGGAAGACCCGGGTCCGCACTCGCGGGCAGGCACACGGTTGCCGCTGAAACCAGGGCAACCGCCAGCAAGAAGCCTCTAAAACGCGGTGTCAACATAGCTGCATCCTAAGGCAGGCATGATAAACACCAGGTAAACCCAATGTTAGGCCTTGAAAACACGTATCCGAAGATACATGGCGGCGCGACGAAAGATGCAAGCCTGACCGAGTATAGTCCGATCGGGCCATCTTAATTACTCGGCGCGGTTCGATTCAGGGTTAAAGAGCTTTCATCTCATCAAGCAAGTGGCAAGCAGCTAATGGTTTGAGTGAGAGGGCGCAGTCTTCGCCCGACGGCCATTCTTGCTCGGAATTCTCAACGCGGAGTAGCATGTTTGTGTCTGTGCGCGTCAAAGAGGACGTGCGTCGGGAAATGGACGCTGTGGACGTTTCAAAGGAGGCGCACCATGAAATCGATCGCGATGGTTTTGTTCGCTTTCCTTGTCGGATCAGTCACTCTCGCAGGTCAAAGCATTCTGCAGAACAAGTCATCCTATGGCGTCGCCCGCATGGAAGGGTTGGACACCGCAACAGGCGCCATGGTGTCCGGGGCTCCGAACGCGACTTACGCGGTCAATCCACCCGCCGGCATCGGCTGCCCGGTGCGGCTGCGCGCACAGCACAGAGCGGACGGTGGGCTTGTGAATGTGGATAAAGGCAAGCCCCAGGGAATCGCACAAGCCCTTCATCTGATGCTGACCAACCCCGACTCGAGACGAATGATTGCTGCCAGGGTGAGTGTCCGGGGGCTGAGCGGCAGGGGCCATGTCACCAAGGGACTGTCTGGACCCGACCATCCCGATGCGACCAGGACTCTGGATGTGCAACTTTCCCAGGGACCGGGCAAGGAAGTCTCCGGAGATCTGCGTGTGCCGGGCATGAGTGCCGTGCTCTCCATCGACCTGAATTCCGTGACATTTGCGGATGGCTCGACGCGGAACTTTGCAGAGCGAGGTACCTGCCGGGCGGCTCCCGATCCATTCATGCTGATTGCCGGACGCTAAAGCGACAAAGGTCCCAAAACACAACATCCGGCCTGCCTCGGCCGGATGTTGGTTTCAATTCCTGTCACGCTGGAATCTTCAGAACCGGTAGTAGACGCCGCCCATGGGCTCCAACGACTGTGTCAAGACTCCGGTTGCGGGATAGATGACCGATGTGTTGGGTGCTTTGTACAGGATGTCGCGAACCTGAGCGCGAACGCCGAGCCGGGAACTGATGTCAAAATCGACACCACCGCCAACAATATAAGCACCGCGAAAAGAAGTGTTGTTCCCCAGGGGCGTGGTACCGGGAACCGCAATAAAAGCGCCGAGGCCGCCGACTGCGAAAGGCCTCAGGTTCCCCATCTTTTTCGAAACAATATAATCAAGCGCGACCTGGGTTGCATTGCCTGAGAGGCTCACCGGCGGGTTCTGGCATGTCAGGGCACAAGCCCCGGCTTTGGGAGCATAGGCCTCATCGGCCAAGTTGAAGCCGACGGACAACTCGAAGCCGACGAGCGGATTGACGATGTGGCGAACTTCGGCCAGGCCACCCATTCCATTGGAGGGTTTCTCCTGGGTACCGCTGCCACTGGAGCTGCTGGTGAGGGCCTCATAGAAACTGACTCCAATATCCCACTGGGACTGGGAATCCCTGGCGGACCTCGCTTTGGCGGCTGCGCCCGATTTTCCGCTTGCGGAAGCGTCGTCCTGGCCATACGCCGCGGCGCCTGTCAGCGCTGCCATTCCAATCAAAATAAAGGTAGTCAGCATCCACTTCTTTCGCATCATCGTCTCCGTTTTCGATTTCACCCTCGGTTTGCAAACCTTGGCCGCGAGGGAGTGGTTCCGGATTTTGCCGAAACCCTGCTCCCCGCCGGAGGTTGGCAGAACATTTGGTGACTTGCTGGAGCGGTACTCCAGGAAATAAGGCGTCTCCGTCATCGTACAAGGCGGCTCTTCGAGTCCACCCCAGTTCCAAAAACCGGACACTGGGCATTGTGGCGGAAAGCCACTCCGATTATCTCGGCTTTGATCCGGGGCATTTGGCGCGTGGTTACGCGAGCGGAATAAATTAGGCATTCAAGCGTTAGACGGCCGGCCAGGAAATTGGAGGTTGCGCATGGTTCCACGTTATTCTGTCAAAACACTCATGAATCGACGGCCCATGCGCCTCGTCCAAACCGCCCTTTGGGGCACAACGCTCTTCTTATCGATGAATGCCGTAGCCCAGGAGGGCGCGAAGAAGGTGAACCCTCATCTCCGGGCCGATGGCCAGCAAGGTTTCGAGACCTATTTGAACGCCCAGCCGGTGCGCGCCCGGAACGGGATGGTGGTCACAGTCCACCATCTGGCTTCCGATGTGGGAGTCGAAATCCTGCGCCAGGGCGGCAACGCCGTGGACGCCGCCGTGGCCACCGGGTTTGCGCTGGCCGTGGTGCATCCCATCGCCGGCAACCTTGGTGGAGGTGGATTCCTGCTGCTGCGGACTCACGACGGCCGCACTACCTTTATCGACTTTCGCGAGAAAGCTCCGCTGGCCGCCACCGAGAATATGTACGTCGATGCTCACGGCGACGTAATTCCGGATGCCAGCGTGATTGGGTACCGCTCAATCGCCACGCCGGGTTCAGTGGCCGGATTGGTGTACGCCGAGCGCAAATATGGCCGCCTGGATCTGAAGCGCGTGATGGCGCCGGCAATCAAACTCGCCGCCGAGGGCTTTACACTTACGGCCGAAGAGGCTCACGAGCTACGCGATCCCGACCTGGCCCAATTCACGGAATCGAAGCGAATTTTTCAGCGCGGCGGAGATCTCTACAAGGAGGGCGAGATTTTTCGTCAGCTGGAACTGGCGCGTACCCTCGAACGCATCGCTGCCGATCCGGAAGATTTCTACCACGGCAGGATGGCGCACGAATTGGTGGACGAACTCAAGAAAGGCGGCGCGCTGCTGACGCTCGATGACCTGGCTCAATACTCGGTGGTGGAACGAGCGCCGATTGTGGGCACCTTCCACGATTACACGATCTTTAGCGCGCCACCGCCCTCGTCGGGGGGAATCGTCCTGGTAAGCGCGCTCAATATTCTGGAAGGATACGATCTGGCCCACCTCGGCGACCGTACCGCGACGCCGATACACCTGATCACGGAGGCCTTTCGCCGCGCCTATATGGACCGCGCGGAATATCTCGGAGACCCCGATTACAACAGCATTCCGGTGGCTGAGCTTACGTCAAAGAAATACGCTGCCGCCTGGCGAGCGAGCATTGGCAAGAACTTAGCGCCCGCGAGCGCCGGGATGATTCGGCCGCAGGGATTTCTCCCGGTCGCGCCCATAACCGCTGGACGGCGCCGCGCCGAATCGAACGAGACCACGCACTATTCGGTCGTCGACCACGAAGGCAACGCCGTGGCCGTGACCACCACCCTGAACGACGCTTTCGGCTCGCGCGTGACCGTCGGGGGATTGGGCTTCCTGTTGAACGACGAGATGGACGACTTTGCGGTCAAGATGGGCGTACCCAATTTGTACGGGCTGATTCAAGGGCCTGCCGACGCTATCGCGCCCGGCAAGCGTCCGCTGAGCGCCATGACACCTGCCATCGTGCTCCAGAACGGAAAGCTGCGTTTCGTTCTCGGCTCGCCGGGCGGGGCACGCATCATTACCACCGTGGGCAATATCTTTCTGTCGGCTGCCGAGTTTGGTCTCAACATCCAACAGGCCGTGGACGCCCCGCGCTTTCATCACCAATATTTACCGGACAAGCTCTACCTGGAGCAGGGATTTTCGCCGGAGGCGATCGCCGGCCTGCGCGCACAGGGATACCATCTCGACATCGAAAATGAACACTGGTCCAACGGCGAGTGCATCGCCATCGACCGGGAGACCGGCGAGTTTGAGGGCGGCCAGGACAACCGCAGCCACTATGGGAAAGCGGCCGGATATTGACGCGCGTCACGACGAGGATTCTTCAGGGCAAGCAACTGCGATTTGATATCGCGAATAGGTTTTAAACGAACAGCAATTTAGCTCAGATACCCACCGGAAATGGGGCTACTCTATGGGTGTGCAAATGCTCTTGCGTTCCCGTGGGGACGACGAGGGATTGGACCGGAGGTAAAGCCTCCGTCGCGCACAATGGGCCATTATCTAATCTGCAACCGTTGAGTATCAACGCGACACCATTTCCCAGTCATGCGTTGCCGCGGTGGCAACCC
>JBARBP010000284.1:0-6441 GCA_049793195.1 Occallatibacter sp. | reverse complement strand
GTCGAGGAACCTGAAAGGGCGCGAGTCGGAGTCGTAAGACCGGGGATCAGAATTCAGGGCTCAGGGATAAAGCCAAAACAGAAATGCCACGGCGAGGCCGTGGCATTTCTGTTTTGGCTTGATCTTTGAGCTTGCCTTGAGGCGCAGTTACTCGGCTACCACCGGCTCGACGGAGGCGAAACGGCCGCGTCCACCACGATCGACGAACTTGACGCGGCCGGTGACCTTGGCGAAGAGCGTGTCGTCGGAGCCGATGCCTACATTGACGCCGGGCTTGATGCGGGTACCGCGCTGGCGCATGATGATGGAGCCGCCGGTAACGAGTTGGCCGCCGAAGGCCTTTACGCCCAGGCGCTGTGCATTGGAATCGCGTCCGTTTGTGGAGCTGCCTCCACCCTTTTTATGTGCCATTGCTGAATCTCTCCTGAATTTCTCTGGATCGCATCCTCCGCGAAGAGCGTGGAGGATTGGGGCCCAGCTACTGAGCTATGAATCATCTCTCCCGGCCCTCGCAACAAAAAAGCTAAGGGTGAGAGCTAAAACCTATTTGGCCGAATAGGTGACGCCGTCGGCCTCAATGGCCTTGATGCGTACTTCGGTAAAGTTCTGACGGTGCCCCTGCAGCTTCTTGTACTGCTTCTTCCGCTTGAGGTGGAAGACGAGAATCTTGTCGCCACGGCCTTCGCCGAGCACTTCCGCGGTGACCTTGGCGGTGGAGGGCTTGACTACAGTTCCAGGTTCACCGGAGACGGCGAGCACGTCGCTGAACTCTACGGTCTGGTTGCCGGATGGGACGCTCTCAATTTTGACTACGTCGCCGGGAGCGACCCGGTACTGCTTGCCGCCGGTGCGAATGACTGCGTACATAATAACTCCTTCAGCGCCGCGGCATTGAACGGGGCGCATACGATTCATGTCCGTGTGCTCAAGTGGGGCGGATACAGACAGTAACTGCATCAGGACCTGGGCCGCACACACGCCGTCAACGTCATCCTGGCGGTGAACCCAACAGAATCCCGCACACCCGCAAGGGAGTGCATCGCCAAACCTTATGATTCTATCGTCAAAGCGGGTGCATGGTCAATTTCAAAGCATGCTAAGGGGCCGATTGCGCGCGGGGGCTGGATAGGAACGGTCGATTTCGGCCAGATCCTGTTCGTCAAGCTGGAGGGACTCGGCAGCGGCGTTTTCTTCTACGTGCAGCAGGGAGCCGGCTTTGGGGATAGCGAGGACGGGCTGGCGGAGGCACCAGGCGAGCGCAACCTGCGCAGCGGAGACCTGGCGCTTTCGAGCGATTGTGCGGAGCGCGGCTGATTTGAGGAGTTTGCCAGCCTGACCAAGGGGCGAGTAGGCCATAACGGTGACCTTGCGCTGCCGGCACCAGGGCAGCAGATCATGCTCGATACCGCGATGCTCGGGGTTGTAAAGCACCTGGTTGACGGCGCAGGCGGCGCCATCGGGGACCTGGAGCAGCTCTTCCATATCTTCCACATTGAAGTTGGAGACGCCCCAGGAGCGGATCTTTCCCTGGTGGAGCAGGCGACCGAAAGCCTCGACTGTGTCGCGGAGTGGGTAACGGCCACGCCAGTGAAGCAGGTAAAGATAGATAGTTTCAACCTGGAGGCGCTTGAGGGTGGCTTCGCAGGAGCGGATGGTTCCGTCTGTGGAGGCGTTGGAAGGGAGGACTTTGCTGACGATTTGAACGCGATTCTTGAGGGGCGCGATGGCCTCGCCAACCAGCGACTCCGAGCGGCCGCTGCCGTACATTTCGGCGGTGTCGATGAGGGTCATGCCAAGTTCGACGCCGTGGCGAAGAGTGGCGATTTCTGCGGCACGGTTTGAGGCGGAGTCGCCAATGTTCCGGGTTCCCTGACCGAGGCGGGGGACGGGACGGCCGGCTATTTCGAGAGTTTTCATGAAGTCTCAGACAGGTTTGATGATAATTCCGCGGCGCGCACCTCGCTATACTTGGCGCATGCAATCAGTGCGCCAGCCTGTGAGTATTGTGGTCACGGTTCTCAACGAGGCCGAGGATATCGCACGCGGCGTTGCGAGCCTTCTGGTTCAGGAACCTTCGGCAACGGAGGTGATTGTGGTGGATGGGGGATCGACCGACGGGACATGGGAGTGGCTGGCGGCGATGCAGGATAGAGATCCGCGGCTGGTGGCGATCCGCGACGAGACGTGCAGTTTGAAGTATTCAGCGGGCCCGGTTTCGCGGGGGCGGAATGTAGCGATTGCGGCGGCGCACACGGGGACGATTGCAACCGCGGACGCGGGCTGCACCTACGCGCCGGACTGGCTCGCAAACCTGACCGCGCCGCTAATTTCGGGAGCGGCTGAGTATGCGTTGGGCGGTTCGTGCCTGGACCCGAGGGATCACACAGTGTGGGACGTGGCTTCGGCGCCGTTTTTCAGCATCAAGCTGGCAGCGGATGAGCCAACAAAATCGTGCACGGCACGGTCGATGGCGTTTACGAAGACGCTGTGGGAGCGGATCGGGGGATTCCCGGAGGCGGTGCTGGTGGGCGAGGATACGCTCTTCGACTTTGACGCACGACGGTTGACGATGCCGGCCTTTATTGCAAATGCGAAGGCTATCTACTATCCGCGCAATACCTTTCGAGCAGCAACGCATCAGATGGCGCGGTATGCGGTGAGCGACGGGAAGGCGCGCGTGCGCTGGGCTCGGCTGTTTCGCAACGCGGGCCGGTGCGGGCTGGAGGTATTGGCCCTGGTGAGCCTATATTGGAGCGTGATTCCGCTGCTGGCGGTGCTGGCGCTGGAGGCGTGGTACGCGTTCCATCGCGACTGGAAGTTTTTGCCGCGGTTTGGGGCAAAGGCAGTTCTGGCGCGGTTTGTGTTTTCGGTAGCGGTGCCTTGGGTTGTGGCAACTAACCACGTTTATGGGTTGTTCTCAACCAAGCCACAGACGAACGTGCAAAACAGTGGACAGTGAACAGTGGGCAGTGAGCAACTTCTAGGTTTCAGCTTTGAGGATCCGGTTTGCGACGCGCGTAAAATTCCGCGCGATCTTTGAGCAATGACTTTCGGGGCCGAATTCACAGTGCACTGTCTACTGCGCACTGTCCACTGTTCACTATCTCACGGGGAGTACATAGAACAAAATCGCGAAGTAGTGGGCGACGCTGCCGGCGAGGACAAAGATGTGCCAGGCGGCGTGGAAGTAGCGGCGGCTGTCGAGGGCAAAGAAGACGATGCCCAGCGTGTAGGCGAGACCGCCTGCGCCCAGCCAGGCGATTCCGTGCCAGCCTATGGCATGGATCAGCGGACGGATCGCAAAGACAATGAACCATCCCTGCAAAAGATAGACCACCGCCGAGAGAATGGCGAGGCGCCCTTTCTTGAAATGCTCCATGGCGAGGCTCTTTGAGAGGACGCCGGCGACGGCCAGCGACCACCCCACCGAGAGAACAGACCAGCCCAGAGGTCCGCGCAGCGAGACGAGCGTGAAGGGGGTGTAGGTGCCGGCGATAAGCAAGTAGATGGAGGAGTGGTCGAGGATGTGGAATACCGGTCGGGCGCGGGTGCGGACCAGGGAGTGATAGAGCGTGGAGCAGAGATAAACGAGGATGAGCGTGGCGGCGAAGATGGAGCAGCTGACGATGTCCCTGGCCGAACCGCGTGTGGACGCGACGATGAGATAGACTGCGCCGGCGATGGCGAGCGCCGCGCCGATGCCGTGGGTGATGGCGTTGGCAACGATGTCGCCCAGGTGGTAGACGTTCAGATTTGCTGTGTGGGACACAGGATGATGATAGTCCCGGGTAGCGGAGTTAGCGGCGCTTCGCGCTGGTTGGCGGAGCTAGCAGAGATAGCGATGCAGGCCGAAGCGGGCGCGCGGTCGCCGCCGGTCTAAAGTGAGGAGGCTCTCATCCAAAGTTGTTCGTTTTACGGATTCTTAGAATCGACGCGAGCTGGGCGGGGCTTTGTTTGCTTCACGGGGTTGTGGCCTTCGAGCTTGTCGACGGCGGGATGGGGCGGCGCGCTTGAATGCAGTTGAGATTGGGGAGCGGCAAAAGGAGCACGGCGAGGGCTTGGCTGAACGGAGATTGCGAAAGTGCAGTTTGGTCGTGCAGGGGCCTGCAAGACGGAAGTTGACTGGGCGGCTGGTTGAGGTAGCGCTGGAGTATCAGCAGGTGCTGGCCGGGAATCCGCGCGATCCGGAGGCGCTGGTGGGGATGAGCCTGGTGGCTCTGGCGAGCCGCCAATCGGAGGCTGCGGTAAAGATGGCCTCGGCGGCGGTGGTCGTGAGTCCGGCAATGGGCACTGCGTGGGTGGCCTTGGGTCAGGCGTTGAGGGCCGAGCGGCGCGGCGAAGAGGCCGAGCGGGCCTACGAACACCCGATCCGCCTTGACGGAATGGATGTGCTGGCAAGGCTGGGTCTGGGAGAGCTGCGGATTGCCGGGGGGCGCGCGGAGAAAGCAGCGCAGGAGTTTGAACTGGCGCTGCACCGGCAACCCTCGCTTGCAGCGGCACAGCTGGGCCTGGGGAATGCGCTGGCGCTCGCGGGGCGCAACGAGGAGGCGCTGGCGCGGTACGAACAGGCCTTGGCTATGCATCCGCGCATGCCGGAAGGAGAATACGCGGCAGGGTTCGCGCTGGCGCGCCTGGGGCGGATGGGCGAGGCCGAGTTGCGCTATAGGCGAGCGTTGACATTTCGTCCGGACTTTGCGGCGGTCTGGGTGAGTCTGGGCTGCCTGCTTCGGGAGCAGGGGCGCGACGTATACGCGGAGGCGGCTCTTAAGCGGGCGGTGGAGCTGCGGCCAGATCTGATCGCGGGCTGGATCAATCTGGCACTGCTGGAGCGGGAACTGAAGCGGCCGGCGGAGGCAGAGACGCACCTGCGCCGGGCGTTCGAGCTGAATCCGGCGCAGGTGGAGACGCTGGTGGCGTGGTGCCAGTTTCGCGCGGCGGAACAGGACCCGGCCGGCGCCTGGGCTTGGCTACGCTGGGCGCTGCTGTGCGATGCCGACCACGCAGAGGCGGTGAACATGTGGGGGATCCTGCTGCATAACGAGAGATGTTTTGCGGAAGCGGTGCAGGTCTTTTTGCGGGCCGAGGCGCTGGGGAGCACGGCGGCCGGATCGAACCGGGGGAATTCACTGCTGGATTTGGGGCGGATGGATGAGGCGTTGAAGGCGCATGAGGCGGCGGTGGAGGGCGATCCGTTGCATCCGGGGGCGCGGTACAACCTGGCTTTGACGCGGCTGCGGTGCGGCAAGTGGCAGCACGGCTGGCAGGATTACGAGGCGCGCTGGCGGTTCAAGGAGGTGCATCGCGCGCCGCGGGTCTTCAAGCATCCGCGGTGGCGGGGCGAGGCACTTGCAGGCAGGCGGGTGCTGTTGCACGCCGAGCAGGGACTGGGCGACACGATTCAGTTTTGCCGCTACGCGACGCTGGTGGTGGCGCGGGGCGGGACGGCGATTCTGCAGGTGCAGCAGCCGGTAGAGCGGCTGATGGGATCGCTGGCGGCGGTGCGGGCGGGGCTGGTGGAGACAGCGCGACTGGGGGCTGTGGCAGGACTCGATTTGAAGTTTGATCTTGAATGTCCGCTTATGAGCTTGCCGGCGGTGTTTGGGACGACGGTGGAGACGGTTCCCTGGCCGGGCGCCTATCTCGGCGCGGAGCCGGGGACTGCTGCGGAGAAGTTGAGGCAGTTCCCCGGCGCAGGGGCAGAGATGCGCGTGGGACTGGCCTGGGCCGGCAATCCGCGCTACAAGGCGGACAGGCTGCGATCAGTGAAGGTTGATAAGTTCCTTCCATTGCTTCGGATGCCGGGGTTTATGTGGATCTCTCTGCAAAAGGGCGAGGCGGCTGAACAATTGGCGGATATTCCGGAAGATGTTTTTGTGTGGGATGGGTCGAGTGGCGACCGGGACCTTGCCGAAACGGCGGCACTGATCGCTACGCTGGACCTGGTAATCACGACTGACACGTGCATCGCGCACTTGGCTGGGGCGATGGGGAAACCGGTGTGGGTTCTTCTGCCCTACCTGGGGGACTGGCGATGGATGCAGAAAAGGGAGACGACACCCTGGTATCCTTCGGCACGGCTGCTGCGGCAAGGGGCGCCGGGAGACTGGGCAGGGCTGGTGGAGCGGGTGGTTGGGGAGTTGGAAGGCTGTCGGTCCAAGATCACAAGCAATATATATATCAATCATTTAAATGCGGGTTACTGGTCGACACTGCTTCAAACGTGAGCAGAGAGGAAAAGATTTGAAGAAAATGGTTGACTCTCCTTACTCCATAATATAGAGTACTCTTCATTAAGGACTGCTCTGTTGAACCGGGAGTCCTGAGAGATGTACCGGGAGGGTGACGATGACGGAAAATTTTGAGCGGCAGGAGCTAAACGACAGGCTGAGCCTGATCGAGAACATGATCCAGCAGGGACGGCGGACAACAGAAAGCTGGGGC
>JBARBP010000283.1:0-5500 GCA_049793195.1 Occallatibacter sp. | reverse complement strand
TTCCTTGATCTGCGAAGCGAACGACGGCTCGGCCTTCAGCGCCAGCGCCACGTTGGTCAGCGGCCCCACCCCGACTATCGTGATTTCGCCGGGATTCGAACGCACAATTCTCCGGATCACCTGTTCTGCTGTCTCCGCGATCGGTTGCAGCTTGGCCTCCGGAAACTCCACTCCCGACAATCCATTCACGCCGTGCACGTAACTCGCGGTGACCAACCGCCGCAGTAATGGCTGGGCCGCCCCGCCCGCTACCGGAACGTCTGTGCGCTCGGCGATTTCCACCATGCGCAACGTGTTCGGAAGAGTGAAAGCCAGCGGCACATTGCCAGACACCGCCGTTACCGCCTCCACTTTCAATTCCGGCGAGCGCAGCGCCAACAAAATTGCAATGGCGTCGTCGACTCCGGTATCAACATCCAGAATGATCCGACGCGCAGCCGTCGCGGTAGAAGCAGTTAGCCCAGACGATGGCAGAGAACTTGCCAGCAGCGCACCCGTGGTGCAGCCTAAAAACGACCGACGCGACATTCCACCAAAATAGAAAGACATAGTGGTCCTCAAGAGCAGAAGAAGTATCCACGAAACTGTTGCGTATGGTCCGAGATTTTACCGCAAAGCCGTACGTCGAGCTGAGGAATTCAGTCGCCCAAGGAGAAATGGTCGGCTACTGTCATTGACACAGGTACGCCATCACTCGTAAAGTTTCCGGTCTCACGAAAATAAACCACACATGGCCACCACACCGTTCCTGGAACGCCTCTTTGCCCTGGAAGAAAATCACACCACGGTTCGCCGCGAGATTCTCGGCGGACTGACGACGTTCCTCACCCTGGCCTACATCGTCGTCGTAAACCCGCAAATTCTTTCTCAGGCCGGCATTCCGGCGGAAGGCGTGGTATTCGCCACGTGCCTGGCGTCAGCCGTAGCCACTCTGGCGATGGGCCTCTACGCAAACTATCCCATCGCGCTTGCGCCTGGAATGTCCCTCAACGCCTACTTCACCTATACCGTTTGCCTGGGCATGCATGTTCCCTGGACCACGGCGCTGGGCGCGGTCTTTCTTTCCGGCGTGCTTTTTGTGCTGCTCACCGTCACGCGCATCCGCGAGCAAATCGTCAACGGCATCCCGCTCGGGTTGAAACATGCCACCGCCGGCGGTATCGGAATGTTCATCGCGTTTGTGGGATTGCGTAGCGCGAAACTTGTGGTCGCGAATCCCGCGACCTTCGTAAGTCTCGGCAATTTTGCCGACCCCGCGGTGCAAGCCGCGTGCATTGGCATCGTTCTCACTCTGGTTCTCATGGTGCGCCGCGTGAACGGCGCGATTTTGCTCGGCATTCTCGGCACCACGCTCTTCGGCATTGTTCGGGGCCTGTCTCACTGGCCCACTGCACTGATAGCCGTGCCTCAGGCTTCCGCCACCTTCTTGCGGTTAGATATCCCGGGAGCGTTACACCTCGGACTGATCGAAATTATTTTTATTTTTCTGTTCGTGGATCTTTTCGACAATGTGGGCACCATGGTGGGCGTCTGCGAACAGGGCGGATTCATGAAGGACGGAAAAATCCCGCGCGTGGGTAAGGCCTTGTTGGCCGACGGCATCGGAACGATTTTTGGAGCGATGACCGGAACGTCGACGGTGACCAGCTACATCGAAAGTGCTGCCGGTGTCGCGGCCGGCGCGCGCACAGGTCTGAGCAACCTCATCGTGGCGGCACTGTTTCTTGTGGCTATGTTTTTCTCTCCGGTCGCGGCGGCGATTCCCGGATTCGCAACGGCCCCCGCACTGATCCTGGTAGGCGCGTTGATGACCCAACCCGTGGCCAAGGTAGTCTGGGCGGATTTCACCGAAGGCTTTCCGGCGTTCGTCACGCTCATCGCCACACCGTTGACCTTCAGCATCGCTACCGGATTAAGCCTCGGCGTGATTACCTACACGGTCGGCAAACTGGCCGCCGGAAAACATCGCGAAGTCAGCATCCTGCTGTGGCTCCTCACGATCCTGTTCATAGTTCGCTACATCTATTTAGCAGCGGAATGAAGCTGCGCAACGTATCTCAACTCCCCGGTTTCAGGACCCACACATTATAAGAGGGCGCCCCTTTGGAGTAGGTTTTGAGTGCTGGCCCATTACCTACAAGAAAGGAACACCCTCATGAGTAGCACTAAATATATCGGCATGGACGTGCACACGGAAAGCATTTCTATCGCCGTGAGGAACTCCGTTGGCAAACTAGTGATGGAATGCGTCATCGAGACCAAGGCGAGCACTATTGTGCAGTTTATTGACGGGCTGCGCGGAGATTTGCGCGTCACCTTTGAAGAAGGAACCTGGGCGGCCTGGCTGTATGACTTGCTGAAGCCCCACGTTACGGAAGTGCTGGTGTGCAATACGCGAAAGAATGCCTCGAGAGACGGCAGTAAGAGTGATCGGATCGATGCCCGCAAGCTGTCCGAACAGCTGTATATGAACAACATCAAGTCGGTGTATCACGGAGAGCACGGTTTGCGAACGTTGAAGGAGCTGGCGCGCAGTTATCTGACCATCAGCAAAGATCTCACTCGGGTCATGAATCGGCTGAAGGCCTTGTATCGCAGTTGGGGCATTCCGTGTGCCGGCAAAGAAGTGTATGCCCCACGGCACCGTGCGGAATGGCTCGCGAAGATCAGCGAAGCCGGGGTGCGGCGACGCGCCGAACACTACTACCAGCAGCTGGATGTCTTGCGCCCCCTGCACCAGGAAGCACGCCGAGATTTGTTGCTAGAAGCCAAGAAGCACAAGCCGTGGAAACTGCTGCGCCTGATTCCGGGGATCGGCCCGATCCGGGCCGCCATCGTGATCGCGGTGATGCAGACGCCCCACCGCTTCCGCACCAAGCGACAGCTGTGGACCTACAGCGGCCTGGCATTGGAAACGCATGACAGCGCGCAATACCGCGTTGCCGAAGGACAGCTGCAGCGTTCCAAGAAACCCGCGACGGTTCGTGGTTTAAATAAGGACTACAACCACGACCTCAAAGATATTTTCAAAGGAGCGGCCATGAGAGCCAGCACCGCTGCTGGACCAATGCACGATTTCTATGAAGCTTTGCTGGCCAAGGGGAGGAAGCCCACGATGGCCCGCCTGACCTTGGCAAGAAAGATTGCCACGATCACGCTGATCGTGTGGAAGAAGGAGGTACGTTTCGACGCCAACTATTTGAAACCACAAGCAGCTTGAGCGTCTCTGGCGAAGAGTCTGTTCCATCCCTGGGAACCATTTCCCGGCGGTGGCCATCGGGCTCTTGAGACGCTCGGTTTCGAGGGGAAGTAGCAATCGGAAAAGTCAGGCCCGTGCTTTAGGCACGCGAGTCTCCGGAGCCACCCTATGCCCTCTCGGACAATCGAAGAAAGCCATTAGGCCACGAGTCTCCGATAGGACCATGCATTGCCACTCATGGAGTGGACAATCGTCAGGCTTGTTGTTTCAGAAACGATGGGTGCCGTCACAACAGCGAAATGGAACCACAGGAAGGAAAAACTGCTTCTCCGCTTCGCAGGCGGAGACAACGACCTTACGGCCTGAGGAAGACCACTCTTTCACTCGGTTGGGCTGAATGCCGAGACAAAAATCGGCATTCAGTCGAAGGGGAGCTGTTTTCTCTTGACATTCCCTCTTATAGGACTTTTCCGATTACCGGTGCCAGCTCAAGCGGTCGACGCAACACTGGCTTGAAGTTTACTCGCTGGAGTTTGAAATCCTAGAGTTTTTCTTGGACGTTGGTTCAAGCGCAGCGAGACCTGGTCGAGTTGCGCTTGAGTGATGGGAGCTAGATCGGTTCCTCGCGGGAAGTATTGCCGCAGCAGCATAGTGGTATTCTCGTTCGAGCCGCGTTGCCAGGGACTTTGCGGATCGCAGAAGTAGACCTGCACATCCGTCGCGACCGTGAACTCCTTGTGCTTGGCCATCTCCAGTCCGCGGTCCCAGGTCAGGGAGAGGCGCAGGGTCGCCGGAAGTTTACGAACATGCTCACTCAATGCAGCAACCACTGCTTCCGTTTCTTTGCTAGGCACTTTGACCAGCATGAGAAAACGTGAATGCCGCTCCACTAACGTGGCAATGTAGCTGTTCTTCCCTCCCGCCAGCAGATCCCCTTCCCAGTGGCCGGGAATCGCACGGTCTTCCGCCTCCGCCGGTCGTTCGCGGATCGAGATGGCGTCGACGATCTGCCCCCGGCGATGTCCATATTCGCTGGCATGACGCGAGCGGCGCATGCGCCGCTTCGACCGCAGATGGTCCATCAGCTCTTTTTTCAGCGCTCCACGCGCTTGAATGAACAGGCTGCGGTAGATGGTCTCGTGGGACACGCGCATGCTCTCGTTGTTGGGATACTGAGCCTTCAACCACCCGGCAATCTGTTCGGGCGACCAGTCCAGCATCAGTTTACTCGCAACCATGTTGCGCAACTCGCTGTTCACGGCAAGCAGGCAGCGTTTCGGACGCAACGCCGCGTTCCATGCTCGCTGATCCGCATCATAGGCGCGATAGGCAGGCCGGCCACCATGGCGTGCAATCTCCCGGCTCACCGTCGATGCAGCCCGATGAAGACCACCGGCGATCTCACGAATCGATGAGCCGGAAGCGCCCCCTCGCGAAATGTCTTCTCGCTCAGCGAAGGTGAGCGCCAGTCGCGAACGGCGACGAGCCACAGGAGGAATGCCGCCGCGAGGCAGCAACACAGCGCGAATCGCGCTGTGAGACTTGCCGTAGACGCGCCCGATCTCATGCAGCGTCTGCCCCGCCTTCCATCGGCTCCAAATCTCGCGCTTATCAATCGCAGAAAGTCCAAGCCTTCTTGGTCCCATAGCAACACCACCTTTGCAAAGCAGCTTTACATCAGATGGTGTTGCATCGACCTATTGAATGCACCGCGTTTACCAGGACTTGTCCAAGCGATGGCTCGCCCAGATCGTCCTGTCTAAGGCGACTCCACTCCCAATTCGGTTTCTAGCTCTTGCGAAGTCGGAAACCCGAAAAAGTCCGGCCCAGTACCCGCAGGTACGATTTCCGAAGCCCTCAAACGACAGCGAATCTCACTTCTATGCCTCGAATCACTTGCTTTACGTTCAAGTGTCGTCTCTAGCTTGTAAACATTTCGTCATTTCAACCTTCACTCATAGAATCCGCCGTCGCGAGAGCGTAGCATCCCGAACGGCTGCTCGCAGCTCTGTTCCGAATCTCCTCTTGTTCCCCAAGGTTTGAAATTCGGTTGGGCGGGATGTGGCCGGAAAGTCGAAGGAGGTTTTCCATGCATTGCAAATTACGCTTCTTGTTAAAGACTGCGCTAGGAACACTCGCCCTGCTTGGTGCCTTTGCTCCGGCGTCGTTTGCTACTGACGACGGCTCTATTCTAAAAAAACTTCACAACATTTCCACGATTAGCTCCACGGTACCCAGCAATGGTGATGTCAATCCATATGGGCTCGTGCGCGTACCCAAAAGCGTGGGAATTTTGCGCGA
>JBARBP010000282.1:0-4771 GCA_049793195.1 Occallatibacter sp. | reverse complement strand
GATTCGGTGTACGCAAGAAAGCCCTCCATTTGTCTGGAGGGCTTTTGCATGGATTGAATTCCTGTGGGACGGGATCAGGCGGCGGCGATGTGCTGGACTAAATTGTCCTGCTCGGCTTTGGACTCGGCGCCGATGGTGAAGGCGTCAAGAACGCCGGAGCCGAGTGCGTAGCGGAGGGCTTCTCCGGTGCGGTCGCGCAGGTCGCCCTGTCCCAGAATCTTCATGCCGATGACTCCCTTGCCCTGGTCCTTCATTTGTTTGAGGACGGAGATGACAGTTTCGGGAGCGGCGTCCATGTAGCGGCCGATGGGGTTGAGGCGGGCGAGATCGATTTCGACCCAGGGAGAGGCGGCAGCGGCACGGAGTGCCTGGATGGAGTGGCAAGAGCAGCCGTGAGCGCGGATGATGCCTTTCTGCTTGGCATCAGAGAGCACATCCATGACGGGGCGGTAGCGGGTAGTCCAGTCAACTTCCGTGACGCAGTGGATGAGGACGATGTCGATGACGTCGACTCCGAGCTCCTTGCGGAAGCGGTCGAGATCGGCACGCACGCCGGCCGCGGTGCGGTTGTCGGTCTTGGTGAGCACGGTAACTTTGTCGCGCGGCAACTGCTTGAGGGCAGCTGCGACATAGGGGTGGCTTCCATATGCGTCCGCGGTGTCGAAGAAACGGAGGCCGTTTTCGTGGTAGCCATTCAGTGCTAGTTTCACGAAAGCATCAATACCGACACGGGTCTGATTGGAAGCGCCGTGCCCGCCAATAGATCCGGTGCCCATGGCCAGGCGGGTGGTGCGAATGCCGGTATTGCCGAGTACGATTTCATCCGAAGCTTTGAACTTGACGGGCAATGAATCGGCATGGAGCCAGGCGGCGTCGGCGGTGGCGGCGCGGGCGAGGAATGCGGCTCCAACAGCCTGGGCGGATTTCCTTAGGAATTCTCTGCGTTGCAAGGCGTGACCTCCTGCTCTCTACCATACACAGGGTCTTGAAGGTGGGGGAAGAAGATTCGTTGCCAGCTTCGGAAATTGGTCTCGCTGAAAATGGGCAGTAATTAGAGTCTCCGTACGGGACGGCTCATCAAAATAAGTGGGATGAGAGTGGAGAAAGCGCAGCGAGTTGGGAGTGCTGCGGGCATTGACGAGCCGGGAGGTTAGCGGGCGAGGCAGGTTCCCAGGAGGGCTGCCGGTACAATGGAGAAGGAAAGTCGACCGACCCATCCGATGGCGGACACAAAGCAGAAAGAACCTCAAAAATCCAGCGTGCAACCGCCGGTCCGGAAGCGGGACGACGAAGTCGCAGGCAAAGTGTACGACTCGCGGCTGATGCGGCGGCTGGCGCACTACGTGCGGCCATATTGGTTGCAGGCGGCGATCTCTTCCTTCTCGGTCACGCTCAAATCCTTTTGCGATGTGGCCGGACCCATCATGGTAATGATGGCGATCGACCGCTACATGGCGCCGAACCTGAAAGGCAACAGCGCCGAGAGCGCGTTGGCGCATTGGCTGGACACCAACAGTCCGCTGGCGCGGGTACTGCCGGCCGATGCCTACCGCGGTATCACGATGCTAGCGGGTTTGTACCTTGCGACGTTGCTGGCGGGTTACGTGTTCGCGTTCGTGCAGACCTATCTGATGCAGTGGATGGGGCAGAAGGTGATGTTCGGGCTGCGCAGCGACATCTTCCGGCACATGCAGCGGATGGATGTGGGGTTCTTCGATGTGAACGCGGTGGGGCGGCTGGTGACGCGGTTGACCTCGGACGTGGACGCGGTCAATGACATGTTCACCGACGGCATTCTGGCCATCGTGAACGACTTTTTCATGCTGACGGTCATGGCCGCCGTGATGCTGAGCATCAACTGGTGGCTGGCGTTGCTTGCGTTTGCAGTGCTGCCGCTGATTCTGGTCGTGACGAGGGTGTTCCGCGACCATGTGCGGGAGAGCTACAGGCGGGTGCGGACCGCGATTGCCCGCATCAATAGTTTCACGCAGGAACACATTTCAGGGATGGCGGTGGTGCAGCTCTTCAACCGCGAAGAGCGCGCGTACCAGGATTTCGAGGCGGTCAACCGGCAGCACATGATCGCGTTCAAGGACACGATTTTTGCTTACGCGCTCTACTATCCGGCGGTGGAGCTGCTGTCGTCGGTGGCGATTGCGCTGGTGGTGTGGCGCGGTGGATTCAGCGTGCTGGGGCATGGGACTGTAACGATCGGCGTGCTGGCGATGTTTATCCAATACTCGCAGCGGTTCTGGCGGCCGATTCAGGACTTGAGCGACAAATACAACATTTTGCAGGCGGCGATGGCGGCTTGCGAGCGGATCTTCAAGCTTCTGGACACGCAGCCGGAGATTGTGAGTCCCGCGCAGCCGGTGGTTGGCGACGGGTCGAATCGGATCGAGTTCCGGCACGTGTGGTTTACCTATCAGAAACTCACAGAGGAGCAGAAGGCAGCTGTGGCGGCTGCTTCGGCATCGGATGCGCCTGGGACTCGGTTGGGGGCGATTGAAGGGATCGAATGGATTCTGAAGGACGTGAGTTTCGTCGTTGAGCCGGGACAGACGGTGGCGATTGTGGGACACACTGGAGCGGGAAAGACGACGCTGACCAGCCTGATGATGCGCTTCTACGAGGTGACTGCGGGCGAGATTCTGCTGGATGGCGTGGACCTGCGCGTACAGGATTTGACCGCGCTGCGGCAGCATTTCGCGGTGGTGCTGCAGGATCCGTTTTTATTTGCGGGGACGATAGCCGACAACATCCGGTTCGGGAATAGCGCGATTACCGACGACGAGTTGCGGCAAGCGGCGCGGGACGTGAATGTGCTGGACTTTATCGAGAGCCTGCCGGCGGGGTTCAATGAACCGGTGCGGGAACGGGGCAATTCGCTCTCGACGGGACAAAAGCAACTGATCAACTTTGCGCGCGCGCTGGCTTACAATCCGCGGATTCTGATTCTGGATGAGGCGACGTCAAGCGTAGATACGGATACGGAGTTGCGGATTCGCGGAGCTCTGGAGCGGATGGTGGAGGGGCGGACGTCAGTGCTGATTGCGCACCGGCTCTCGACTGTGCAGAGGGCGGAGACGATCCTCGTGATGCACAAGGGACAGTTGCGGGAGATGGGTTCGCACCAGGAGTTGCTGGCGGAGCGAGGGCTCTACTGGAAGCTGTATCAGTTGCAGTATAAGGACCAAGAAGCAGGGAACAGGGATCAGGGAACAGGGATCAGGCGCCCCGACAGTGGTCAGTTGTCAGTGGTCAGTGGTCAGTAGCGCCCGCGAGTGGTTAGTGGTTCGCTGTCTCGGAGACCTTCAAGCAGATTCGGCAATGATGTAGAGCGTTTTGCACTCCCCCAGGGGCTAAAGCCCATTGATTTCATTGGCGTTTTGCGGCACGGCGACCCAGAGGGTGCCCCGTCCGTGCCCTTTCAAGACTTCGCTCAAAAGTAAACTGCGTCCTGAAACTTTCGAGCTAAGGCCTGCGCCATTTTGGGCGGATGTTCGGCTCTACTTCAGTTCCCGGACCCAGATATTTCTGTAGCTGATGGGCTCGCTCATGTCGCCGTGGGCCTGTAGCTTGATGGGTGCGGCGGTGTAGGCCTTGTAGTAGGGCTGGCCGATGTAAAGCGTCTGGCCTTTCAGCTCGAAGTGATTCGCTACCAAGACTCCATTGAAAAAGATTGTGGCGTAGGCGGGTGTTTTTAGCGTTCCGTCGCCGTTGAAGATGGGCGCGGTCCAGACGACGTCGTAGGTTTGCCACTCGCCGGGCTTGCGGCCGGGATTCACCAGTGGAATGCTCTGCTTGTAGAGGGAGCCGGCCATGCCGTTGACGTAGGTCTTGTTCTGGTAGGGATCGAGGACCTGCAGTTCGTAGCCGTCGTCGCCGGGACCGGTGGAGGCGAGAAAGACGCCGCTGTTGCCGCGCGCCTGACCGCTGCCGGTGATGTTGGACGGGATGCACCACTCCACGTGAAGCTGATAGTCCTTGAACCTGCGCCTGGTTTCGATGCCGCCCTTGGACTTGTCGACGGTGAGCACGCCATTGGCGACGACCCACTGAGCCGGAGACTTGCCGCCGATGGAGACCCACTCATCCTGGTTGGTGCCATCGAAGAGCACGATGGCGTCAGAGGGAGGCGCGCCAAGCGTAGCGCCTGGCGTGACGACGGCGGGGACGGGCTGCCAGAATTCGGTGTCTTCCGGTTTGGGCTTCGATGCGGTTTGTTGCGCGAAGAGCGGGGCGACCAGGGCAATGAGGGCTGCGGAACAGATGAGATTGGAGAGGCGAATGGAAGTCATCCAATGAAAATACACCTGAGCGGGCGAGGGTGGCGAGTGGGGGGCCGGCTTATGTCTGGTTGAGGGTTGTGGTATCCCACCCATCCGGGATGAGACTGCGGCACCCAGAGGGTACCCGATGGGGCACGGGAGCTTTTTGGGGGAAACGATCGATCGTCGAATTGGAAAGGGCCACCCCGCGGTTGCGGAGTGGCCCTTTTGCTTGTGTGAAGCCGAGGTTACTTGGCGGCGACCAGTGGCTGGGTGCTGAGGGAGCCGTTTTTGTAGCCCTTGGCGATCTCGGTGATCGGGAGGGGGCTGTAGTCGCCGGCGTGACCGGCCTGGCCAAACTCGGTCATGCGGGCGGAGACGACCTTGGCCATGGCTTCGCGGGCGGGCTTCATGTAGTCGCGAGGGTCAAACTTCTCGGGGGTCTCCCAGAGGACCTTGCGGATGGCGCCAGTGATGGCGAGGCGGTTGTCGGTGTCGAC
>JBARBP010000281.1:0-14348 GCA_049793195.1 Occallatibacter sp. | reverse complement strand
CGCGGGTACTGGCAGCCTTAAGCTGCCGGACGGAAAGGTACGATGGCAAAAGAGATATGTATTTCCAGCACGCCGCATGAGACGCGGCTTGCAATTCTTGAAGACGATCAGCTCGCGGAAATCTATTACGAACGCGAAAACGAGTACACCCTGGCGGGGTCAATCTACAACGGGCGGGTTACTCGAGTATTGCCCGGCATGCAGTCCGCCTTTGTTGACCTGGGCCTGGAGCGCGACGCCTTCCTTTATGTAACCGACTTCATGGAGCTCGAGGACTCTGAAGAGACCGACGAGCTGGAAAAAGCCGCAGCCGCGAGCCCCAATCAAGCTCCGCGCGAAGTCCGACACCAGAACGGAGGCGGCAGGCAAGACGAACGCCAGGGCCGCTCCGGACAAGGACAGAGACAGGAACAACGCCAGGACCGCGGGCCGATCGAGCGCCGCCTATTGGAAGAAACTGTCGCGGAAACGCCGGGCGTGAATGCGCCTGCTTCGGAACTGGTTGTAACCTCAGAATCGGCTGGAGACGGCCAACCTGATGATTCCGGAACGGCAGGTTCGCGCCGCTGGCGTGGGCGTCGCCATCGACGCGGTGGCCGCGGTCAGGCTGGCCAGGCCGAAGGGCGCGCAGAACAAGAATCATCCATTGAGATCACTCCGGAACCAAGCGAGGGATTTGAGGCAGCATCGGACATTCAGGCCTCGGCGCTCCCCACCGGCGACAGACAGTCGGGTTCATCGCGGTTCGACACCTCGCCCCGCGCGTCACGTGAGCCGCTCTCAACCCAGGTCCCGTTCGTTCTGCCTGGGGAATCGCTCTCAAAATACGGTGGTACAGCAGCAGAGGAAGCCGCGAAGTCGGCGCCACAAGTTGCGGCTCCTGCACGCCCCAGCGGCTTCTCCAAGCCATCCACGCTCATTGAGTCGCCCCTGGAGTGGGATGGGAGCGGCCTGCTGCCAGGTGAATCGATCTCGAGACACCGCACTCATGAACCGGAGCATGATGCCGAGCCGGTGGAGGTTGCTTCTGCCGCGGCTCCCGATCAGGTTGAGGAAGACGAGTTCGTTGAAGAGTTTGAGGAGTTTGATTCCGAGCTTCAAGTACCTGCGCCGGAGTTTGAAGCCAGCCAGCGTGAAGAAAAATCGCCCGGGCAAGAGCGGGAAGAGATGGAATCGGTCGAAACCGTTGCAGAGGCTGCGCCCCACGAAACGGCGACGTTTGACGCGGAAGCTGGGGACGGAGTTGTCAGCGACGAGTCCGCAGAGACTGAATCTGACGCTGAAGCTTCTCACCGAATTGACCCCACAGGCCCCACGGGCTTTCGCCTTTTCGGCTTCGGCAAGAGGAAGGACGAAAGCACCGAGGCTAAACCGAGTAGCGGTTCCGTGCCTTCGATTTCGTCGTATGCTCCGGGGACCGGACTTATTGAGGAAGAGGTCATCGAGGGCGAGGAGTTTGAAACTGTTCCGCATTCTCGCCGCCACAAAACCGAGGAGCATGAACTTGACGATTTCGAAGAAGAGACGCTTCCAACGCAAATTCGCTCAGGGGAATTGGGCGAGATGCTCCAGGAGGCGCACCTCGACCACCGCATCCAGTTGAACTTCGACGAGAAGAACACCGAAGATGAGTCCTTTGACGAAGAAGAAGATGAGGATGAGACTACGGCCGACGGCCAGACTTCAACCAGCGAAGCGAATCAAACGGGGAACGGCCAGCAACGCCATGATCGTGGCGCTCGCGGTGGCCGCCGCGGACGTGGTGCACAGGGAGCGCCGGAGCGTGGAAACCGCCGAGGGGGTCCGTCGCGCCGGTCTATGCAAACTTCGGACTTGCCGATTATCAGCGATTTGCTGAAGCCGGGGCAGGAAATTCTGGTCCAGATCGCTAAGGAGCCGATCGCCAAGAAGGGCGCACGCATTACGTCGCATATTGCGCTGCCCGGGCGGTTCCTGGTGTTCATGCCGACCGTGACCCACATCGGTGTGAGCCGTAAAATAGCTTCCGAAGAAGAGCGGCATCGGCTGAAGCGGATTCTGGTAAACGAGCGCGGCGAAGCTTCCGGGGGGTTCATTGTCAGGACTGCGGCCGAGGGTGCGTCGGAAGAGGAACTCCGCGCCGACCTTCGCTTCTTGATCCATCTCTGGGACGAGATCAAACAGCGGTCGGACACGTCGAAGTCGCCGGCACTTATCTACCATGACCTGTCGCTGATCGAGCGCATCCTTCGCGACCAGGTGAGTTCGAATTTTTCAAACATCTGGGTAGATTCGGAGGCAGACTACGAGCGCATCGTGCGCTTCCTGAACCGCTTTTCACCGACACTGGTTCGCCGCGTGAAGCTCTACACCAAGGAGACGCCGCTCTTTGAGCATTTCGGCATTCAGGACGAAATCTCGAAGGCGCTCCGCTCGAAGGTGTGGCTGAAGAGCGGCGGATCGATCGTCATCAACCAGACGGAAGCACTGGTAGCGATCGACATCAATACGGGAAAGTATGTCGGTAAATCGGCGCGGCTCGAGGACACGATCGTAAAGACCAACCTCGATGCTGTCCCCGAGATTGTGCGCCAGATCCGGCTGCGCGACTTGGGTGGGATTATCGTTATCGACTTCATCGACATGGACGAGCGCAAGAATCGCTATAAGGTTCTCGCAGCGCTTGAAGAGGCGCTGAAGGCCGACCGCGCGCCCACCAAGGTCTTGCAGTTCAATGACTTTGGACTGGTCGCGATCACCCGCAAGCGTGTGAAGCAATCGTTGGAGCGGACACTTTCAGTGCCCTGCCCCACCTGCCAGGCGACCGGCATGGTGAAGAGTCCGACCACGGTCTGCAACGAGATCTATACCGAGTTGCGGAAGATGAAGAAGCACTTCGAGGGCGCGGATATCCTGCTTCGTGTCAATCCTGAAACCGTAAAGGTGCTGAAATCGAACAACGCCAGCTGGTTGGTCGAGTTTGAGGAACTGACGGGCAAGAACATCCTGGTCAAAAGCGACGCCACACTCCATCCGGAGCAGTTCGACGTACAGGGGTGAGGCAAACTGACGAAGATTTGGAAGGCCGGAGCATTGCTCCGGCCTTCCAAGTTTCTGAATACCCACCGCAACCTTCCACCGCTATTTCGTGTCTAACCCATTGCCGGGTGCGTTGCGCCCGATTGCACTTAAGTCAATTCTTTCTATGAGGTTCAGACATGTCACTGACCTATTGGATGTCGCTCGCACGACGTACGAGTTTGGTCGGATCTATTGCCCTTCTTGCTGCCGGTTTGGCAAGCGCTCAGCCCTCCCCCAGTCAGACCAATTCCGCGGAGTTTTCTTCCTCAAACGATCCGAATTTAGTGCAGGTCGCGGAGTCCTTCGCTCCGGAGGCACTTGCCGCTCTGCCCTCCGCACCCGCGCCGGCGGCGTCCGCCGCAGGCCAGGATAACGGCCAGGGGAACCGAGGGTGGAAGCAAAACCTGATGAGCAAATACGCCCTTGAGATTGGCGGCGGTTTCGACGCGCCCACGGACAAGAGCTACATCACCTGGGGCGGGCAGTTTACCGTGGGCGGCGGAGTGAACTTTTCGAAGCGCTTTGCACTGCTGGCCGAGTATCAGCTAATCGACGACAAGCTGCCGGGCGCGTTGATTGCCGAGACCGGCGCCAGCGGCGGCTATGCACATATCTGGTCGCTGACGCTCGATCCGGTCGTAAGTCTATTTCCGAAGTCCAGTAATGACGTTTACGTCACGGGCGGCGGCGGCTTTTATCGCAAGGTGACCAGTTTCACCGATCCTGAAGAAGAAGAGTATTGCGACTACTACTACGGCTATTGCGGTGTCGGGACCGTGAACGCGGTGGTCGGCCACTTCTCATCGAACCAGGGCGGAATCAACATTGGCGGCGGGTACCAACATCGGATGGGCGGAATGTACCAGGACAGCAAGATGAAGCTCTTTGTTGAGGCTCGCTACGTGGATGTGTTTACGCCGGCCGTCGTGGGCGTTACTCCGAACGGACTGGGAGAAACAACCGTTGTGGCGGGCACAAGAGTGATACCAGTTTCCGTGGGGATTCGCTGGTAACGCTGTAGCAGGAAGGCGGACAGCCCGGAGTCAAGCATCGCGGCTTAGAGAATTCCCATCACTCGGAGACACATGAGACCGCCGGCTAGTACGCCGATCGGGGAGAGCGCTACCAGGGTAAGTTGATACCAGATTGGCTGATTGCCTTTTGATTGCAACGCGCTCAACGCTGCCAGAGCGAGCACAATGATGCCCAGCACTAGGACGTGGTAGAGCGGGTTTGCAGCTGCCAGAGAGGCCGTGACATACCCGCCTGCCGCCGCTGCCAGAAACGAGTAACCCAAGTTGACAAAGATGTAGCCTGGCTCCGGATGGGCCCGCTCGCCCACCCAGCTGGGCGTGAGCCAAGCGAGCAGAGCCGTGAGTGCGGCTACCAGAAGGGCCATGGTAGCGAATCCGGCCGCGAGCGCCAAAAATGCATGAAGGGTTACCACGGCTTTCTTTCCTCCTGGGTCGGCGCGCCCACCTCGCCCCGCTCAATGCGCTTGAGAAACGCCCGCGCAAGTTTAGCTTCACCCGGATGGCTTTCGCCGTGAATGGTGCAGAGGTCAAGGAATTCGTCGCAGAGTGAATTTCGATCATCAAACTGCGCATAGATTGCCTGCAAGGCAAGCGCAAGTTCGCGGAGACGCGCTGCCTCAGGCCAACCTCCGCTTTCGTCTTGGTCGCTGACGTACGCGGAGAACAGGCCCGGCCGGCCATGCGCACACTCATCCAGGCAGGCCAGCAGTTGATCGCTGAAGGCGGTTGCCAGCATTCCCATTTCTTCGGAATTCACTTCGTCACGGGGGTCGATCATCGTTTCATCATCATCCCGGCGCTACTTGCTGCGCATGGCGGCTTCAACCTGGTCGGCGGTATGCGCCAGGTCCGCATCCAGATCAATGAGCTTTCCATCGGCGCCAACCAGGAAGTCACACTCGATGCGGACACCAAGCTTCTCTTCGGGTATGTAGATGCCGGGTTCGATGGTGAAAACCATACCGGGCTTAAGCACCGCTGGATAGTGGTCGACGGAATCGTGCACGTCGATGCCCAGCATGTGGCCGAGGCCATGGAGCCAGTATTGACCGAGCGGTTGGCCATGCAGGTTTTTACCGTGGGTGTTGATGTAGTTGTAGGCGAAAGTGTCGAGAGAGTTGGGGTCTTTGCGATCGCGGTCGTTGATGGTGGACTTGCCGGAGACGAACGCGTCGATCGCGGCTTGTTGTGCGCCGAGGACGATGTCATAAATCTCGCGCTGGCGCGGAGTGAAATGGCCGTCGGCAGGCACAGTGCGCGTGATGTCTGCGGCGTACATGGAATACTCGCAGGCCGCATCGACCACCACGATGTCGCCGTCTCCAATGGTGCGAGAATTCTCTCCGTAGTGAAGCGTGGTGGAGTTGATGCCCGAACCAACGATCGCCGCATAACTGGCGCGCTCGCAACCGTTCTCCATCCATGCTGCCGTCATCTGCCCGGCGACGGAACGCTCGGTGACGCCGGGCTTTACTGCCTGCATCATTACGCGCTGGCCGGCGATGGAGGCGGCTGAGGCTTTCCTTAGGAGATCAATCTCGCCTTCGTCCTTAACCATGCGCAATTCGGCAGTCAGGCCGGTTACATCGTGGGTGGCAGGTGCCGTTGCCCCGAATGTAACGGCGGTGAAGTCGATGAGCGCCTTGGCTTGCGGAGCCGTGGGCTGCCTCCAGAGGTTGGAGGCCAGGCCGCGGCTTTTGTCGATGAGGGCATTGAGAGCCGAGGGCAAATCTGTCATTTGCTCGACGGCGTCGACCCCGGTGGCCTGTGCCACTCCGGGGGAGGCTGAGTCGAGCTTGATGCCGGTGTACTTCTCCATGCGCAGATTGCGCGTGGGGAGAAAGAGAATCTCCCTGTATCCACCTGTGGCTGCACCATCTTGCGGCTCGCCGACGACCATCAGCGCCGCTCCAGGCTCGGTCCACCCGGTGAGGTAGTAGAAGTCCTCGTCCTGGCGGTAGGGGTAGAGGTCGAGTGCAGGCTCCTCGGCCGCGAAAAGGACAGCGATGCCACCGTTGAGTTTGGCGGCCAGGGCCGTGCGGCGGGCATGGTAGACGCTGGCGGGTTGCTTTTCGAGCGCGCGCAGTACGGGGATAATGGCCAAGGCAGCAAGGAACAGCAGGGCGAAAAGCCGAAAGGATTTCATTCCGCTATTGTCGTCCCTCATGCTGCTCGGTGCAAAAAGGAAATCTCCCTGGGGCGACCGGTAGCGCAAATGGCGCGGATTCCTTGTCTTTCCACCTCATTTCAGCCGCCAAAAATCGCCTTTCGGGTATGCTTCCCCATTGAATTTCCACTGAAATTCGCCTATGCTAGAGATGCAGACGAATTTGTCCGCCAGGGTTTTCCGTGTGCGCACCGGCTGGCGGAGAGATGAGTGGGCTCATAGCCCACTTTTTATTTGCGGCAAATTTAGCGGGAGACACTCCGCGGGAAGCCGCTAAAAGGCGGCAAAGCTTAGGGTTCCCTGACGGGCGGTTTGTGGGCTGGTTGGGGCGTGGAAACGATGGCAGTCAAGCTGGACGAGATTCGATCGGCGGCGGCACGGGTGGCCGCTTCGCATGGGCTGGACATGGTGGACATTGAGTTCATTGGCCCCGCGAAGGAACGCACCCTGCGGATTTTTCTGGAGAAAAACGCCGAGGGGCGCGCACGACTCAAGGCAGAGATTGCGGCCGGTATGGAAGGGCTCCCCGAGCGGCTGGTTGAGGGCTCGCTGAGTGTGGCGCAGTTGTCGGGCGTGACGCATGAAGATTGCGCCGCTTTCAGCCGCGACTTTGGCGTGCTGCTCGACGTGGAAGACCTGGTCCCTGGAGCGGAATACACACTGGAGGCCAGTTCACCGGGTTTGGATCGCAAGCTGAGCCGGGTAGAGGATTTTGATCGGTTTCAGGGTTGTCTGGTGAAGGTGCAGACCTTTGAGCCGATTCGCAACAACAGGCACTGGCAAGGACGCCTGGTGACAGGTACCGAAGCCGGGGCGGGAAAGATAATCACGCTCGACCTGAACGCGGTCAAGCAGAATAGCAAGAGCCGGAAGGCCGGCGTGAGCACTGTTGAGATTGCCTTGGGGAATATCGAGAAGGCACAACTGGTGCCGGAGATTTAGGGTTTGTGGAATCCCAGGTCACAGAATCGAAACCTGGGCACCCAAACTAAAATAAGCAACCGCAGGTCTTTCGACTTCGGTCGCCGCGGTGGCCTTCACTCGGGACGACAGCAGATTTTGAGTGAGTGGCGAGCGAAATCAACCTCAACTGAACCGGCTTCTGGGTCTACAGTTAACCCGGCCGCAAACGATCAATGAGAGAGTAAGCAGAGTATGGCCAGCAGCGTTTTGTATCAAAGCATCGAACTCCTCAGCCAGGAGAAGGGCATCGACCCCGCCATCGTCGTAGGTGCGGTCGAGGAGGCCATTGCCCTGGCTACGCGCAAGTACTACAAGACCCAGGAAAACATGCGCGGGGAACTCAACAAAGAGACGGGCGAAATTACGGCATACATCTACAAGACGGTGGTCGCGGACCCGGAGCAGGTTGAGGATCCGCTGAACCAAATCACTCTGGAAGAGGCAAACGAACTGGCCCCCGGCGTTGAAGTCGGGTCAGAGATTCGCATGTATCGCGATACCAGTCCGCTGGGGCGCATTGCCGCGCAACTCGCCAAGCAGGTTATCTTCCAGAAGGTTCGCGAGGCTGAGCGTGACACCGTATTCCAGGAATATGCGCACCGAGAAAAGGAAGTTCTGAACGCCACTGTAAAGCGGATTGAAGGCCAGGATGTGATCTATGACCTGGGCAAGGCGGAAGCTCGCTGCCCCAAGCGCGAACAGTCGCGGCTAGAGCAGTTCTCGATCGGCGAGCGCGTCCGGGTGGTGCTGCTAAAGGTAGACCGCGCCGCCAAGGGGCCGCAAGTGATCGTCTCCAGGGCCGCGCCAGAGCTGGTGTCAAATCTGTTCCAGTCGGAAGTTCCGGAGATTTACGACAATACTGTTGTGATCAGGGCCATTGCCCGCGAGGCCGGCGAGCGCACCAAGATCGCTGTCCAGAGCCGCGACAAGGACGTGGATCCCGTGGGCGCGTGCGTAGGCATGAAGGGGATGCGCGTGCAATCGATCATCCGCGAACTGCGCGGCGAAAAGATCGACATCATCGAGTTTAGCGACGAGATAACGACCTTCGCCGAGAAAGCTCTGCAGCCTGCGAAGGTGAGCCGCGTCTCGATTACCGACCTGACCGAGAAGCAATTGGAAGTGATTGTCGACGATACTCAGCTCTCGCTCGCGATTGGCAAGAAGGGACAGAACGTCCGCCTTGCCGCGAAGCTGCTGGGCTGGAAGATCGACATCAAGAGCGAAGAGGAAAAGCGCCAAGAGGTGGAACAGCAGATGGGCGCCTTCGGCGGCGGACCTTCAACTCCGATCGAGCAGGTTACCGAGTTAGGTGACGGGATCATCCAGAAGCTGGTCGCCGCCGGCATCACGACCGTGGAAGCTCTTGCGGATATGACCCCCGAACAGCTTGAGGAGATTCCCGGTATCGGCGAAAAGACGCTGGAGAAGATCTCGGTCGCTGTTCGCCACTACTTTGGACACTTCGAAGAGGGTGAAGCGGGCCACGTACCAGAAGGTGGCGAAACTCCGACAGGCGAAGCAGAGATCGAGAACGCTCCCGCTGTTGCGGAGAACGCCGAGGTTGAAGCAGAAAACGCAGAGGTCGTCCTGGAAGAGTCTGAAGGAGTGGCTGCGGCTGAAGCAGATGAAGAGCCGGTCAGCGCACTTGAAGCGGCAATCGAGAATGTGCCTGAAGCCGGCGAAACGGCGGAAGAGGCAGAAACGGAAATTGCAACCGAAGAGAAGGCGGCTGATGAGGATGGCGCGTAAGATGCGCCGTAGCGTTCAAAGCCAATCGAATCAACATGGTAGTTTGAAAAACATCCATTGCCACGAGGTAGCTATGAGCGACTGAGTGGATTGGAACCAGATTCTGAAAAGAGGCGGATGAGTAAGGTTCGTATCAACGATCTCGCGCGCGAGATGGAAGTCAAGAGCAGGCAGATTCTTGACATTTTGGCGGAACTCGGCCTGGGCGCAGGAAAGACCCACTCCAGTTCACTGGAGTCGGATGAGGCGGAGAAGGTGCGCGCGCATTTTGAGCGTGGAATGCGCTCTGGCGGCCACGCAGGCGCTGGGACTTCGCGCGCTCCGCAAGCGATTACACCCAAGATCGACCTCTCGCATATCTCCAAGCCGGGCGACGTCCTAAAGGCTATCCTGGCGAAGAAGAAGGAAGATGAGGAAGAGGCGCGCCACCCACATCAGCCGGCAAGGCCTGTGGCCGCGACGCCCGCAAAGGCTCCTGCCCCACCTGCGGTTCGAGTGGCGCCACCGGCTGTGCCCGTTGTCTCGGCGGCTCCTCCGCCTTCGGCTCCGGTACGTCCGGAACCGCGCAGGATCGTTCCTCAGCCTCGCTCGGCGCCAAACATTGTGCCAGCAGCTGCGCCCCCTGCCATTGCCTCGAAGCCACCAGCTGGCGCAGTGGTCGCCAAAGCTCCTGCAGGCGCTAGTGCCACCCGTCCGGTTGTCGTGGTTGCACCGCCCCCGGGCACGGTCGTGGTCAAGCCCCCCGTAGCTGCTCAAAAGGAAGCGGCTGAAAAGCCCGCGGCCGCAGCAAAACCGACTGTCAAGGTACCAGCCGCAGCGCCGAAGACTTCGGCACCGGCCGCTACTATCGTCGAGGATCCGGTCGCGAGTGCGCCCCCTGCCGTTGAACCCGCCGCGGTTTCTGTTCCTGAAGCAACCGAAGTTCAGGCGGAGAAGCTGGACCCGGAGGCTTCAGTCACCTCGATCTCCGCTGAGTCCACCACCGCGCACGTGACTACTGGCCGCGCAAAGGCGCCGGTGGCTCCCGTGCCACCTGCTCGCCGAATGGTGATGCCACAGACTGGCCCGAGGCCGGTTTACAAGGCTCCCATTTTGCCACCTGTCGAACCGGGCACTGGCAATCTCGCCCCTGGCGCAGGAATCCAGCGCGGCAGACCCATCTTCGATCGCCGTCCCGCGGGTGGCCCCGGCAATTATCCGCAGCGCACACCCGGGGGGACCACGGCTCCGGGACAGTTCCCGGGCGGACCTCGACCGAAGCACCCAACGCGGACACCGATGGGCCCTGGCGGGCCAGGCGGACCGGGGGCACGGCCCGGATTTGGTGCACGTCCTGGTGTTGGCGGGCCTCCTCGTCCCGGATTTGGCGCAAGACCTGGCGCAGGCGGAGCTCCGCCCACCGGAGAGGCGCCGCGTCCGCAACGCGCCCCTTCGCGCGGACGCGGCGGACGTCCGCAGTACCCCAAGACCAAAGAAGGCCCGATGAAGGGCTTTGTGCCGCCGCCCCGCTATAGCGGAATGCAAATCGGCAACGAGCCGCTTCCAATCACTCGCGAAATCACAGTCACCGAGGGCATCAGCGTCAAGGACCTGGCCGAAAAGCTAGAAGTCCGCGCCAAGGACCTGATCGCCACGCTGCTTATGACCGGCGTCTTCGTCACCGTTAACCAGTCCCTTGATGCCGAGATGGTGAAGGACGTCGCCGCCAAGTTCGGCGCTGCAGCAACCGTCATCAGCTACGAGGAGGAGATCGCCAACCAGGCCATCGAAGAGGTTCTCGAAGCCGAAAACACCGGCGAGCTCGAGGTTCCGCGTTCCCCCGTCGTCACGGTTATGGGCCACGTCGATCACGGCAAAACCTCGCTGTTGGACGCCATTAGAGAGACGGACGTCGCCGCCGGCGAAGCAGGAGGCATAACCCAGCACATCGGCGCCTACAAGGTGCGGTTCTCCAAAGAAGGATCGCCCGCATCCGGCCGCGAGATTGTCTTTCTCGACACTCCAGGCCACGAGGCGTTCACCCGTATGAGGGCTCGCGGAGCCAAGGTCACGGACATTGTGGTAGTCGTGGTTGCGGCTGACGACGGAGTTATGCCGCAGACGCTTGAGGCGATCGACCACGCGAAAGCGGCCGGCGTGCCCATCATCGTGGCTGTGAACAAGATCGACAAGCCCGAAGCCAACCCGGACCGCGTGAAGAAGCAGCTTGCCGACCGCGGGCTGATTCCCGAAGAGTGGGCGGGGGCAGGACAAGAAGGCACGGTCTTCGTCGAGGTCTCGGCAAAGAAGCGTATCCACCTCGACCTGCTGCTTGAAATGATCTGCCTGGTCTCCGACATTCGCGCGCCCAAGGCGACACCTGGACGCAAAGCTGTCGGCTCGGTGATTGAAGCCAAGCTCGATCGCGGGCGCGGCGCTGTGGCCACGGTGCTGGTGCAGGACGGAACGTTGCGGCTCAACGACAGCTACATTGTCGGCAATACTTTCGGCAAGGTTCGCGCCATGTTCGACGACCGCGGACGTGCCATCGAAGAGGCCGGCCCATCAACGCCGGTAGAAGTGCTGGGCCTGGAGTCGATGCCGGACTCGGGCGATACCTTCCTGGTAGTGGCAGACCGCGACAAGGCCAAGGGCATCGCGCAATATCGCAAGATGAAGGAGAGAGACGCTCAGCTCGCGAAGAGTTCTCGCGTGTCTTTGGAAGGCCTGGCAGAGCAGATTCGCACCGCCGGAGTCAAGGATCTGCCGCTCATCATCAAGGGCGACGTCACGGGATCGGTTGAAGTGCTGGCCGACTCGCTAACAAAGATGTCCACCGAGAAAGTACGCATCAAGGTCATCCACTCGGGCGTCGGTTCCATTACCGAGAGCGATGTGCTGCTGGCTACCGCATCCAACACCATCATCATCGGCTTCAACGTGCGACCCGAGCGCAAGGCCGCGGAGTTGGCGCAGCAAGAGGGCATCGAAATTCGGCTGCACTCGATCATTTACGAGTTGCAGGACGAGATTCGGCTCGCCATGATGGGTCTGCTCGATCCAACATTCAAAGAGAACTACCTCGGGCGCGCCGAAGTGCTGAACATTTTCCGCATTCCCAAGGTTGGCACCATCGCCGGTTGCCGCGTTCAGGATGGAGTGATCCGCCGCGATGCGGAAGTTAAGGTGATGCGCGGAGAAGAACAGGTCTTCAAGGGCAAGATCGGCTCGCTTAAGCGGTTCAAGGACGATGCCAAGGAAGTGACCAACGGCATGGAGTGCGGTATCGGCCTGGCCGGCTTCAGCGATCTGAAGGAAGGCGACCTGATTGAGGCCTTCTCGACAGAAAAGCTGGCCGCCGACCTGGGGGCGCTGACCTCCGCCAAGGCGTAATTCAACTCGATTGTTCCAATGAGCCGGTCCGCTCTCCACCACGGAAAAGGGACCGGCTCCAAGTTGACTGATATCGAACGATGCCGCGCGCAGCGCCGGATACACGCCTGTGTGCTCGTCCTCGTGGTAAGCTGTTGACCTCATCGCAAGAGGCTGCAATCCATGACCGATAATATCGATGCCTTCTTTCAGCTTCTCCAAAGCCGGTCTGGCCTTCACCCGTCCGGCGCTGCCACCATCGCACTTCTTGCCGCTCTTCTGCTTGCAATTGTTTCGCTGTATTTGTTCACAAGGCTGAGAAGCTTGCGGGCAATTGTCTATCCGGTTGTGGAGCGCCTGGGATATGAGCCTCCATACCGAAACCTGAAGGAGATTTTCGAGGAAGAATTCCCAGAAGGGATGCTTGAGGGCGGTGCAAAGCCAAATGTAGAGGAGTTGGAGCAACGCGTGCGTGCGCTGCAGGGCGAAAGCGAAGACAGACTCGTAGAACTGACCGCGCTCCAACGACGCTCAAAGGATCTGGATGACCAACTGCTGCAGGCGCGCGCCCAGAACGACAAGGCCGCGGCGCTCGCGGTCGAACAGGCCGAGGCCCATCGGGTAGCTGTGGACCAGTTCGAGCTGCGCATGCGCGACGCGCAAGCCGAGAGCAATGCCAGCGTGGCCACGGCTCAACAACACGCGAAGGAACTGGAAGACAAATTACAACAGGCGAACCTTTGGAGCGATAAGGTCACGGCCCTGGCCAACGACCAGGCGCAAGCGCATCAAAAAGCTCTGGAGCAGCTCGAACAACGCGTGCGCGACAAGGAAGCCGAACACATAGCCGACTTGACCGCAACTCAACGCCGTTCAAAAGATCTGGAGGATCAATTGAAGGAGGCGGCCCTTCAGAGGGAAAGGGCCGGGGCGCAGGCAGGCGAGGAGGCGCAGGCGCATCAAGTCACTGTTTCGCAGTTCGAAGAGCGTATCCGCCAGATGGAGGCCGAGGGCAATGCTTTTGTGTCTGCGCTTGAGCGCCGCTTAAAGGAGCTGGAAGAACAACTGCACCAGGCGTTCTTCCATAATGATCAGCTCAGCGCGCAGGCCGAAGAACAGGCCCAGGGGCATCGGATGGCAGTGGAGGAGCTTGAACAGTGCATGCGCAGCATGGAAGCCGAGAGCAATGCCAATCTTGCCCCGCTCCAGCAGCACACAAAGGATCTCGAAGAACAGTTGCAACGGGCGGCCATCCGGCATGAAAGGGTGGCATCTGAAGCCGGCGAACAGATGCAGGCCTATCGGACCACAGTAGAAAAGCTCGAACAACGCCTGCGCGAGATGGAAACCGAGGGCGTTTCCACAATGGCGGCGCTGCAACAGCGCACGAAGGAACTTGAAGACCAACTGCAACGGGCGCACATCCTGAACGAGAAACTCTCGGCGCAGGCCGGAGAACAGGCGCAGGCACACTTGGCCGCCGTGGAGCAACTCGAGCAACAGATACGAAAGATGGAAGCCGAGGGCAATGCCGGCATGACGGCGCTTCACCAGCGCTCGAAGGAGCTGGAGGACCAATTGCAGCAAGCGGCCATCCAGCATGAACGAGTCAGGGTTCAGGCAGGCGAACAGGCGGACGCGCATCGGATGACCGTGGAGCAACTCGAGCAGCGCGTGCGCGAAATGGAAGGCGCGAGCGCTGCGAGTCTAACGGCGGTGGAGCAGCGATCGAAGGAGCTTGAGGACCACCTGCGACAGGCCTCGCTTCAGAATGACCAGCTTACGGCGCAGGTTGGCGAACAGGCGGACGCACATCGGGTGACCGTGGAGCAGCTCGAGCAACGCGTGCGCGAGATGGAAGGCGTGAGCACTGCGAGCCTAACGGCGGTGGAGCAGCGCTCGAGGGAGCTTGAGGACCACCTGCGAGGGGCTTCGCTTCAGAACGACCACCTTGCGGCACAGCTTGGCGAGCAGGCGGGCGCACATCGGGTGACCGTGGAGCAGCTCGAGCAACGTGTGCA
>JBARBP010000280.1:0-5203 GCA_049793195.1 Occallatibacter sp. | reverse complement strand
TTCTCGAGCTCTACCTCAACGTGGTTGAATGGGGCCCCGGCATCTATGGCGCGGAGTCGGCCAGTCGCACCTACGACGGAACCGCAGCCCGGAATATCGACCGGGAAGAGGCTGCGCGCCTCGCCGCGATTCTGCCGGCTCCGCTCAAGCGGCGTCCAGATCGCATGAATCACTACAGTGCGCTTATCTTAGAGCGAATGCGCCAAATGGGTTGGTAATCCCGCGCAACGCTATACCGCGTCCCGGGTGTAAACCCCGTTGACAAGCCGCAAAATCCCCAGCGGGTTCCCATTCTTCAGCTCATCCGGCAAGGCCGCCTGAGGAAAATCCTGGTAGCACACCGGCCGCGCAAAGCGATAGATGGCCTGCGTGCCCACGGACGTCGTGCGGCTGTCGCTTGTGGCCGGATACGGCCCGCCATGCACCATCGCGTGGCAGACTTCTACTCCGGTAGGAAAACCGTTGACGATGAGCCTTCCAGCCTTGCGTTCAAGAATGGCAACCAGATCGGCCGCGCCCACAATATCCCCTTCGGTTCCATGCAGCGTCGCCGTAAGCTGCCCTTCGAGCGACTGCGCCAGCTCAATCAATTCCTCCCGATTGGCATAGCGGATGACGAGCGCGCTGGGTCCGAAGATCTCCTCCGTGAGTTTCGGTTCGCGAAGCAGATCGCTCCCGCTCACCTCGAACAGAGCCGGCGGCGCATTCACGCTGCCTGCAGCCTCCGGCTCAGCCTGCGCCAGAACTGCAACCCCACCCGACTGTCCTCGCTCTGCCACCAGCGATTTGTAGCTCTTGTGGATCCCGGCCGTCAGCATTGGCGCGGCAGAAGCCTTTTTCACGCGCTCCTCAAGGCCCGCAACCAGCGCGTCGGCATCCTCGTTGCGCGGCAGAAACACCAGCCCCGGCTTGGTGCAGAACTGCCCCACGCCCAGGGTGAACGATCCGAAGAGACCTTCGGCAATCTGCGCCGAACGCGTATGCAGCGCCTCTGGCAGCACGATAAATGGATTGGTGCTGCTCATCTCCATATAGCAGGGGATGGGCTCTGGCCGCGCCGCCGCCAGTTGCATCAAAGACCTGCCAGCCTGCAGCGAACCGGTAAAGCCGACAGCTTTTATGCTCGGATGCTCGACCAGCGCCGACCCGACCACCGAACCCGAACCAAAGATCAACGCAAAGACGCCCGCGGGCAACCCGCACTCTTTTACGCTCTTCGCGATTGCCTGCCCCACCATCTCGCTCGTGCCCGGGTGCGCCGAATGCGCCTTCACGATCACCGGATTTCCCGCAGCCAGCGCCGATGCCGTATCTCCGCCCGCAACCGAAAACGCCAGCGGAAAGTTGCTGGAGCCAAACACTGCAACCGGCCCAATCGGCCGCAGCACTGAGCGAATATCGGCGCGAGGCAGAGGCTTGCGGTCCGGCATTGCGGGATCGATGCGCGCCATGGCCCACGATCCTTCTTCCACTACCTGCGCAAAGAGCCGAAGCTGATTGACGGTGCGCCCCACCTCTCCCTGCAACCGCGGCACGGGCAGAGCCGTTTCGTGATGCGCACGGTCCACAACCTTCGCCGTAATGGCCTCAATGCCCGCCGCGATGTGACGCAGGAACCTGGCCCTCTCCGCGCCCGACAGTTTGCTGTAAGTCGCGAAAGCATCATCGGCCAGCCGCGCCGCCAGGTCGACATCGTCCACCGAGACCGAATGATAAACGGGATCGAGGCGAGTCCCGGCAGCAGGGTCCAACCCCTGGAAAGCCGCTCCAGTCCCCTCGCGGGGTTCGCCATTCACAATCGATTGACCAAGCAACATACTCCACTCCAGTTGGGGAAGGATTCACATCCACCTGGCATAAGTTTACCGAACCTGTCCCGCCTGCCATTCGTGCCTTGTTCCCGGCATGTCACTTGCGATCACCCTCCCCGGCAAGCGAAAGTAGACAAAGCATGGTTCAGGCATTTCGCTCAACGCGCGTTCTGACGCCGGACGGCCTCCGCCCCGCTACCATCCTGGTGGAGAACGGCCGCATCGCTGGGGTCCAAAGCCCGAACGATGGAAGTTGGAGCGAACTGCCTGCCAACACCCCCCTTCGCGATTACGGCGACTTGGTGATGCTACCCGGACTCGTTGACTCGCACGTTCACATCAACGAACCCGGCCGCACGGAGTGGGAGGGCTTTCAGACCGCAACGCGGGCCGCTGCTGCGGGCGGCGTCACCACGCTTGTCGATATGCCCCTCAACTGCGTCCCCGAAACTATCGACACACATGCCCTCGACGCCAAGCGCAACGCGGCCAAAGGCAAAGCGTGGGTCGATTGGGAAGCTTGGGGCGGCGTGGTGCGCGGCAACGCAAACGAACTGCAGCCACTGGCCCGCGCTGGCGTCCCCGGCTTCAAGTGCTTCCTCATTCACTCCGGGATCGATGGATTCGCCTGGGTCGATGAAGCCGATCTGCGTCTGGCCCTCGCCGAATTGCGAGGCAGTGGCCTGCCCCTTCTCGTCCATGCTGAACTGGCCGGCCCCGTAGACGCAGCCACCCAAACCCTAAATGCAAACAATGCCGATTGGCGCAAATACTCCACCTATCTAGCTTCGCGCCCCCACGCCGCAGAAGTGGAAGCAATCGCCCTTCTCATTCGCCTGGCCAAGGAATTCGCCACGCCCATCCATATAGTTCATCTTGCTAGCGCCCAGGCCCTCCCGATTCTCGCAGCCGCCCGTGAGCGCGGCCTGCCCGTTACCGTCGAAACCTGCGTCCAATATCTGTGGTTCGCCGCCGAGGATATTCCCGACGGAGCCACCGAATTCAAATGCGCTCCGCCGATCCGCAACGCAGCCAACCGCGAAGCGTTGTGGAATTCGCTCGAGAAAGGCCTCATCGACATGGTCACGACCGACCACTCCCCTTGCCTGCCTGCCATGAAGCGTCGCGAAGAAGGCCGCTGGGATCTTGCCTGGGGCGGAATTGCCAGCCTCGGCCTGGCCCTTCCCGCGCTGTGGACCGCCATGTCTCGGCGTGGAATCGGCATCGAAAAGGTGGGTGGATGGATGGCCTCTGAACCCGCACGCCTCGCCGGCCTGTCTGGACAAAAAGGCGCCCTCGTCCCCGGAGCCGATGCGGATTTTCTGGTTTTCAACCCGGACGACGAATGGACCGTAACCACGGATCACCTGCATTTTCGCCACAAGCTCTCGCCCTACATTGGCGCGAAGCTCAAGGGCCGAGTGCTTGAAACCTGGCTGGGCGGCGAACAGATCTATAACGTGGACCAATTCATCGGCCAGGCCCGCGGAAGAGAGCTGGTGCGCCAATGAGAACCCAGGCCCTCCGCGCAATCGCGGAATGCAGACAGATTGCCGGCATGAGCGAAGACACCAATCGCATCACGCGCCGGTTCCTCACCCCGCCGGTGCATGAAGTTCATACCCATCTCCGCGATCGCATGGAGTCGATGGGCATGGCGGTCCATGTGGACGCGGCCGGCAATCTGCGCGGGTTCTTCAAGCCGACCGGTGCAAGCGGTAAGCGGCTCGTCATGGGCTCGCACATCGATACCGTTCCCGACGCTGGCGCATTTGACGGAGTGCTCGGCGTTGCACTGGCGCTTGAATGGGTGGAGATTGCGAGAGACCGCAATCTGCCCTTGGCCATCGAGGTCATCGCCTTCTCTGAGGAGGAGGGCGTGCGCTTCGGCGTGCCTTTCATCGGCAGCCGTGCCGTCGCCGGCCGCTTCGATCCGGCGCTTCTCAATTGCGAAGACTCTGAAGGCATCACTCTCCAGGCCGCGATTCGCGCCTTCGGCCTCGATCCAAACTTGATCGACGATGCAGTTCTCGATCAAAACGCCATTGGCTTCGTCGAAATCCACATCGAGCAAGGCCCGGTCCTCGAGTCGGAAGACCTGAGCCTCGCTGTAGTCTCCGGAATTGTAGGCCAGACGCGGCTCACCCTCGAATTCACTGGCCAGGCCAACCACGCGGGCACAACGCCCATGCGCCTGCGCCACGATGCAATGGCCGCCGCAGCCGAATGGATCACCAAGGTTGAGTCGCTTGCGTTAGCCACCGAGGGCCTCGTCGCCACCGTCGGGAAGGTGGAAGTGGAACCCAACGCCGGCAACGTCATTCCAGGAAAAGCGCTGGTGAGCCTGGACCTCCGGCATGCGCACGATGCGTCGCGCATCGCCGCCGTGGAGAAACTGATCGAGGATGCAAATGAAATCGCCGAGCGCCGCGGTCTGGCCCTCCAGCGCACAGACCATCTGAACCAACCGGCTGTTCCCATGGACGAGCGCCTGACCTCGTTTTTAGGCGACGCCATCGAGGCCATCGGAATGCCCTTAAAGCAAATGCCCAGCGGCGCAGGCCATGACGCCATGGTGATGGCCACTCGTGTACCCGCGGCTATGCTCTTTCTGCGCAGCCCCGGCGGCATCAGTCACCATCCCGCCGAAGCCGTGCGCGAAGAAGACGTGGAGGCGGCGTTGCAAGTTGGGGGCAAATTTCTTGAGCGGTTTGCCGCCGGCGCCTGATAAATTCGCTAGAATCGAACAACGCAATTCCCCATGAGGTCACGAATGCACCACCTCGGACTAACGCGAAGCAGCCTCAAGCCCGACCACCTGCTTCAAACCCCAAACACATTCGTCCGCACGCCTCTTCCCGGCGCGGAGAGCGTGGAATTCGTCGTCCACGCCGCGCCGCAACTGGGCGCGCGCTTCACGCAGATGTCCGCTGAGTTCGCCTCCGGTGGCGCTCTCGCGCCCACGCCTGCGCAGCGCTTTCTCTACGTCCTCAAGGGCAAGCTTGAGTTGAAGGCTGCTGGCAAAACGCACATCCTCTCGCCCGGCGGATTTGCTTTTCTCCCCCAGGGCACGCCGCACACGGTGCGCGCCAGGTCCGTTTCGCGCGCTGCCGTGATTGAAAAAATGTATGAGCCCATACCTGGCGCGGCCGTCCCCAAGATCGTCGTGGGTAACGAATCCGCTGTCTCTTCTGTGCCGCTGATGGGCGATGAGGCCCTGCGCGTCCGCGCTCTCATGCCCGATGGGCCGTCCTACGATTTCGCAGTGAACACCATGACCTACGATCCCGGCGCAGCCCTCAGCCTGGTCGAGATTCACGTGATGGAGCATGGCCTGCTGATGCTCGAGGGCGGCGGCATCTACCGGCTTGGCGACTCGTGGTATCCCGTTG
>JBARBP010000279.1:0-17586 GCA_049793195.1 Occallatibacter sp. | reverse complement strand
GCAGAGTCCAAACCTGTTCCCTGCATGTGGAAAGGTGCTTCACCGCTGTTTGCTTGTACTTTGGGACTCATCCGGCTCTCGAGTTCCCCTCAAAAGGGAAAACTTTTTCCCTTTCGGTGGAAACAATTGGCACATTATTTTCCTATAAAAGTGGAAAGTGTTTTCCTTTGGATAGGAAACTCGATGTCCCGGAATTGGCCAAATCAAAGGGAACACCTTTGGATTACAAATTTCCACTCTCGGCACTCCAATTGCTAAGAAGAATATGGCGAATTCCTGTACCCAAGCCCTGCCTTTCGGAGAGTATGGACCAAAATCCACATATACCGGCCATTTCCAGCGGCTCTCTTTCCTCTCGAAATGCTCAGCTTGCATGGGGTTCCCTGGTCATCGGCGCTTTGGTGGTGTTGGTCTACTACCGTGTACTGGCCGGCCTCGTGGTCATCTGGGCGCGGAACTCCGATTATTCTCACGGCTTCCTGGTGCCCATCTTCGCAGCCTACCTCGTCTGGACGAAGAGAAAGACCCTTCAAGAAAAAGGAGTCGCGCCTACGTGGGCTGGAATTGCCTTGGTTGCTTTGGCTCTGATCGTCCTGCTCCTCGGCTCCTACGGCGCGGCGATCTTTCTATCGCGGGTTTCGCTCATCGTTCTCCTGGCGGGGCTCGTGCTGGCTTTTGGCGGGTGGGAGTACCTGAATGAGCTCCGCTTTGCTCTCTTGGTTCTCCTCCTGGCCATCCCGCTTCCTACCATTATTTTCAACCAGATAGCGCTTCCTCTTCAGATCCTCGCCTCCAAGCTGGCCAGCAATCTGTTGGCGCTATTCAGCATCCCGGTCCTTCGCCAGGGCAATATTATTCAGCTCCCCTCGATTGAGCTCGAGGTGGCAGAAGCTTGTAGCGGCATACGTTCCCTCGTGAGCCTGTTTACTCTTTCCGTCTTTTACGGGTACTTCCTCGAGAAGACCTTCGTTCGGCGCGCTTTCCTCGCTCTGGCCAGCATTCCTATAGCGATTGCCGCCAACGCCGTTCGCATCTTCGGAACCGGCCTCTGTGTCCAGTATTGGGATCCGGACAAGGCGCTGGGCTTTTTTCACGAATTTTCTGGTTGGGTCATGTTTCTCGTTGCTCTAGGTTGCCTCGTCGTTCTTCATCGCATCATGCATTTCTTCCTGGCGCTCAGGAGGCACGCATGATAAGCCCTCGCTTCTTGACAGTTGTCGTGTTGCTGGTCAGTGCTTCGGCCGTCCTTGGCGCCCGTGGCTCTGCGGACATGGTGCCCGCCAGCGAACCCTTATCTGCCGTACCGCGTACCATTGCTGGATGGTCGGGCACCGATGTGCTGATCGATCAGCAAACCCGCGATGTCCTCGGCAAGGGAGATTTCCTCTCGCGCGCCTATACCCGCAACAACGATTCGCAACTGATCGGACTTTTTATTGGCTATTTCCCCACGCAGAGAACGGACGTCACGATTCATTCGCCCAAGAATTGCTTGCCAGGCGACGGTTGGGCCTTTGAGTCCTCGCGCTATGTCGATCTGATCGACGCCAACGGAAAGCCGCACCATGTCGGTGAATACGTCATCACCAACGGAGACAGCCGGCAGTTTGTCATCTATTGGTATCAGGCACACGGACGCAGCGTCGCCAACGAATACATGGCCAAAATCTACCTCGTCACAGACGCCATGCGAATGAATCGCACCGATGGCGCGCTCATTAGAGTCGCTACGGCAATCAATCCTATGGAAGGCACATCACCCGCGAGGGCGCAAGCCGAGGCATTTACGGCGCAGCTTGTGCCCCTCCTCTCCCGGTATATCCCGGACTGACCGAATCGACAGGGCCCTCGCAGTCAATGCAGTTTGCAAGGATCGAAGACAATGAATGGATTGTTCAACAAAGTTCAACTTGGTTTCAGTAGCAGGTGGAATCCAATGACTCCGCAAAAAAATCTCCCCTTGGTCACTCTTTTCGTTGCGCTCGCCCTATTGGCAGGATGTCGCGGCAATCCAGAAGTGCAGAAAGTCAGATATCTCGAAAGCGGAAAACGGTTCAGCGCCAGCGCCAAGTATAGAGAGGCCGCCATCCAGTTCTCGAACGCCCTCAAGGTCGACAAAGACTACCCTGAAGCCCACTTTGAACTCGCCCAGACCTACGAGCACCTGGGCCATTCCGCTGAAGCTTCGGCGGAATTCGCGCGTACCGTCGAGTTGCAGCCTTCCAATTACAAGGCGCGGGTCGAGTTGGGGAACCTCTTGTTCGCTGATGGCAAAACCGACTTGGCGCAAGTGCAGGCCATTGCAGTCATGGCCAGGCAACCCAATAACCCGGGGGGTCACGCTCTTCTGTCCGCGATTGCAGCCAGGCAGGGAAAGAACGATCTGGCCCTCATGGAGATTCGCCGTGCGTTGGAACTCGATCCGAATCAGGCCGTCTTCCACGAAGATCTCGCGCTCCTTCAGGAGGATGATCCCACCAAGGCGCCTTCCGTCGAAGGTGAACTCAAGAAGGCCGCTGATCTCGATCCCAAATCACTTAACGCCAAAATCCTGCTCGCCTCCTTCTACTCCAGGAATCATCGCCTGCAGGAAGCCGAGAAAATCAGTTGGCAAGCTGTCGCTGCCAATATCAACAGCCTTGCCGCCAGGGAAAATGTTGCCCAGGTCATCCTCTCCGAGGGCGATCAGCCAAGAGCCGAGCAAGTTCTCCGCCAGGCCTCGAAAGACCTTGCCGGCGATCCTCAGGGGGTCCGCGTGCTCGCCGATTACTACGTCGCGTCCGGGCAGTTGGATAAGGCCGTTGCGGAGTTCGCCAGCCTGACAGCAAAGTATCCTGACAACATTTCCTTGCAGAAGGGCTACATTCGTGCCCTCCTCCAGACCCACAACGATGAAGCCGCGCGAACCGCGGTTGTTGCCCTTCAGAAGAAGAGCCCCGGAGACTCCGAAGTTGAAGCGCTGAACGGAGCCGCGCTGCTCCAAAGCGGCAAGGCGAGCGACGCCATAGACGCCCTTCTCAAAGCTGCCAAATCCTTCCCCGAGGACTCCTCAATCCAATACTGGCTCGGCAAGGCAGCATTGGCGGAGGGCAATCGCGAACTGGCAGAAAAGAGCTTCCTTCAGGCAACGGAGCTGAATCCGGCTGAGAGCGGTGCGCAGGAGGAGTTGGCGCACATCGCTTGCCAGCGCGGAGATATCGGGCTGCTATCCGATGTCGCCGACGACGCGATCGATGCCATGCCCCGCTATTCCGGCGGTTATGTGTGGCGCGCCATCGTGGAGGTGGACCGCAATCTGCCCGGCAAAGCTGAAACAGACCTGAAAACCGCGATGGATCTCTCTCCGCAAAGCGCCCAGCCCTACCTTTATCTCGGCAAACTTCGCCTCGCTCAGAAACGCTTTCCCGAGGGCGTCAGCCTTTTGGATCACGCCCTGCAAATCAATCCCAATTCCGTCGAAGCCATGCGCTTGCTCGTTAGTTATGATCTTTACCGGAAGCAGTCGGCCAACGCATTCGCTCGCGTGAAAGCGCAAATCGAAAAGAGTCCAGGAAACAGCAGGTTCTATGATCTCTTGGCGCAGTTGCAGATTCAGGCTAGGGACTTCGACCAGGCAGCTGCCGCAACCCAAAAAGCCATCCAGTTGAATCCCGCTGACGGCGATGCTGTCATGCTGTTTGCGCAGATTACCGGCCAGCGCGGAAAGACGGACAATGAAATCGCGACCTGGGAACAGCGGTCGAATTCGCATCCGGATGACGCTGGCGCACTCGCCATTCTCGGAACACTCGAGGAATCTCGTGGAGATCTGGACAAGGCCGAAAACTATTACCGGAAATCTCTGCAAATCCAGCCGCAACAACCCATCGCAGCCAACACTCTCGCCTATCGCATGTTACTCAAAGGCGAAAGAGTGAACACCGCCCTGACCCTCGCGCAGACTGCCCGGCAGGGCATGCCTGACTCGCCTAACACCGCCGATACCCTGGCATGGGCCTACTACTACAACGGTACTTACGAATTTGCACGCAACTTACTCGAGAACGCAATCGGCGCCGATCCAGAGAACGCAACCATGCAGTACCATCTTGGAATGGTCTATGGCAAACTCCGCGACAGCAATAACGCGACGGTTCACCTGAGGAAAGCAATCGCTCTCGCGCATGACTCGCAGACCGCAAACGACGCCCGTGCTGCACTACATGCGATGAGCTAGAAAGCAAACGGAGCTCAAGGAATACTGCTCTCGCCCGAAGGCCCTGTGTAACCTGCTAGGCATAACTCAAGCGACCCCAAAAGGGCAGATTTGGAACCGCAATGTCGAATACGAAGACCATAGCTAAAAACACCGGATGGTTCGGTCTCGAAAATATAGTTAACGGGATCATCACCGTATTTACCTCGATTGCGATTGCACGCTATCTGGGGCCGTCCAAGAACGGCTACATCGTCTACGTTTCATATATCGCTGCTGTGGTCGCAGGCCTTGGCGGAGTCGGCATCCCCGCAACCACACGAAAGTATATGGCCGAGTTTTTCGGCATGGGCGACAGAGGTACAGCTCGTTACATCTATATCCGCACTTTGCTGCTTCAGGCCGGCCTGGCAACACTAGCCACCGGCGGTCTGCTGATTTGGGTGCTCTTGGCGGCCGATCCGGCATATAAATTGGCTGCGGCCCTTCTGGTGCTTAGCATTTGGCCTTCCATGGTCAACTACATTTCGGCAATGGCCAATACGGCCGCCGAACAGATGTCGGCAAATGTCCCCGCCTCCATCGCCTCCACCTTCACCTACTTCGTTTTGGTTGGGGCGACTGTGATTCTTCACTGGGGGGTCGTTGGCGTCGGCGTGTCCATGCTCGCAATGCGTGCCGTTGATTTTCTGGTGCGCTTCTTCCCCACCATAAAGCGCGTGCTTGCCTGGGAGACCACCCATGTCCAGCCTCCCGGATTGTTTAAGCGCATGATGTCTTTTTCCCTCCAGAGCGTCGCCAGTATGCTTGTCGAGCAGATCGTCTGGGGCCGTTCAGAGGTCATCCTGCTCAAAATGCTTTGCACCGATATCCGCCAGGTGGCGTTCTACTCCGCCGCATTCAGCATGGCCGAGCAACTCCTGATGGGGGCCACAATCTTCGGAGCCGCAGCCAGCACCACCATCTTCGCTCAATACGGGCGCGATAAGTCGAAGCTTCCCTCAATCACGGCTTCTTCATTTCGCTACCTCGCCTTGACCACTATCCCGCTGCATTTTATTGCGGCCTCGCTCGCCGTTCCAGCGTTGCTGCTCCTTTACGGTCACCAGTACGCAGGTGCCGCGGCGGTTGTGGCACTAGCCCCTCTAATGTGCATGTTCAAAGCCTTCATGTCGCCCGCGCAGAGCCTGCTGCAGAGTGTGGAGCGTCAAGGCTATGTCATTGCCGCTACAGTTGCCGCCGGGATCGTCGATATAGGTGTCGCTTGGTATTTGATTCCGGCGCATGGCGCGGTCGGCGCATGCATCGCCAACGGGGCGGCCCAGGCTGTAGCCGTCGGCGGCATGTGGACCATGGCAATCTATCTCTACAAAGTGAAGCTTCCCTGGCTGCAGATTGCGAAAATCACCTTCATCAGCGCGTTGGCGGCGTTAACCGCGCATTATGTCGCTATTCAGTTCGCCCCACTCTGGGGGATTCTCTTGGGTGGAAGCGCTTCGTTGGTCGTCCTGTTCGGACTCTTCTACTTCCTGCGCGTATTGGAACCGGAAGACCGAACCCGGCTAAGCACTCTCACCGGCCTCCTGCCAAAGAAAATCGGCGGGCCGGCAAACAAGCTCATGCTGCTCCTGATCCGCCCGGAGTTAGCAGGCGCGACAGAAAAGACGCTGCCCTGAGACCATCAAATTACTGGTCGTATACCACCCACTCGCCTTCACAACAAAATGGCATCCGGTTCTTGAACGAGCACTCATGATAATTATCGTCAACGCAGATGATCTCGGCGCTAATGAGCGAGTCAATAACGAGATCTTTGATCTGATGCAATCCGGCGCCATCACCTCTGCATCGTTAATGGCGAATACTCCTGGCTTTGAACATGCGGTTCAGCAGATACCACGCTTCCCTCAGTGCTCATTTGGCGTGCACTTGAATCTCACTGCATTTCCTCCCCTGAGTTCGGCCACCGATCTTGAACCAATCCTCGACGAGAGCGGCCACTTATCGAAGAAACTCTTCACAGTCCCAATAACATCGAAACTCCGCAAAGCTCTTCTTCTCGAATTGACACTGCAGGTCCAGCGGGTCCTGGATGCCGGCGTTCCTGTAAGTCACTTCGACTCACATAACCACGTCCACACGATCCCGCAGTTATTTCAAGTTCTGAAATCGTTGCAACGGAGATTTGCTATCCGGAAGGTACGAACTACGATTAACTTGCTGCCACCCGGTCAGCAGATGACTGGCTTGCGCTCAATCAAGAAGATAGCCTACCGCTTGGCACTCCGCCACTCCTATAAAACAACCAGTCCCGATGGGCTCGGCGACTTTCGCGATTTCTATAAAATCCTAAACACTGGCCAGGTTCCCCGCTTTCGCTGCCTCGAGTTGATGGTTCATCCCGGGATCCCCAATCCAAAATATAGTGACGAAGTTGCCGCTGTGCGTTCCAACTGGCAAGCCCTTCTCCCACCTGACATCAAGATCGGAAGTTATCACTCGTTATAATCTGCGTTCTTTGCGAGACCTTCATGCGACCAACTCTCGCGTCTTATGCCACTCAACGGTGCGCCGCAGGCCATCCCGAAAATTCACCGCCGGCTCATACCCCAGCAGTTCCCGCGCCAACCCAATATCAGCCAGCGAATCATGGATATCTCCTGTGCGCGGGGCCGCATAGGCCGCTCCGCCGCTATAGCCCGTCAGCTCACTAAGAATGGCAAAAGTCTGGTTCAAGGTGCTCCTCGAGCCGGTAGCCAGATTCATCATTCGTCCTGATACCTTCTCGGCCGGCGCAGCGGCCGCCAACAGATTGCCATTCACGACGTTTTCGATATACGTAAAATCGCGGCTCTGTTCCCCGTCCCCAAAGATCGTCGGCTGCTCCCCCGCCAGCATCCTTCGGCAAAACAGCGCCAGCACTCCAGAGTAGTGAGAGCTGGGATCCTGGTAAGGACCGAACACGTTGAAGTAACGCAACACCACCGTCTCCAATCCGTATACACGCGAGAACGAGCGCATGTACTGTTCCCCGGCCAATTTGGCCACGGCATAAGGACTGATCGGATTAGGTGCCATCCCCTCATGTTTGGGCAGTGTCGGTGTATCGCCGTAAGCAGAAGATGACCCTGCGTAAATCACGCGCCGAACCCCAGCCGCGCGCGCGGCCACTAGCACGTTCAACGTCGCGTCAACGCAGTTTCTGTTTGTGGCCACAGGATCAGCCACCGAACGTGGTACGGACGCCAGCGCCGCCTCGTGAAACACGATCTCAATGCCATCGCAAGCCGCCGAACAGACGGCCGGGTCGGCCAGGTCGCCCTCCACGAAATCCATGGCCTCCAGTCCAATCAAGTTTTCCCGTTTTCCGGTAATAAAGCTATCGATGCCGCGAACCGTCTCGCCGCGCGCCAGCAGTGCTGCGGCAATCGAGCGGCCGATAAACCCGGCAGCTCCAGTTACTAAATATCTAGCCAATGTCTTACTCCGTAACTCGCAAGCGGCCGCAGACAAAAGTCGCTTTGGTTAGAATTCTACTCCCGCATCCCGACTGCCATATCACCTGTGCGATCAAGGCCATCGAATGTGACCTGTAAGTCTCCACATCGCCGTCTCAAGCCGTAGCCGCCCCAAGTTATAGTGTTCAATGTCAAATCGGCCTACATCGTAAGCCGATATCTTTCCGGCAAAATTTGCGCCCCCATAAAACGAAAACGCGGCGCGATATCCAACCTCTCGCGCAATCCGCTTTGTATCCTCGGTAAAACTCTTGCTGTTCCCCACCGGATAAGCAATTGTGTCTACTGCCGCTCCAAGTTGCTCCGTCAAGATTGCCCGGGACTTGGATAACTCTTCGAATTGACGATCGGGTTCCAACTGGCTGAGCACATGATGCGAATGCGTGTGCGAGCCTATCGCCGCGCCACCTTTTCTCATCTCCCTGGCTTCATCCCAATTCAGAAAGCGCCGTAATGTTGCAGGCAGACCATCTCCTTGCGTCTCCTCCGCGACCTCCCGAATAAAGCGCTCGGGATCAGTATTCTCGGGCCTCTTATATAACTTAAGCACGGCTCGCAAGCTCTGCTCCATGCCGTCCTGATCGATGTCGACCTCAAGCTCGCCAGGATAGCGGAGCCGGTACCTGCGCTTTCGCCCCGTCTTCATTAAGTAGGAAATGTGATCCCACCACGGAACGTGGTGAGATCCAACCATACTCGTCACTAAAAAGAAAACGCCCTGCGCTCCGTGCGAACGCAGAATCGGGTGCGCAATTTCATAGTTATCCAGATACCCATCGTCAAAAGTTATCAACACCCGGCAGTGGCGGCCCTTTTCTTTCTGCGTGCCGTCGACAAAGGCCAGCGCTTCTTCGAGAGTTACAAGCGAGACGTTCTTCTTCAGGAAGGAGATCTGTGTGTCGAATTCTTCCGCGGTCGCTGAAAACACGCCGGGGTCAAATAAGTCCTCTTCAGGGTTTCCAATACGATGGTAATTCAGGACCAGCAGCGAATCCCGCGCCGGAAGCTTTGAAGACACAAAAGAGGCGCCACTCCGGTGAAACGTCTGCAGCAGCCATTCGTGTTTGCCGTTGTAACTCGTATTACTCGCCATGGCCAAACCGTTCTGAAGCTATTGATTGAAATCAGATCCTGAAAGAAAGTGGCATTAGCCGTGGTGCGGTACATGCATCAAGTCCGTGGCCCAATCTAAAAAGCCAATTCTCATCAGGACGCTTTCCCGTTTCCGCGCGCTGTTTCATTCAGGCGTTCGGCTACCATCGACGCCAGTTCCTTGACAAATGGTTGGCGCATGATCGTCAAATGATGCCCGGATATATTTCGCGTCTTCACGTCCAAATGGGTCCGATCTCCCCACCCCATCGTCGCATCGTTCTTGCGATACCAGGGCTGCTTCCCAAGTCTGAACACCGTGATCGGCACAGAACAGACGGGTGGAACGAAACCCTTGCCTGGAAAATATTTCTGAAATAAAACCTTCTTGCTGTAACTCGAGCCCGGTTCTTGTGACTTCGCCGGATGACCTTGCGTCTTTGGAGCTGTTGGCGGCGATTGAGTCTGATCGTCGTCAGCTTTCTTAAAGATCCGGCTTTTCAGACCCTGCAGACGCCTCATCGCAAGATAGACCATAAACCGCCACCGGTAGCGCGTATTCTCTTCTGTCCATGCGTCGAGAATGCCAAGAAACGAAACTCTTTCGCCTTCAGCTTCCAGTTGCTGAACCATCTCGAAGGCGATGTAAGCTCCCTGGCACTGGCCAATCATGTTGTAAGGTCCATGCGGCTGCACCGCCCTTATGGCACGAATATATTCAGCCGCCGTCGTCCTGTATTGCTCATCGCTGAAATCAATCGCGGGGTCTTCCTCAAGCTGCACCTGCAAACCGTAAACAGGCTGATCGATGCCCAGTTCGCGCGACAGCATCAGGTATCCCAACGCATTTACATTCGGCCTTGCGACGCAAAACAGCGGGCCCCGAGTCCCGCGAGTTTGCACTGGAATCAAAATCGGCCAGTCTTCTTCCTGGGCTTCGCCCTGCTTGTCAATCAGCGCAGCCAACTGGCTCACCGTGTTTGCCTGGAACAAGACTCTGATCGGAAGCGATGTTCCAAACTCCTGATTCATGAGAGCCACTGCGCGAGCCGCCATCAGAGAATGCCCGCCAAGGTCGAAGAAGTTGTCGTTGCGGCCCACTCGATCGAGCTTGATTACCTCCGACCAAATCGCGGCCAGTTTCGTCTCCGCCTCGCCCTGCGGTGGTTCGTAGCCGCGCGTTGAAAAGGCGTTCGCCTCTGGCGCTGGCAGCGCCTTGCGGTCAATCTTGCCGTTGGGCGTCAGCGGCAATGCCCCCATCCGGACATAGGCCGCCGGCACCATGTACTCGGGCAAGCTCGTGGACAAATACGCGCGAAATTGCTCCGCGCCGATACTTCCCTTCTCCGATTCGCCAAGCGCTGAAACCGCGTAATAAGCCACCAGCCTTTTGTCGCCCGGTGTGTCTTCGCGCGCAATCACCACCGCTTCGCGCACCCCGGGGAATTCGGCCAGACGCGCCTCAATCTCTCCCAGCTCAATGCGGTAACCGCGGATCTTTACCTGGTGATCGATGCGCCCTTGGCACTCGATATTGCCGTCTGGCCTATAGCGCGCAAGGTCGCCGGTCCGATACATCCGTTCCGCGCCCCCAGCGAACGGATCGGCAACAAATTTCTCGGCCGTAAGCTCTGGGCGGTTCAAATAGCCGCGCGCCAGCCCGTCACCCGCAATGAACAACTCCCCTGTCACTCCCGCCGGTACCGGTTCTCCATGCGCATCCAGAATGTAGCACTGCGTGTTGAAGACCGGACGGCCAATCAGGATCGTCTCGCGGCCATCCGTTATCTGGTAGCCAGTCGACCAGATAGTCGTTTCTGTAGGTCCGTAAAGATTCCACACCAACTTCACGGCCGGCACCAGTTGAACCGCCACTTCCTGCGGCATGGCTTCGCCCGTGCACACAGTTTGCAGATTGGCCTTCCCGCGCCAGCCCGCATCGAACAACAGCCGCCAGGTCACCGGCGTTGCCTGCAGAAAAGTAATGTCGTGCTGCTCAAGAAGTTCTTTCAGCGCATTGCCGTCCGCCGCCGCCTCAAAGCTGGCAACTACGGTTTGCGCTCCCACCAGCAGCGGCAGCCAAACATCCGCGCTCGCGATGTCGAAGGAGATCGTTGTCACCGCCAGCAGCCGGTCGCGATCGGTCAACTTGAGCCACTCGCGCATTGTCCACAACAGGTTCGTCAGCGCCTTCCGCGGAAGCTGCACTCCCTTGGGCTTGCCCGTCGAACCCGACGTGTAAATCACATATCCCAAATCTTCAGGTCTCACCGCCACCGCAGGATTATCGCGGCCGTTCGCCTGCCAGCTTTCATCTTCCAATTGGATGATCGTGCCTGCGAACGCGGGCAATGTTCCGCGAAGACTCTTCTCGGTGATCAGCAGTCGGGAGCCACTGTCGCTCAGCATGTAGCCCAGCCGCTCCGGAGGAAACAGCGGATCCAAAGGCAGGTACGCCGCGCCGGCCTTGATGATTGCCAGCAACGCCATTATCAAATCCGTTGACCGCGTCACATACAGGCCGACAATCTGGTCTGGACCCGCGCCCTGTTTGATCAACTCGTGGGCCAGTTGGTTTGCCCGCTCGTTCAGCTCCCGGTAGGTCAGCCGCTGCTCGTCATAGACCACAGCCACAGCGTTGGGCGTTCGCTCCACCTGCTGCTCCACCAGCCGCGCCAGCGCAACGTCTTTGGGATACTCGGCTTCGCTGTTATTGAATTCGCGCAGCAAATGATTGCGCTCGGATTCCGGTAGTATCGGCAAGCAATCAATAGTCCGTGCATCGTCGGCCACCATGGCGCGGAGAAGATTGCGGAAGTACTCAAGGTAGCGATCAATCGTGGCCTTTTCGAACAGCGAAGTGGCATACTCGAGGCCGCCGGTGACCGTCTTGCCCGATTCCCTCAGCTCAAGCGACAGATCGAACTTCGACACTTTGTGCGGCGTCGGTAGAGCCTGCACTTCCAGTCCCGGCAGATCGTACTTCACCTCTGGCGTGCCTTGCCAAGCGAACATAACCTGAAACAGCGGACTGTGGGCCATGCTCCGCGTCGGCCGCGCCAATTCCACAATTTGCTCAAAAGGAATGTCTTGATATTGCTGCGCAGTCAGTGACCGTGTCTTTACCTGTCCCAGCAATTCATTCAAGCTGCGTGAGCCCGTCAGGTCCAGGCGCACAACCACGGTATTGGCGAAGTAGCCAATCAGGTTTTCGATGTCCGATCGTCCGCGGCCTGCCGTCGGCACTCCGATCAGCACATCCGGTTGGCCGGAAAGTCGTGCCATCAGCGCCGCCCACGCGCCCAGCAAGGTCATGAACAGAGTCACACGGTGACGCTTGCTGAACTCTTTCAGTTGAGTCGTCAGTTGTTCATCTATCACCAACTCCGCAAGGGCTCCGGCATACTTCTGCTCGAGCGGCCGCGCATGGTCGGTGGGTAACTCCAGCAATGCCGGGGCTCCTGCCAGTTCCTTCTTCCAGTACGCGGCCTGCTGCTTTTGAATGTCGCCTTCGATCGACTGCCGCTGCCAGACAGAATAGTCGGCATATTGAAATTCCAACTTCGGCAATGGATCTTTCTCACCGCGGACAAAAGCGCTGTAGAGCGTATTCAGCTCAGTCGCCAGGATGTCCATCGACCACCCATCCGCAACGATGTGGTGCACGGTGATCAACAGCACATGTTCGTCATCTGAAAGTTGGATTAAGCGCCCGCGGATCACTGGACCCGTCTCGAAGTCGAACGGTTCGCTGACTTCCAACTCGGTAAGCAGCTTAAGTTCGCCCTCGACGTCGTGATTCTGGCGGAGATCGTGTTCGATTAATACAAAGCGGCTGTCTTCCTCTGCGGCCACTCGTTGTACCGGCTCACCGTTGTGCAAAGCAAATGTCGTGCGCAACGCTCCATGGCGGGCGACGATCCGGTCCAGCGTCTCGCGAAGAGCCATGCGATTCAGATTGCCCTTCAGGCGCAGCCCGAACGGAACGTGATAGGCCTCGCTCCCTCCCTCCATCTGCGCGAGAAACCACAACCGTTGCTGACAAAACGACAGCGGAAACTTCTCGTCCCGCTTGGCGTTCGATTTGGATTTGGATTCAGGAGGAGTCGCGACTGAAGCTTCCATAGAATGTTTGTTGATCTCCGGTCCGCGTGCAGCCAGTTCGCTTGGGTGTTGAGTACCGTTCCCGCGGGCGTGCAAACCATTCCCGCCGACCGCCCCAGAACGGTCAGACTCTGGCAGCTTTTCCTGCACGTCAACGCCGCCATCCGGGGATTGCTTGCCTGCCTCCAAGGATGCCTCAAGCGACCTGTCAACACGCGGAGTCATCGCCTTCCCCCCAAGCTCTCCCAAAGGACTTTTCTCTAAATAGTTTCGCCCTCAGATCATTCAAATCCCGTGAATAAACTCCTGGTGCGAGCCACTGGATTGTCACAACTCTCGTGTGACTCCAACGATAGTTCTGCAAGCACGGCATCCACGCCTGTCCGGGACAGGTATTCCTATCCTGCAAGCCAGGCTCCGACGGTGACAATGCCTACTTTGTGTCAATCTGATTCGGACCTTGGTAACATCTGCAAAACGTTGGTAACCCGTTCCAAACATTGCTCGATAATGCGTCTTCCCGGTCCTTGAAATCTTGCGCGCCCGGCAATTTGTACGAAAGTAAGTCATGCCGTAACAGTTCTATCTACAGTTCTCTGCGCGGGCTCGGTCGCTTGCAAAAAATTCCTTGCACTTGCGCTTTCATACCCGACCAATCTTCGCGCTTGCAACCCCGCTGGGAAGTATCCAAAGTATAGATTATATTGACAAACAAGAGAAGCGTCCCCGATACTTCAAATTAGCTTGTAGTGGCTTTCTGCTTTCTCCATTGCACAACCGACTGCCAGTTCGCACACCCCGCAAGTCCACTCAATGAACCTACCTCGACATGCAGAAATCTGGCTACTCCCCTACCTGAAAGATTCTCTGCGGAAAAGCATTCGGCCCACAACGCCGAAGCGCGCCTGGGTGGCCATCACCGATCATTACGAGCCGCTGGGTCTGGCGCAAGCCGTCGGGCCCGCGCAGGATCGCGTCGCGCGCTGGCGCGACAAGTGGCCGCGCATTGCCGATGATGCTCCCAAAGATGCCGCCGGCCTGCGCCCGCAGTACAGCTTCTTCTATCCCCAGGAAGATTATCGTTACGATCTGCTCGAAGGCATTGCCGAGATGGTGCGTCTTGGAGTTGGCGATGTCGAAGTGCACATCCATCACGATGAAGCGCATCTCCAGGGTGACAGCAACCGCCGCGATTCTTTTTCCAGAAAGATCACAGAGTTTTGCGCCCGGCTCGTCAATGACCACGGCCTGCTTCGCCGGCACGATGGCCGCACCGTCTTCGGCTTCATCCATGGCAACTGGGCCCTGGATAACTCGCGCCCCGATGGCAAGTGCTGCGGCGTCAAAGGCGAAATCTCCCTATTGCGCGACCTGGGCTGTTATGCCGATTTCACTATGCCTGCCATTCCCGAACCTCCTCAGGGGCGTATCGTCAACCAGATCTACTGGTGCACAAACAACTCTGACCTTAGCCCCAGGTCCTTCGATCGCGGAGTTGAAGCCACCCTCGGCGGTGGCAGTCGCGGCGACCTGCTCATGATCACCGGGCCGGTCGGGATCCGCAGGGGCCGGGGGTTAAGGCCGCGCGTGGAGTGCGGAGAGATTGCGGAATACGACCCCCCTTCGCCTTCGCGCGCAAAACAATGGTTCAATCTGGCGCCCGCCATCGGCGACGATCTCTTCCTCAAACTCTATACCCACGGCGCGCACGACAGAAATCTCAAGCCACTACTCAATGGAGCCCTCGCCAACCTCTTCGCTTCCATCGCCGACGAAGCCAGACGCAGAGGCATCGAACTCCACTGGGTCACAGCGTGGCAAATGTATCAAGCTGCCGACGCCCTGATCCACAGCCGCAACCCCCTTGCTATTTCAGAAGACCGCGCATTGGGAACTCGACAATGAAGCCCCTGAATGTGCTGTTGGTCACCTATGTCTTTCCACCCGGCGGAGGCGTCGGAGTTCTCCGCGCCGCGAGCCTTGCCCGCTACTTCCCTGCTGATGGAATTCAGCTCGATGTGATCACCGCCCGCAACGCATCCGCCGTGGGCGCCGATCCCTCGCTGCTCAATGAGATTCCAAGTGAAGTCAGAGTGCATCGAACCATCACCCTCGATCTCCCCTTCGGCATCAAGAAAAGAATCAAGAAGCTGATCACAGGCGCGAAACCGCCGGCAGGCAAACCCACGGGGCCCGTCGCTCCCGCCAAGCCCAACCTCCTCAAGCGCGCCCTGGACAACATTCTCCTGCCCGACCCTCAGGTCACCTGGTATCCGGTGCTCCTGCGCGCTGCCCGCCGCATCATCAAAGAACGCAACATCGATCTCGTCCTCATCACAGTGCCGCCCTTCTCCAGCGTTCTTCTTGTAGAAAAGCTGCGCAAAGAATTCCCTCACCTGGCAATCGTCGTCGACTTCCGCGATGAATGGCTCTCCACCGCCATCGACCTGGTCGGCTTCAGCCGTGGCGAGCGCGCCCGATCCGTCGCCCGCAATGTGGAAGCAAGCGCCGTCGCCAATGCCACCGCCATTGTCGCGGTTACCGAAGCCGCGCGCCACGAAATTCGTGACCGCTATCCGCTTGAACCCGAGAGCAAGTTTCTCCTGCTTCCCAACGGATTCGACGCCACTCGCCTGCGTCGCTACACGCCCTCGTCCGAGCCTCGCCCCGACGGCGCCATCATCGTCACCCACATCGGCACCGTTTACGCATCAACCGAACCCTCCACTTTGGTTGAAGCCGTGCAATCGCTGCCGCCGGAAGTCAAGTCTCGACTCCGCTTTCGCTTCATCGGCCATATTGAAGAGCAGCGCTTCCGCGATGCTCTCCTGCAACTTGGCGATCTCGTCGAGTTACGCGGCTTTCTCCCCCAGCGCGAGGCCCTGGCCGCCATGAACGAGACCGATTATGTCCTCCTGGTCCAGCATGGCCGCTTGAACATCGCGGCCAAGTTGTACGACTACATCGGCGGCGGCAAGCCTGTTCTCGCCACCGTTCATCCCGACGGTCCCGAACGTCTCCTGCTTCAAGAGGTGCAGGCAGGATGGTGGACCGGCAGTCGCGACGTCGCAGGCATTCGTCAGCTCTTTATCGATGCCGCGGAACGCGTCAATTCTCTCCATAGCGACTTTCGACCCAACGTTGAGAAAGTGGCGCAATATGAGCGCAAGGTTCTCGCAGGCCGTTATGCAGCCCTGTTGTATTCCATCGCCCATCCGCAGTCCGAGCACCACCCACAAGCGTCAGCCACCGAATCTACTCGAAAGGGATAGCGTCAAATGCTCAAGATCGCGGTCGTCACACGCTATTTCCCTAGTTCGGCAGAGCCCTGGCAGGGCCGGTCCGCCTATCAGACATTGCGCTTGCTCGCACAGAAGGCCGACGTGCGCGTCTTTTATCCCAACCCGGATTATCCGTCGATGCTCAATCCGCGCAGCCGCAAATACGGCAAGCTTGATCCTTCCTTCAGCCCGCCCGATGTGAAGGTCAGCTATCACAACTTCCCTACATTCCCGCTCATCTCCCGTCCATTGAACGGCTGGATGATTGCCCACACGCTCCTGCCTCACATCCGCAGTTTCGCGCCCGATCTCATCTTCAGCTATTTTCTATACCCCGAAGGCTACGCCGCGTTGCAAGTCGGAAAAGCCCTCGCGGTTCCTGTCGTCGCCAGAAGCATGGGTTCCGATCTCAACAGAATCGGCGATCCCATCTCCGCCATGTACACGCGCACGGTTCTCCGCGAAGTCGATTTTCTGGTCATGGTCAGCCGCGATCTGCGCAGCAAGGCATTGGCCATGGGCGCATCGCCGGAAAGAATCCGCACCATGGTAAACGGCTGCGATACCTCCGTCTTCCACGTCAGGGATCGTGCCCAGGCACGGGAAAAATTGCGCATCGATCCCGCCACAAAGGCCGTCGTCTACATCGGGCGAATGGATGTGAACAAGGGTCTACGCGAGCTAGTCGAAGCATCGGGTTCGCTGCATCCCGAACACCCCGATCTGCATGTCTATCTGATCGGCAACGGACCCGACAAGGCCATTGTTCAGGCCGGCATCGACGCCAACAACGCAGCCGGCTACATTCACATGCTGCCCGCGTGTCCCTTCGATGAAGTCGCCGTCTGGATGGCCGCATCCGATCTGGTCACGCTGCCAAGTTATATGGAAGGGTGCCCCAATGTTGTCTTGGAGGCGCTGGCCTGCGGTCGCCCCGTCGTCACGACCAATGTCGGTGGCATCCCCGAAGTCATGAGTGAAACCTGCGGTAGTCTCGTGCCCCCTCGCGACCCTGCCGCGCTGGCTCAGGCCCTTACTTCGGTCCTCGCCGCAACTTGGGACCCAGCCGCCATCTCCGCACACATGAGTCGCGGCTGGAATACCGTCGCTGATGAGCTTCTCAGTCTCTTCGAATCCCTGGTTCCTGCGCGCCAAGCCACCCCGCCAATGGATTGAGTCATACTCTCCCCCCGGCATCCTATTCGCAATCAATCGCGCGCTGCAATCGAGGACCCACTCTTCCGCCGATTCCCTGACGCCTCGTTGACTTCCGATTCCTGCAGCTTGTACAACAGCGATCTGTAGCTGATATTCAGCCATTTCGCAGTCTTCCGGCGGCTCCAGCCATTCGCCTGGAGCACCTTCAAAATAATCTCCCGCTCCAGCCCGCGCGTTG
>JBARBP010000278.1:0-4956 GCA_049793195.1 Occallatibacter sp. | reverse complement strand
TCGATACCGATATCGCATACAACAAAGAGCCGGACGGCGATACGATTCGTTCGCCTCGCCGGGTGCTGCGCGATCGGGTGGCTCATTGCCTGGAAGGTGCTCTGCTGGCTGCCGCGGCGCTGCGGGTCCAAGGCTTTCCGCCATTGCTGCTTGATTTTGAGGCGGTGCGCGACGACGATCACGTGCTCGCTGTTTTCAAGCAGCATGGCCACTGGGGGGCGATTGCGAAATCCAACTACAGCGGGCTGCGATTCCGGGAACCGGTCTACCGGAACTTGCGGGAACTCGCAATGTCCTATTTCGAACACTACTTCAATCTTTCGCAAGAGAAGACTCTGCGCAACTACTCGCGCCCGGTGAACCTGTCGCGGTTCGACAGCATGGGTTGGATGACCGCGGAAGAGGATCTGTGGGCGATCAACGATTACCTGGCGGGCATTCCTCATGTGGCACTGCTGCGGAATGGGGCCAGGCAGCGGTTAGCCCGCGTGGACGATCGGTTGTTTGCGGCGGGGCTGGCCGGGCGGGCAGAGTGAACCGTTTCCGGACCCGCCCCGGAGACCTAGTGAGCGAAATTTCTACGGTCGCAGTGGCATTCGTTCGGCCGCTTGAAATGACGGCAGTTCAAGAAGGAACCTATTGGAGCCACTGCATAAAGCTGGAGCCAACGTTGCTGAAGTCGAACGCGTGCAAGCCGAAATGGCTGGCCAGTTCTTTACAGACCAGAGTGCCGCGCACGCTGTTGCCCTGCGCGTCCACCTTGGGCGAATACACGCCGATGCCAAGTTGCCGATTGACCACTCCGCAGATGCCGCCGGACACCCCGCTCTTGGCCGGGAGCCCCACCTCAAACGCCCAGTTCCCAGCGTAGTTGTAGAGGCCGCAACTGAACATCACGGCGAGCACGTGCTTAATGATTTGAAAATCGAAGACACGTTCGCCTGTTACCGGTTGGGTTCCGATGTTGGCCATCGTCGCTCCTATCATCGCCAGATCCCTGCAGTTCACGAGCATGGAGCACTGCGCGAAGTACTGGTGCAAGGTTTCCAGAACTGCATCGTCGATGATTCCCGCGTTCAGCAGCAGGTAAGCAATCGCCCGATTCCTGTTGCCTGTCGCCGTCTCGGAAGCCATCACAGAATGGTCGATTCTCAGTTTGCGGCCAGCCGCCCTCCCCATCGTTTCGAGGAAGGCTTCAATCCCCACTTCTACCGGTTGCTGCTTGATGAGCGAAGCGACGGCGATGGCGCCGGCATTTACCATCGGATTGAAGGGGCGCCCTGTCCTTTCGTCGAGTTCAATGGCATTGAATGCGTCGCCGCTGGGCTCAACGCCCACATGCTTCAGCACCTCTTCAACGCCGTGTTGTTCCAATGCCATTTGGAACGCGAACGGTTTGCACACAGACTGGATTGTGAATTCTTTTTCCCAGTCGCCGGCCATATAGACTTCGCCTTCCGCAGTGGCCAGGCAGATTCCGAAATCTTTAGGGTTGGATTTGCCGAGCTCGGGGATATAAGTAGCGAGGGCACCCTCGTCAACATTCTTGTACTTTTCGTAGATGTTGTCGAGAGTCGTTTGAATCTGCGATCCAAGCCAGGGTGTCGGCTGATCTGGGGCGGTGATGCTGTGCGAATTCTTGCCGTCTGGGGCATCGTGCATAGTTGCCGGACTCCGTAAGTTGAAATTGAGAAGCGAGACTCGTGCGGCGAGGCAGGAGCGGACCATTGGCTTTCCAGAGTTTGGTACGCTGGCCGCAAATGCACCAGTTTGAACTTTTGGGGATTAATTGAGGACTGGTACTGCAGGCGATTGTCCCAATTGGGGCATAAAGATTCCATGAGTTTTTCTGGTGATTTCCATCGCGGCTGCGTGAAAAGCTGCTCGCTTCCGGGTTATCGAAGCCTCTCGAATATGCTTCGCGCGAGCAATTGCCGCGGAGAACTGGCCGGCGCTTACTTGCTGAAGAACTCTTCCACGTCGGTGATAGTGGCGGTCATGCGGTAGGGCGGTAGGCTCTGGAGAAAGGTCTGACCGTAGCGCTGGCGAGTTATTCGGGGGTCGAGAAGAACCAGCACGCCTCGGTCTTCAAGAGAGCGGATGAGACGGCCGAAACCCTGCTTGAGGGTGAGGACGGCGGCAGGGACCTGGTAGTCGAAGAAGGGCTTGCCGCCGGCCTCTTCAATGGCCTTCATACGGGCCTGGACGACCGGGTCGCTGGGAACGGCGAATGGAAGTCGGTCGATGATGACGCAACTGAGCGCTTCACCTTGCACGTCGACGCCTTGCCAGAAGCTGGCGGTGCCGAAGAGCACGGCGTTTGGAGTTTCGCGGAACTGCTCGAGGAGGGCCTTGCGGGGGGCAGTGCCGTGCAGCAGGATGGGGAAGTCGAGGACCGGCAAGAGGAGTTCGTAGAGGGCGCGCATCTGGCTGTAGCTGGTGAAGAGGCAGAAGGCGCGGCCGCGCGAGAACTCAAGCACGCGTTGGATGCAGCGCGCAGCGGCTTCAGGGAATTCCGGATCGCGGGGATCGGGCATGTTGGGCGGAAGGTAGAGCAAGGCCTGCTTCCCGTACTGGAAGTGCGAAGGGACGACGAGCTCGCGGGCTTCAGTGAGACCGAGGCGCCGGCGCATGTGCTCGAAGCCGCCTTGCACGGTGAGCGTGGCCGAAGTGAGGACGACGGTGGGGATCTGCTCGAAGACGAGTTCGTGGAGGAGCTCGGAGACGTCGATGGGCGTGGCCTGGAGAAATGTTGTCCGGGCTTGATTCCTGAAAGCGTTCCGCACCGTTGATTTTTCGGAGGAGTTTCCTAAAATGCGCCGCTCCATCCAATAGACCATGTTGCTGGAGTTGGATTCGAGCAGGAATTCGAGCTCGCTGCGCAGGCGCGCCACGCGCTTCTTGAGGCCGGGCGCTTCGTCGATGTCCGTGAGCCGTTCCATCTCCGCTTCCATCAGCTTGAGGGTGGTGCGGACGGCGTTGTAGAGATCTCCGGAGGATTCGAGGAATTCCTCGCGGTAGGTGAAGGGCTGGCGGCCGTCGCCGGTCATGGGCAGGCCGGCAAAGAACATGCGAGCCCGGTCGCGGAGCTGCTGGGTGGCGGCGGGCAGGTTTTCCGCGCCTTCTTTGCCGCGCAACAAGGCGTCGGTGTCGCGCGCCAGCTCTTCGAAGCGGATGTTGCTGACCGAGAGGCCGAAGTAACTGGAGGCGACTTCTTCGAGTTCGTGGGCCTCGTCGAAGACTACGGCGGCGGCCTCGGGAAGGATACCGGCATCGGGAGCGCCGGTGGCCTGCTGCTTGACGGACAAATCGGCGAAGAACAGGTGGTGGTTGACGATGATGATGTCCGACTCAAGCGCCTTGCGCCGCATTTCGGTGATGAAGCAGCGGTTGTAATCCGGACAGGTTGAGCCCAGGCAAGCCTCGGAGCGGGCGTCGAGCTTTTGCCAGAGAGCGCTGGACTCGGGCATTCCTGACAATTCCGCGCGGTCGCCGGTTTCGGTCGTCTTCTCCCACTGGGCGATCTGCCGGTACTGGTCGATCTCTTCGAGGCCCGACAAGATGGGCTGGTTTTGCAGGGCGACGAGCTTGTGGCGGCAGAGATAGTTGGCGCGGCCTTTCATGTAGCAGACGCGGAGGTCGCCGATGAGGGTTTCCAGAAAGGGAACGTCGCGGAAGTAGAGCTGGTCTTGCAGGGCCTTAGTGCCGGTGGAGACAATGATGCGCTGGCCGGTGCGCAGGGCAGGCAGCAGGTAGGCGAGGGTTTTGCCGGTGCCGGTGCCAGCTTCGACGATCAGGTGGCGGTGTTCAGTGAGAGCGCGCTCGACGGCTTTGGCCATTTCAAGCTGGCCGGGGCGGTATTCGTAGGGAAGGGGCGAGCGCGCCAGAATGCCGCCCGGAGAGAAGAAGTCGTGGAGGGAGGGCAAGGCACGGGTTGAAGTGTCGGAGGAGGCCATCGGGACCGGGTGCTCACTCCATCATAGTGATGCGGACGGGAAGCGGGTTCCGAGGGAGCGCTGTGGGTCAGGCGGGTTCGGCGGTAGTTGGATCGATGATCCTTCTGACCTGCGCTACGCTGTTGGCGGGAAAGCCTCCGTGCCGCGCATGCTCGCGGACGAGTTCCTCGTTTGGCGCGATATAGATGCAATAGATTTTGTTGTCGGTGACGTAGCTGTGCAGCCACTGGATCTGCGGCCCGAGATTGCGCAGCACGCTGCACGATGTTTCCGCGACGGCCTGCATCTGCTGCGCGGACATGGCGCCGGCCCCAGGTATCTCGCGTTCAATCACGAATTTCGGCATGGGTTGACCTCGTCAAGGTGGGGAATTGCATTCGTTTATACAGAGGCCAAGGGTGTTCCGTACAGGGAATTCCTGGATTACGTGCATTTTCTTGCTGGTCAAATAACCAATTCTGGAGTGCCTTGAATTGAACTTGAGGTTGGTTCTATGCTGCGCGGGCCGCAAAAGTAAGAAGCGGGGTCAGGCGGGAAATTGAATTTGTCTTTTGTGCGGTGATTCGTTGGAGATTGGAGGAGAGGTGGAGGTAAAGCTCAGCCGAAGTCGGAATCTTTGCCGGAGGTGGAAGGCGAGTATTCGGAGTCGCTCTCGGCCTGACCGGGGGGCACATCGAGCCAACGGGCAATCATCGTAGTCTCTTCCGGGCCGGACGGCTCGTCGACGCCGGCAGCTCTTTTAAGCAGCCGTTTGCGAACAGCGGCGGCGCGCTCGGCGGCAGTTGCCTTTTGGCTGTTGGCGACGAAGTAGAGGCTTGCCGCGATCATGGGATTGCCGTGGATGTGCATTGTTCTCGCCCTTTTTGGAAGGGGAGGCACGTGATGGGCCGGGGATCAGACAGAAGGATAAGAGAATGCTCATAGTTGAATTCGTGCGGTGCGGTTCCGCTCAGTTTGACTTTGCAAAGTGGACTAAGCATACTTAGTCCATGGCCTATAC
>JBARBP010000277.1:0-4560 GCA_049793195.1 Occallatibacter sp. | reverse complement strand
GGCTTGCACCGCCCGACGTGAACCTCTATGTGAAGGTGGAGGCGTTTAACCCGCTCGGTTCCGTCAAGGACCGGCTTGCCCTGGGCGTGATTGAAGATGCGGAGCGCAAGGGAAAGCTGAAGCCGGGGCAGACCGTGGTTGAGGCGACCAGCGGTAATACGGGGATCGGCCTGGCGATGGTATGCGCGGCGAAGGGGTATCCGCTGGTGGTGACCATGGCGGAGACCTTCAGCATCGAGCGGCGCAAGCTGATGCGGTTTCTTGGAGCGAAGGTGGTGATTACGCCGGCTTCGGCACGAGCCGTGGGCATGGTGCAAAAGACCGAAGAGCTGGCGAAGAAGCATGGATGGTTCTATACGCGGCAGTTTGAGAACGAAGCCAATGCGGCGATGCACTCGAAGACAACGGCGAAGGAGATTCTGCGCGACTTTAAAGGCGACCGGCTGGACTACTGGGTCACGGGATTCGGTACTGGCGGCACGCTGAAGGGTGTAGCGCGGGTGCTGGCTAAGAAGCGGCCGGAGACAAAAATCGTGGTCTGCGAACCCGAAGAGGCGCCGATGCTTTCCAGCGGTGTGGAGCAGCAGAGAAAGCGCGACGGCTCGGCAAAGGTCGCGCATCCCTCGTGGAAGCCACACCCCATGCAGGGATGGAGCCCGGACTTTATCGCAAAACTGGTGGGCGACGCCGTGAACATGAAGGTCATCAGCCAAGTGCTGACCATACCCAACGCCGATGCACTGAAGTGCAGCAAGGACCTCGCGAAGAAGGAAGGGATCTTTGTCGGGATTTCGTCGGGCGGGACCTTTGCGGGGGCGCTGCGCATTGCGGCAGAGGCGCCGAAGGGTTCGACGATTCTTTGCATGCTGCCGGATACAGGGGAGCGGTACTTGAGCACTCCGCTGTTTGCTGACGTGGCCGTGGACATGACCGAGGAAGAGCAGGAGATCGCCCACTCCACGCCGGGCTGCTGGCTGCCACAGGCGCAATAAAACCTTCAGTGGGTTGCGGGTTGGTTGGGTTTGGCCGCGGTTACACGTCTCGCGATTTGAACGAGCACGTTTGATGGCTGGATCGACTTCGACCAGATCACGGGCGATCCGCAGAATCCCGATCGCTTCCATCCGCAGTACGACTGTGGCGAACCCTCGCATCCGAACGATCCCAAGTACAGAATCAAGGGCGACGGGATCGATTTGAAGTTTTTCAAATAGCCGGTACCGCGTGTCGAAATCCACTCGGGCCGGCGTTATTATATTTTTGAAATGGCGTTTCCGATTAAAACCTGCGTGGTGTGTGGTGAAGAATTCGAGCTGAGGCCGGACAAGCCTGGTTTTGCGAATCGCTGTCCGGCGTGCAGTGAGCCGGAGCAGAGTGAATCAAGCGTGGAGAGCCTTACGGACCCGGTTGATCGCAAGGCCGCGAGCGAGATGAACGAGGCTAGGCGAAAGGCAATTCGGGATATGCTCTACCGGAAGGAAAGTTGACGGGTTCTGATGTTCTCGAACGCGGAGTCTTTCGCATCCGATATTCGCAAAGAACGCACAGAGGAACGGGACGCTAAAATCCCCGGTCTTCGCGGCGAAGATCAGATGCGAATGCCGGGGCGGCAATCGGCGTTGTTCAATGCCGAGCTATCGTCCGATGGGCTGCGCTGATCCACCTTCAGCGAGCCTTGGCGGTGTTTCGAGTCGACCTGCAACGTGAGCGTCTGCTGCTTCCTGTCGCGCAGGATGGTTACCTGCACCGGCTTGCCCTGGTTGGAGCGCAAGGCGCGGTCCCATCCGGCAAGGTTCGTCACCGGGTCCGTGCCCACCTTGAGAATCACGTCGAATGCCTTGAGGCCCGCGGCTGCGGCCTCGCTTTTGCGCGCCACCTGCTTGACCATCAAGCCGCTGGGCACACCCATGTATTCGGCCATCTGCGAGGTCAGCGGTTCAACCAGGGCGCCAACATTCAGACTGCTGCCGAAAAAGGGCATGTGAAAGCCACCAGCCGTCGGCGGCACGTCGCCGGCGCCGGCAAGAATCCCCATGCTCGGCGGCTGCACAAATACGTCACCGCCGTTGTCGATCTTGTTCCAAACATCGTGGCCCAGTACCTGGCGATCCGCCAGTTCGACAGCCATGGTCTGGATGTTGCCGTCGCGGCTGATCTCGATGCTCACCTTGCGGCCGGGCGGAATCTCCTTCAACATGCGGCGCAACTGCTCGGCGCCTTCAACATTCTGCCCATTGAGTTGCAGCACAACATCGTTGACTTTCAGCCCGATCTGTCCGGCTGGCGCGTCGTGGTCAATCAGCGTGATGATGGCGCCGCGCACCTCTTTCAGCTTGAGCGTCTGTGCTTTGTCCGCGTCAACATCCACGATTTCCACGCCCAGGTATCCCTGTGAACTGGTTAGCAGCATATGGCTGGAATTCTCAACCAGCGGGCCAAGATCGTTTGCCTGCGCACGGACCACATTGGGCGATACGATCAACCCGGCGGCGAGAATTGCGACGGGGATCGTGCATGGGATTGCAGCGAAACTAAAACTCCGAAACGGCCTCAATAAATAGTTCATCTCTTCTTCTCCAGCGGTTACTTCTCTCGTCCGGCATTGCGCTCTTCTTTCTGACGGCGCAGTTGCAGGAAGGTCAAACACTGTTATTGAATCTCCGGAACCCTGCTCAGGACTTGCCGGGAAACATTCCGGATCTGGGGATTATCGTCGGAAGTGGAAACAGAGTACAGCACCTGGCGCACACTGGTGTCTGCTTCCACCGGTTCCAAAAGGTTGATGGATTCGGTGCGAATGCGCGGATCGTTGTCGTTGAGCAACGCCTCAAGCACTGCGTTGCGCACCCGCACATCCTGGGCTACATAAGGTTCCAGGCCCTCCAGAGCCTTCTCCCGCACGCCGGCATTCCTGTCGTAGCGCAGCGCCACCATAAGAGCGTCGCGGATGCCCGCTCCCTGGCAACTGTGGCCCGCACGGCACTCAGCCGCAAGCAGTCCAACCGAGTCGTCGCGTACGCCCGCCGACGAGGAATTTTCCGTCGCCAACATCAGCAACTGGCGGATCGCCGGGTCGTCCAGCGAGCCATGGATGTGCTCCGGCACAAGCTGGTTGTAGCTAACGTCCACCATCTCGCTGCCTGGCTGCCTCACGATGCTCGACACATTTGCAACGTTCGTTACCGCGGGTTGCACAGGCGCCGGCTGCTGTTGTGGGCTCGCGGAACTCACTGCGGGTGCCGCGGCGCCCGCGGCGTGCGCGGTGCGATTCTGCGCAAACTCGAAGCCACCCAGGCTGCCAGCCCCTATACCCGCAACCAGCAGCAGGCAGGCGGCCACCGGGGCAGCCTGCAAACTGGCAACATTGTTCATCATCTTCTGCGCAAGAAATTCATACCAGCGCCTCGGCGGGAGCGCGTCCAGCGCCTCATCCAGCCGAAGCCGGCTGCGCGCTACAAAATTCGGGCTCGGGTCGGTCACCGGAAGTGCGTCGGCCAGCACCTTTAACGCCAGCAACTGCTCCCGCTCCTTACGGCATTCAGCACAGTCGCCCAGGTGGCGCTCAAGTTCGTGTACCTGGTCGTCTGGCAGCTCTCCATAGGCAGCTGTCACAATCCGTTCATGTGCGAGTTCGCAATTCATAATCTACGTCCTTCCAGCCTCAAAAAAGTTTCACAAAAACGAGCTTTTAGCCTCTTGCTCCCAGCTTTTTGCTCCGGTCCCGTAACTGCCATCCTCTTGCTCATCAAATGCATCGATGAACGAACGAAAAAAGCTATCTCAAATCTGCCAACTGCGCTCTCAGTTTCTTCGTGGCTCTGAAGAGCGTGTTTTTAGCTGTCTCTTCCGTGGTATGCAGCATCTCGCCGATGGTGCGAAGCCGCAATCCCTGGTAGTGCTTCAACTCAAAAACCATGCGTTCCCGCGGCGTCAGCTTTTTGAGCGCCGCCTGAATCTTCTGTCCCAGAACCTTGCGGTCGAGCTCATTGGCGGTATTGTAAAACGACCGGTTGTCTGAGACTGAAGCCAACAGGTCGATCTCGTCCCCGGAATGGTCCATGACCACGGCGTGATCTTCGCGCCGGGTCTTCTTGCGCCGCAACTGGTCAAGGCAAAGGTTGGTGACGATCCGGTAAATCCACGTATAGAAAGAGCATTCGAAACGGAAGTTGCCGATGTACCGGAAGGCCTTCAAGAACGCCTCTTGATAGATGTCTTCCGCGTCGTGCTCGCTGCCGGTAAGGTGCAACGCCAGCCGCAATACCTGGTGCTCATATTGCCGGACCAAGGCATCGAAAGCTACGCGGGAGCCGGCCTGCGCCTCGCGGATAAGCTCCATCTCCTGGGCACGAACCTGCTGGCGCTCTGCGTCGCCTTTGGCGCCGTCGCGTCCTGTTCCGCCCATCGCCCTCGTCGCAGCCATACCTGCTGAGGATTGTACCTTCCGCGTGGACGGCCAGCCTAAAGCAGGCGTGATTCCTACAGGGGGAACCGGGTAAACCACTCCATCTGTTGCCATCGGGTCTCGGAACCTCCGAATCTTTAAGCTTTCTCTCCCAG
>JBARBP010000276.1:0-38926 GCA_049793195.1 Occallatibacter sp. | reverse complement strand
ACTTGTGGTTTTTCGCCGTTCCTGTGATTGCAGCTATAGGATTGACGCTGTTTATTTTTGTTGACGTCAGCAAGATCTCAAAGTTCGCACCCTTTTACTTTGGGGCTGAGTTTGCGCTACTGTGGCTGGCTGTCTATCTTCCAGCCTGGCGAGCCTATTCCATGCGCAAGTGTTTTAAGCAAATTTTCCCGCCCGGGAGAACGGATCGAAGCAGTTCGATAGACATCGATGATGATCGAATTATTTCGACAATCCCTGGAGTGAGCGAGGGGCGGTTTTTCTGGAATGCGATCCTGGCGTTTGCGCAAGATGAGAAGGTTACATTGCTCTACATAAGAAAGAATGCGTTCCTCTTCATTCCAACCTGCGTTATGTCCCGCGCCCAGCGCGTCGAACTTAACGACCTTGTCGCCCGCAACATGCAGAGGAGACCGAAATGATCACCAAGCGCATCATCGCCTGTCTCGATGTGCACGGCGGAAGGGTAGTGAAGGGCGTGCAGTTTGTCGACCTAGTCGACGCCGGCGATCCCGCGACTCAGGCAGCGCGTCACGCCCGCGAGGGTGCGGATGAGATCGTGCTCCTCGACATTACCGCAACACACGAAGGCCGTCAGACACTGCTCGATACGGTACGCCGCACGGCACGCGAACTCTTCGTGCCCTTTTGCGTCGGTGGCGGCATCCGCACCGCGGATGATGCGGCGCAGGTATTCGAAGCCGGCGCAGACAAGGTGAGCGTGAACTCGGCGGCGCTCGCCGATCCAACTTTGATCGACGCCATCGGCCGCAGCTTTGGCGCGCAAGCCGTGGTCGTCGCCATTGACGCCAGGCGTGATCCCAAGGCTACCGACCCAGTGCGCGATGCCCAGGTGTATGTGCAAGGAGGCCGCCGCCCTGTTGGTCGAACAGTTGTCGAGTGGGCGCGCGAAGCCGAACAGCGCGGAGCGGGCGAGATTCTGCTCACCTCGATGGACTCAGACGGAACACGCGCCGGCTTTGACTGCGAGTTGACCGCCGCGGTGAGCGAGTCGGTCGGCATTCCGGTCATCGCTTCCGGTGGCGCCGGAACCGTGGATCATTTCACAGACGTATTCGGACGCGGCAAAGCCGACGCCGCTCTGGCTGCGAGCATCTTTCACTTCGGCGTCTCGAGCGCGCGTTCGCTCAAGGAAGAGCTGGCCAAAGCCGGCGTGTCCGTGAGGTTGCCATGCTGATTCCATCCATCGATTTGCTCGGCGGCCGCATCGTCCAGCTTGTGCAGGGCGAAAAGCTGCGTCTTGCATTCGATGATTTTGAATACTGGATCGAGAAGTTTTCGAAATTTCCTTTGGTGCAGTTGATTGACCTCGACTCCGCCATGCGCCAGGGCGATAACTCCGCCCTCGTCGCCCAAATTGCCAAGCGGCTGCCCGTGCAGGCCGGCGGTGGCATCCACTCGATCGAACGTGCGCGGCAGGTGCTCGATGCAGGTGCGAAGCGCGTAATCATTGGCTCAGCTCTTTTTTCAGAAGATGGCACGGTCAACACCGGTTTCGCTGCTGAGTTAGCCGCAAGCCTCGGCGTAGAGCATGTTGTCGCCGGCATTGACACCAAAAATGGCCATATTGCCGTAAAGGGCTGGAAGGCGCAAGTTGCGCTCACGCCAGACGAAGCCATCCCGCAACTTGAACCTCACGCCGGCGCGTTTCTCTATACGCACGTGGATGGCGAAGGCATGATGCAAGGTTTTCCCATCGACACCGCCGCACGCCTGCGCAAGCTTACGCAGCGGCAGCTCATCGTGGCCGGCGGCATTCGCAGCCAACAGGAAGTGGACGCGCTCGACGCGCTTGGCGCGGACGCCGTGGTTGGAATGGCGGTTTATACCGAGCTACTCGCCATTTAGATTTGGCGTAACGGGCATCGTCTCCTCATGCAATTCCGGTTTCTGTGTCTCACCGACCGCGCTACTGGTCTCAACCCGTGACGCACGCAGCAGGCGCGCGATCTGCTTCAGATGAAGCTGCACCGCATAGGCGCGCAGAATCTCCGCCTGGGAAAATCCAATGCCCGTGTGCCGCACGGCGTCCATGCGGGCTTCGAGGTCGGCGATATCCTGTTCCAGGCTCATCCCTTGTGGCGGCAAGTTGAAACGCCATTTGTGAATGCAGCCAGCCACATGATTGAAACCGGTGCGAATATCCACGGCCAGCTTGCCAAGTTCCGGCTCCAGTTGCTGCGCAAACCTGTCTTCGCGGCTTCCTTCGACAGAGAACTGCAGGGCCAGCAGCCCATCAAAGATCGAGCGGCCAAACTGCGACAGCATGCTCAGCCCTTCTTGCCACCCTTGGCCACCTGAGGGTTCGCTGCGCGTATGATCCAGCAGTTGATTATTGCTCCGCAACAGGGTCTGTAAATCGTTGCGAAGCTCAGAAAGGTTTTCGGCGGGCGCCCCGCGAAAGCCCTTCAGAATCGCCTCAAAGAAGTTGCCCAGTACCAGGAATTCCTGCGCCAGCCCGTCGCGCAAGCGAAGCCGTGCGCGGTCAGGAAGCACCAGCGTGGTAACTGCGAGAGCCACCACAATGCCGAGAACCACCTCGCTCACGCGGTCCATGGCAAGGCCCCAGCGCGGGCCCTCCTTCTGCACCAGCATGATGATGGTGATGGTGACTCCAGCCAGCCGCGAGCTGTTGCGCAGGCCCAGCAGACCGCAGACGACGATTGCCGCCAGCACGGCAAGAATATAGTTCCACGGAAGCACACCGAACATTGAAAACGAGAAGCCGAACACCGCGCCAATAAGAGTGCCCAACAGTCGTTCGCGCGAAGCGCGGACGGTCGAACCAACATTCGACTGAAGCACAATGATCGCGCTGATGGAGCCCCAGTAGCCGTCGTGCAGTCCGAATCGCAACGCCAGCCACCAGCAGAGAGCCGCGGCCAGCGCCGTCTTCGCGGCGTGAATCAAAAGGCGGCGATGCTCCCAGGAGAGCAGCCCCGTCTTCTCCGACGGCTCCAGGCGCAGCTTTACCGCGAGCTGGTGTTGGGAGTGCGTCTTGTTAAATCTGAGTCGCATAGATGGTATCCGCCGTTGAATTTTCTCACAATTAGACTGTTGCGGGATCGGATGCGGCCTGCGAACGGCTGCGATAGCATGTAGGCAAGGCCTTTGTATTCGAGGGCTGCTCCTAAACCCATGATGCGAGTCGGATATCCAGGAATACTGCCAGCGGATTTGTTTCTCGATTTCCCAGTGGGAATCGATCTGATTCCGATACCGGATCCGCCCGACCACGACATCGAGATCGATGTCTGGATTCCGGACCCGTATTCGAGCCGCGCAATCCGGGCGTGGCCGCGGCTGCGCGGAGTAAAGCTTGTGCTTTCGATGCTGGCGGGCACAGAGTGGATCCCGCCGCTAGTAGGGCCGCATGTGAACATTTGTAGCGCACGCGGCGCACACAACATCAGCACGGCAGAATGGACGCTGACCGCGATTTTGTCGATGCTTAAGTACTTCCCCTTGTATTACGACATTCAGCGGCAAGGCCTGTGGAAGCGGCGCTTCGAGATACCGCCGCACTACGCCGCGATTACGGGCGATAAGCGCTCGTGGTATCCGCCCGTGATGCTGGAGGAGTTGACCGGCAAGACAGTGCTGCTGGTAGGCTATGGCTCCATCGGCAAGGAGATCGAGCGGATGCTTGCGCCGTTCCAGGTGAACCTGCTGCGCCTGGCACGAAATGCGCGTGTCGAGCCCGAGGTCCACGCCGTGAGCGAGCTAGACGACCTCCTGCCGCGAGCCGACATCGTTGTATTAATTCTGCCCTCGAACGAGGAAACGCGGGGTCTGATTGGCAGCCGTCAGTTCGCGTTGATGCGCCAGGGGACACTGCTGGTGAACGCCGCGCGGGGACCGATTGTGCTGACGGATGCACTCGTGGAGGCTCTGCATGCGGGGAGAATTCGCGCAGCGATCGACGTGACCGATCCCGAACCACTTCCGGAAGCGCATCCGCTGTGGACTTGCCCAAACCTGCTGATCACTCCTCACATCGGCGGATCGAGCAAGGCGTTTTCTCGGCGCGCGTTGCACACAGCGGCGGACGAATTGCGCCGCTACATGAAGGGCGAACCACTGAGCAACGTAGTTCAGGTCGCGATCTAAACAGCAACGGGTGCACGCCGCCACTCGCGCAGGCCGAGCACGGCAAGCACCACAAGCCCGGCATAAAGCAGCGCAGTCAACTTTAAATCCTTGTAGAGATACTCGCCGATGTAAATTACGTCCACCGCGATCCATAGCCACCAGTTGGCGATGTGCTTGCGCGCTCCCCACCAACTCGCCACAAGGCTATAGCTCGTCAGGGTCGCATCCAGGTGAGGCAGCGCGGCGCCGATGCGCACCATCAGCCAACCCAGCATCACCGCGCCAACCGCGCCGGCCGCCAGCCCACCGAGCCAACCGCGCAGATTGAGCGGAACCACGCGGACTTCTCCTTCAGCCTGCACGCCGCGCCACCAATGCCACCAGCCGTAGAGCGTGAAGGCTACGAAGAATACTTGAAGAAGCGCATCGGAAAATAATCGCGCGCGAAAAAAAACTGCGAGATACAAAAAGTCCGCAGCCAGCACCACCGGCCAGCAAATCAGCAACCGGCGCGTCGTAAGCCAGATGCCGGCCACGGTCGTGATGGTGCCTGCGATCTCTAGCCAGTGCTCCACCAGGTAGTTTGCGATTAAAAGCCACGTCATTACTTGCTGGCCTCTTGTGAGCGTCGGGCATGGCTTGCGGCCCAGCTTTGAATTGCTTCGAGAAGCCTCCGGCCGGCGCTACTACGGAACCAGCGCGCATGACCAACGAGCCAGCCGTCGAAAGCCATCGATGCCTTCTCCTTCGAGTGCAGCGCCGCCAGAAAATATTCCGCCTCTGAAAGCGCAAACTCGGCGTGACAGAGAGCAGTCAGGGGCGCAAGCGCAGCAGCCTCCTCAGGAGAAAATGGCCGGACGGATTCATAGCCATCGAGAAGCGCATACAAGTGGTCGAGGTGGATCGGCACATCGTCTGGGTGCGCAGGATCAGCGACAAGTGCAAGCCATCCGACGATGTTGCGCTCAATAGCGTTTGCCACATCGTGAACAGCATTCGTGCGGTCGGCGAGTCCAAAGTCAATGACCGCGGTAACCCGGGCATTGTCGCTGAAATCGCTCCAGAACAGATTCGAGGCATGCAGATCGTTGTGCGTCCACAACGGCGCGAGCGCAGGCAGCAACGGCAAAAGCTGCGCATGAAAAGGCGCGAGCAATTGGAGCGCCTGCTTGCAGTTGGCCCGCACTGCAGCATTCGAAGCCAGAATTGGCCGTGAGGCCAGATAACGTTCGAGTTCGACGCCTGGATCTCGCGCGGCAAAAATCGTAAAGCTGGCTACCAGCGGTTGCGGCTTGCGGATCGGCGCGTTGAATCCCTGCGCTGCAAGGTGCAACCGCGCCAACGCTGCGCCAGTGGAGTGTGCGTGGGCAGTGGTGCGAAAGGGCGTCCATGAAATCGCGTCTTCATAGAGGTCCACGCCCGTGGGGGTCTCGTGCACTTCGTAGGTCCACTCGCCGATCTCGATTGCCGTCTGTCCGGAAGCGGAACAAAGCACCCGCGGCACCTGCGCTCCCGCATCGTGCAAGTAGGCAAGGAAGCGGTGTTCCTCAAGCACGCCTTCTGCTTCGCGCACGCTGTAATGATGGCGCTTGATAAAGACGGGGCCGTTTTCGGTACGGACCACGCCCGCCGCGGAGAGCGGGCGCGGGCTGACGGACAGAATTTCGATCGGTGAGCCGAGGCCCGGGAACCGCGCAAGCAACTGGCGCAATTCCGCGAGCGTCAACGGCGGCCAGTCCGGTTCGACCAGCGTCCCATCCATGCCATGCGTTTTTACTGTTGCGCTCACCTGGGAATCGTCCCTCACTCGAAGTTGCCACCCTTGAAAACGGCCTTAGAAAGTGTAATGCGCCGAAAGCCTCACCGTCGTCGGCGCGCCCAAATGGATAAAAGTATCTCCGAGGCTGGCGCCTGTATCTTTCCAATACCGTTTGTCGGTGATATTGTCGGCGAACAGGCGCATAGTGACGCGGCCTTTCTCTCCGCCCGGAGTGTAGCTGGCGCCAAAATTGAAGAGGTTGTAACCCGGTACGCTCACCACATCGTCGCGCGTGGCCTCTTTGCGGCCGGTGTAGCTCCAGCCTGGCATCAGGTGGAGACCATGCGCATGCGGCAACAGCACATCGGCAAACAGAGTTGTGCGCAGATGCGGAATGTTGAGCACCTGCTTCGAATCGAACGCCGGCGTGCCCGTATCGCTTGAAATCGCGCGAATCGCCGCAACCGATCCGGTAAGTCGCATCCAGTTTGCGACTTTCCCTTCCGCATTCAACTCGATACCGTCGTGCGTCTCGTGCCCTTCCGACTCGAAGCACTCGTCGCCGGCGCTGCCCCCAGGACAAAAATTGTCCGGGCCCTGAATTGTCTTCGGGTAGAAGAACGGCGCGCGCATATGGAAGAGTGCGGCAGTCACAAGGACGCGCCGACCCGGCTCAAACTTCGCGCCGACTTCAGCCTGACGCGTCGTGAATGGATTGAGAAACTGACTCCCGTTATCCGTCCAGAACGGCCCTTGCGGACCCAACGAAAGCAGCACTCCGTAGTTTCCGTAAAGCGTTAACATGTCCACCGGATTAAAAGTCGCCGCGAACTGGGGTAGCCAGACGTGCTTGTCAGTGAATGAAGTCTCGCATGCGCCCGCGACGGAAAAATCGGTACAGGATGCATAAGGCGAGTAGTTATGGTCACGCAGCGAGTCGAATCGTCCGCTGGCAATCAACTGAATATGTCCCGGCAGATGTATTCGATCCTGCATTACTCCTGCGGCCTGGTGGCTGTCTTCCCAGATCCGGCGCGGCCCAGCGGATTGATGCGGGTCCTCGATGGGAGCCGCCGCGATCGGCTGATAGATGTTCTCCGAGCCGACGTACGTGTACACCGCGCCATCCTGAACCACGCCATCGGATGAATATGGATCGGCGACTGTATAGAAGCCAGGCTGCTGGACACTGCGCAGAAACAGTTCCCCCCCGCCGGTTAGGTCATGCGTCAGCGCCCCTGTTCTGACATGGCCGGTGACCATCGCTTCGGCTTCGGCGTCGATGCGCAGTTCGCCGGGGTCGCGATAATCGTAGATATCGTAGCTGCCGTCGGGCGCGAAGAAATAGTCGGGTGCGGTTCCGCCGTTCCCCTGGCAGTCCACGTCGTAATAGCACCCATACGCATACACCACGTTGTCGTCGATGAGCGAATGGCTGAAGCTGCCCTCTGCGAAGGCGCGCCAGCCGTGCGGCAGATCGTAGTCCAGCCGCGTCCCCGTGTTGAAGGTGTCGAAGGTGTTCGGCTTCTCCCATGACTGCTCGCCCAGCATCGTCGACGGATAGATCTGGCTCAGATCGGGCAACATCGTACCGCCCAGCAATTGGTAGCCGCACACAGAACGCTCCACCTTGTGCTGGTATTCGAAGTTGCCCGTCAGAATTGCCTTGGGGCTCAGCTTCCAGTCGGTCGCGCCAGCGCCCATAGCGCGCCATCCATCCGCGCCGTTCACGTAGCTCTGAATCCGCTCACCGGCAAGATTCACGCGCGCGCCCACCTGCTTGCGGCTGCCGAAAAGATAGCCCAGATCCACGGCTCCAAACGCGGAACCGCGGTGATCGGTAGCAAGGTCGACAGCCTCGATGGCCACTGGACGCTTGGTTACGTAGTCGATCAGGCCTCCGGCCGAGGCCACGCCGCTCTCCACACCGGCAATGCCTTTCAGAAATTCAACGCTCTGCTTGTTTTCAAGCGGAACATCCTGCTCGCCCGCTATGGTCATTCCGTTGATCTCAAAGCCGGTGGCCAGATCAATGGGAAAGCCGCGAATTTCGAAATCGCCATAGTAGCCCACCGGCGCGTAATCTTCGCCAATGGAGGCGTCGTTCTTCACCACGTCGGATAGCAAGCGAGAGACTTGGTCGTTCAGCAGGTCGCGGGTGATAACCGTCGCCGAAAGCGGCGTCTGCTGCAGCGTCGAGCCATCCAGCGTGCCAACCGTGACGGTCTCCGGCAGATAGTCGCCTTTCACCTCGCCACGGACAACAATTGTCGTAGTGACGCGCGCAGGCTTCTCCTGCGCGGAAGTTTGATTTGACGTGCTCGTTTGATGTGATGTGTCTGGGGGTGTGACTGTCGGGCCCTGCGCCCAAGCTCCCAGGGAAATGGCGAGAATCCCCACCAGCATCAGGGTCTTCAGAAAAGAGCCACGGTTCGCGGCGAAAGAACTCGGCGAAGAGCCAGCAGCGGCGATGCAATCAGACATGACTTCCCCTTGCGTTCAGCATGAAAAAGGGGAACTCAGATTGATTCGAGGAAGAGGGCCGTTCGGCTTCGAAAGCTTCCCACGCCGGCATTATCCGGATCGGGTTCTAGGGTATTTCTCAGCCCCACTTCGTGGAGCACCCCTGTTTCAATAGTTCGATTGAAACACCCTTCCATGCGTTCTTGCAAGCGGGCTAGGTTCCTTCTGGTTCACCGTTGGGAGAATCTTGGCGAGCCGCAAATGAGACTTGCACGATCAGCACCTCGCGCCTCGGAAGCGAGTTCGGCGATCATCGCTCCAGAAAGCACGTCCAGCATGGCCGTTTGCGCCTTTGCCCAAATTGGATGCGCGGGGCAATGTGCCTTGCGGTGACAGGATCGCTCAGAGACGAGGCAGACATTCAGGCAGATCGGGCCGTCAATGGCTTCGATTACCTCAAGCATCGACGCCGCCCGGCCACGCGGCGAAATCTGAAAACCACCTGACTGCCCGCGCCGCGAGGAGATGAGCCCTGCGCGCGACAAGGCCTGCAGAACCTTGGACAGAAAGCTCTCCGGCGCGTCCGCAGCTTCAGCCAGCGCGGGGAGGGAAATGCGCGCTTCCGTAGACGGCCCCGTCAGATGAATCATTACCCGGACGCCGTAGTCGGCGGCACGCGTGAGTTGCATCGATGAGTTAGGTTTCTTCATGCGATCGCCACGTCAAATCGGCCCACACACCAAAACTCCCTATGCCGATAAACCTCGCAGGCTGCATGCGAGGCAGTTGCACGAGGGACCAGGATGAGTAGAGCTATCCATCGGCAGGCTAATCGAAATTTGTCACAACCGAATGTATCCTCCGTCACAGACCTCTGGTAATCGCAGGTTATAGGTTGATTTTTGCCAATCCAAATTGGAGAGAAACAGTCCAAAATGTCCCGCAAAGAATTCTCCGCGGTTTCCCGCTGTTGCGCCTTCCCGGCACAGGTCGGCGGTGTGACCAGCGCCGGCATTAGACCATCGTCCAGCGTCGCTTTCGCCAACGGTCCCGCACCGGCCTCCGCACCGGTCATGGAATGAAAGGAACTTTCGCGATCTTATGAATCCATTTCCCGCAGTCGATCCCATTCCACTGCCGGCGCCAGTATGGTTGCTGAAGTTGCTGCATGTGGTCACGCTGGCACTGCATTTTGTTGCCGTAGAAATGCTTCTCGGGGGATTGCTGCTTGCGGCACTGCTCAGTCTCTTCCGCAACTCGCCGCATTCGCTCGTCACCGCGCGGGCCATTGCACGCAGGCTTACCGTGGTCATGACATTTGTGATCAACCTGGGTGTGCCGCCGCTTCTGTTCGCGCAGGTGCTTTACGGGCGGGCACTCTATACGAGCAGCGTGCTGATCGGCATCTACTGGATTTCGATTATCGGCATTCTGATGCTCACCTACTGGCTGCTCTACCGCTTTTCGGCACGGCTGGAGGCGGGAAAGTCTGCCTGGTGGGTAGGATTGAGCGCCTGGGTTTTGGCCGGGTTCATCGCGCGGCTGCTCTCTACCAACATGACCTTGATGCTGCGCCCGGAGGTGTGGCGCAGCATGTACTCCGCCTCTGCGATGGGCGCTTATCTGCCAACAGGCGACCCAACACTGACGCCACGCTGGCTACTGATGATGGCCGGCGGCATGTTCATCGGCGGCTTGTGGCTTATCTACCTGGCAGGCCGCAGCACCTTTACCGCGGAAGAAAAGAGCTTTGTGGCCGGACTCGGCGGCAAAGTTGCCGCTGTCTTCGGAGTTGTTTATCTGCTGGCAGGGCTGTGGGCAGCAAGCGCGCAACCGGAAATTGTGAAAGCCGGACTGACAGGCCACAGCGGTTACCCGCTTTACAAGATTTCCGGCTTTGCCGGATATGGCTGGCTGGCCCTGGTAGTTGTAGCTGTTCTCGTAGCCGCGATGGCCGGATTCGGCAAACTCTCCGCCGGACGGATCAGCTGGGTCGGGTGGGTCGGCGTTCTCCTGGCGGTACTGGTTGAAATTACGCTGGTCGTCTACCGAGACGGCGTCCGCGACCTGACCCTGCTAAGCAAAAACTACGACGTGTGGGACCGGGTTGTAGTTACCAACTGGAGTGTTGTGGGGTTGTTCCTGGTGCTCTTTGTGGCTGGTCTGGGAATGATCGGGTGGCTCGTGTCCGTAGTAGCACGTGCAGAGAAAGTAATGGAGGGCGCGGCATAGTTTATGAGTGAACTTCAAAATTCCGCAACGATTATTGAGGAGCATCTTGAGCCCGGCGAACGTAATACGCGCCGTGCCTTTCTTGCGGCAGCCGGAGCTGCGGGCCTGTGCTATACCGCCGCTCTTGCCTATCCGATCTATCGCTACCTCGCCTCGCCCGAAGAGATGGCGCTAAGCGCAACGGCCGTGACCGAGGTGACGCTGAAGGATGCACAGAAGATGCCTGCCGGGTCGGTGCTGATGTTCAAGTTCGGCACGGCGCCGGCCATGCTGATTCACCATGAAGACGGCCGCTGGGTGTCAATGACCGCGGTATGCACGCACCTGGGCTGCACGGTGCAGTACGAGCCCCAGGCTGACCGCGTTCATTGTGCATGCCATGGCGGCGTCTATAACCCCTACACAGGCGCCAATGTAAGTGGACCGCCGCCCAAGCCGCTCAAACTCTTCAAGGTTGCGGTCAACGACACCGGCGTTGAGGTTTCGCGCGCATAGGATTTTCCAATTCCCGGGAAACCTCCTGGCACTGGACAGCGGGTGGCTCTGGCAGTAATTCGATTTCCTATGCGGGACAGGCAAGGGAATCAGCGAGTTTAAAGGAAAGAAACATGACTGCAAAGGCAATGAAACTTTATGACTGGGTTGATGAGCGATTGGGTCTCTCTGAGCTGGCCGCCTTCGCGCGCCACAAGACCGTCCCGGTCCACTCCCAATCCTTCTGGTATTACTGGGGCGGCATCTCGCTGTTCCTTTTCCTTGTCCAGTGCTTCACCGGCGTGTTGCTGCTCGTCTACTATCGCCCGGGCGCAGAAGCTTACGAATCGGTCCGCCAGATCACGTTCGTGATGCACTTTGGCTGGTTGATCCGTTCGGCGCACTCCTGGTCGGCCAACCTGATGATTTTCTCCATCCTTGTGCACATGTTCTCGGTCTTCTTTATGAAGGCTTATCGCAAGCCGCGCGAGTTTGGATGGCTAAGCGGCATGGCGCTGCTGGGACTGGCCGCCGTCTTCGGCTTCTCCGGCTACCTTTTGCCCATGGACGAGCTCAGCTATTTCGCCACCAAGGTCGGACTGCAGATTCCGGTTGCCATTCCCTGGATCGGCACAGTCATCGCCAATATGTTGCGCGGCGGCCCGGACGTAAGCGAATTCACTGTGCAGCGCTTCTTTGCCCTGCATGTCGTGGTGCTTCCCGCCATCTTCGTCCCGCTGCTTGGCTTCCATCTCTGGCTGGTCCAGCGTCATGGCAATGCTGTCCCGCCTTGTGAAGATGCAAAGCCCGCAGCCGAGCGCAAGAGCATGCCCTTCATGCCCAACTTCCTGCGCAAGGATCTGGCTATGTGGCTCATCTCGCTGAACATTCTCGCACTGCTGGCTTCCGTCTTCCCGTGGTCGCTCGGCAGGCAGTTTGACTCGCTCACGCCCGCGCCCGCCGGCATTCATCCGGAGTGGTACTTCATGAGCCCCTTCGAGATGCTCAAACTCCTAGGCTCGTTCCTGCCCGGTGAAACCGGTGAAATCGCAGGCATCCTGTTGTTCACCCTAGGTATCGTGCTGTGGATTCTGATCCCCTTCTACGACAAGAACAAGGAGAGCGGACAGCGCGCCCGCGCCGCGCACTATTTTGGATTGCTGGCAGTGTTTGCGCTGCTTGCCACCACCGTCATCGGCTATTGGACCATTCGATAAAGAAGTGTGCAGTGGGCAGTGAACAGTGCACAGAGGGTAATTCGATGAGCAGCACAAGAATTCGGTCCTTCCGCGATTTGAAGGTTTGGCAGAAATCGATGGACCTGACTGTGGCTGTCTATGACCTCACAAAGAGTTTTCCTCGAGAAGAAACATTTGGACTCACGAGTCAGCTGCGACGTTCTGCCGTTTCAATTCCAAGCAACATTGCAGAAGGTCAGGGAAGGTCGAACACTCGCGAGTTCCAGCAGTTTCTTGGCATCGCCCGTGGATCAAATTGTGAATTGCAAACTCAATTGGAGATCGCTCGCAGAATTGGACTAGGGGATCCTCAACTGATCAACGACGCCGAGAGTCTTTCGCATGAGATAGGCAAAATGATTTTCACGATTTTAGGAAAGCTGAAGACATGAGCGGTCAACTACGGTCAAATATTCACCGTTCACTAACCACTGTCCACTGCTCACTGTCCACTGTTTCGGAGATACCATGAACTATCCATTCTGGGAAATTCCAATTCTAGGCTCGGGCTGGGTGATTGGCATTATCGCAATCTTCCATGTCATGATCTCGCAGTTCGCGGTTGGCGGGGGCCTCTACTTGCCCATGGCCGAGCGCAAAGCCATGCGCATCGCCGATCCTGAGCTCCGCGCGGCGTGGATGAAGCAACTGGCCAGCCACTCCAAGTTCTTCCTTATTCTTACCGCGGTGTTCGGCACCGTCTCCGGTGTAGGAATTTGGTTTGCCATCGGACTCACACATCCAGAAGCCACCAGCACCCTGATTCACAACTTCGTCTTCGGCTGGGCCATGGAGTGGGTCTTCTTCCTCGTCGAACTGGCCACTGTCGCCGTCTATTACTACACCTGGAACCGGATCCCCGAGAAACTCCACCTCGCCGTGGGCTGGGTCTATGCCGGAGCCTCGGCCGCGACGCTGATCATCATCAACGGCATCCTCGCCTTTATGCTTACACCCGGCGGCACCTGGCTTGCCGTTGCAGGAACAGGCCACGAAGCCAGCAAGTTCTGGAACGCCTTCTTCAATCCAACCTACTGGCCGAGCCTGTTGCTGCGCACCTGCGTCTGTTGTTCGCTGGCCGGCGTTTGGGCGCTCATCACTTCCAGCCAGATCGACGGAGACAAACAGCCGGCTCTCAAAATCAGCAAGGTCCGGTGGAGCGTCCGTTGGCTCGTGCCTTCTTTCGTTGCCATGCCCTTCCTGATGATTTGGTATTACATGATGGTTCCCGCGTCGCAGCAGGCGCTGCTCACGCTGGGCATCGACACCATCAACGCGGGCACATTCTCCGCCGTCACTCGAATGGCGCTGGTCATCATCGTTACTTCGGCCACCATCATCTGGGTCGCCTACTACCTCGCCTATCGCAATCCGCTCGATTTTAACCTTTCGCACGCCGTGGCTGTGCTGCTGCTGGCCCTGATGGCCACCGGCGCCGGCGAGTACTCGCGCGAAATGCTACGCAAGCCCTACGTGATCGGCCATTGGATGTATTCCAACGGCGTCCGCGTACCCTATGTGAACCGAATCAACCAGGAGGGCTACCTTTCCCACTCAAACTGGGTCTGGAACGGTTCGGACTCCAACTATTCCCGCGGCGAAGCAATCTTCCGCGGCGAGTGCGGCTCCTGCCACACCATGGATGGTTACCGGCCCATGCGCCAACTGCTCAGCGGACGCGACCACGCCAACATCGGCAGCTTCGTCACTATGCTCCACGACTACAAGCCCGACATGCCCTACCGTCGCTTCATGCCGCCGATGGTAGGCACTCAACAAGATTTGAATGATCTGACAGATTACCTGAACTTCCAGGTAAACCCGCCCGCAGTAAGCGGAGAAAAGACCGTGCAAACGGCACAGAAATAAAGTTCCACAGATCTGCGAAACAACAAAGGTCCGCACTTCGCGGGCCTTTGTTGTTCTCTGCGCGGCGACACGGTTAAGTATGTCCCCCAGGTCCGGGTCTCCATGGACAGGTCATCATCCGTGGGGTGGAGATCTCGTTCTTGATACCCGGGACTTCGAAGGGACTAATCGCCGCTTTCGTTCCCAGTTGTTTCACTGAAGTCCGCATCCGGCCGCAGCGCCTCCGCCGAAAGCTCGTCGGTGCGCCGCAAGTCGGGGAAGATCACCGTCCACAACCCAGCCACCACCAGCGCGCCGATGCCGCCGAACACCGTTGCCCGCACCGCACCCCACCATTGCGCTGTGAGCCCGCTCTCAAACTCGCCCAGTTCGTTTGATGCGCCGATAAAGAGCGAGTTGACTGCGCTTACCCGGCCGCGCATCTCGGGCGGCGTGGCCAATTGCAACAGTGAGCCGCGGATGATGACGCTGATGCAATCAGCCGCGCCAGCTACAAACAGCGCAGCTAGTGAGAGAACCAAGTTGCGCGAATAACCAAAGACAACCGTTGCCGCGCCGAAAATCGCCACGCAGACAAACAACCGCAATCCCGCGTGGCGGCGGAAGGGAAAACGCGCCTGCAGTAGCGACATGGTTACCGCACCCGCTGCGGGAGCGGCTCGCAGCAACCCCATTCCGCGCGGGCCCGTGTGCAGGATTTCGCTGGCAAAGATGGGGGTGAGCGCAACGGCGCCGCCCAGCAGTACGGCAAACAGGTCAAGAGAAGCCGCGCCAAGCAGAATCGGCGAACGCCCCATGTATTGAAAACCTGCCAAAACCACCTTGAGCGAAAGGGCGCGGTGCTCCATGCGGCCGACTCGCGTGCGCATGCTGCCGACCAGCGCCAGCGACCACACCAGCGAAGCAAGTGTGAAGACGTAGACAATGCCTGGACCTTGCAACGAAGGGTCGGGCACAAACCTCAACTGTGGCAGCGTAAACAGCACGCCTCCCAGCGCCGGCCCAATAATCGTGGCGAATTGGAAAACGGTTGCGCCCCACGTAACGGCGTTGACAAAGTGCGCCTCGGGCACGAGGTGAGGAATCAGCGCCGAGTTAGCAGGTCCGGAGAAAGTGCGCGCTGTGCCTATGAAGAACAGAACCAGGTAGATGGGATAAACGCCGCGAAAACCTGTGTGGGTAAGCAGGAGTAGCCCTGCGGTGCACAGAGCCTGCAGCCCATAGCAGACCAGGATAATCCGCCGGCGGTCGAAGCGGTCGGCCACATGGCCAGCCGGTAGCAGAAACAGAAGTCCGGGCAGAAACTGCGCCAGGCCGGTATAGCCCAGGTCGATAGCCCGATGAGTAATCGAGTACACCTGCCAGGCCACAGCCACCGACTGTGCCGCATATCCCAGGACGGCCGTAACGCGCGCCAACTGGAACCGCCTGAAGTCACGAGATGCGAAGGCCTCCATGCCACGGCGAGGCCGCTTTCGGGGAAGGGATTGCATGTCTTCACATCAGGGTAAATCGAGTTGCCACTCCGCCGTGGAAATAGCTGCTTCAAACCGGACTATGCTAGAAACTTGGACCCCGAATACCAACCAGACGGCGCGTCGCCAGACTGGCGGGCCGCCGCTGCCGTCACACTCTGCGGCGCGTGCGCTTTTCTGGAGCTCTATTGCACGCAGCCACTGCTGCCGCTGCTGGCGCGCCTGTTCCATGCCTCAAAAACCGGTGTTGGCATGACGGTGTCGGCGGCAACATTGGGCGTGGCTTTGTCGGCGCCCGTGTTCGGCGTACTCGCTGAGCGGTTGCCCCGCAAGCGTGTGATCGTAGTATCTCTCCTGGGAGTCAGCATTCCGACCCTACTGGCCGCCACCTCCGCTTCGCTTGCGCAACTCATCTTCTGGCGGTTTCTTCAGGGCATCACGGTGCCAGGCATTATTGCTGTTGTCATTACCTACATCGGCGAGGAGTGGCCGCCGGACAAGGTCGCCCTGATCATGAGCTTTTATGTGAGCGGAACTGCTCTGGGTGGCCTTCTGGGAAGGATTTCAAGCGGCATTCTCGCTGACAGGTTCAATTGGCGCATCAGCTTTCTGGTGCTGGGAACGGCCTCTCTCGCCGGTGCTGCTGCGGTGGCTGCTTGGTTGCCGCCGGGGCGCCGCCGCCTCCAGGTAACGCGCGCCAGGGAAACTGATTCGCGTTTCTTTTTCCAGGTCCAGAGACTCTTCGGAAGCCGCCGCCTCGTGGCCACTTTTGCTGTGGGATTCAACGTGCTGTTCTCCCTGGTAGGCGTCTTCACGTGGATCACCTTTCACCTGAGCGCCCCGCCCTATCTGCTTTCGACAACCGCGCTGAGCTCGCTGTTCTTCGTCTACCTGGTCGGGCTTGCAGTCACGCCTGCCGCCGGTTACTTCATCACCCGCGTCGGCCTCCGGGCCGGCATCGGCGGAGCAATCGTGTGCGCCATGACCGGTGTTCTCCTCACGCTCGCGCCCTCGCTTCAGGTCGAGATTGCTGGCCTGGCGCTGCTCTGCTCCGGCGTCTTCGTCGCACAGACCGCATCCAGCACTCATCTGCGCGTTGCGGCGCCTGCCGGGATGCGAGTAACTGCGGCGGGGCTCTACATCACCTTCTATTACCTTGGAGGCGCAGCGGCCGGGGTAATCCCAGGGGCATTTTGGGCGCTGGGCGGGTGGCCCGCCTGTGTGGGCTTCATAGTGGCCATGCAAGCTGTGGGATTGGTGATCGCCCTAGTCGGCTGGCGAACGCCCAGGACTTCTGTAACGAATCCATGAACCCCCGGGGCGGGGAAGCGAATCTATTCTTACGTACGCACTTGCAGCAACCACGGCCCGGCCAAGCATCGTCGGACCGTATTCCCAACCAACAGCGCCGCATTCCCCGGCTAGCTAATGAGATAGCGAAGAACAGAGGAGAGGACTGTTGCCAGATTCGCAGCCCACATCGCTGGCCCCGGCCAGGCACATGGAGAATCCCAATCCCGTCGAGGTCACGGCCTGGAAGCCGAGAGTGAATCCATGGCTCATCGCTATGACTGTGGCACTGGCTGCCTTCATGGAGGTGCTCGACACCTCAATCGCCAACGTGGCTCTGCCGCATATCGCCGGCACCCTCGGCGCCAGCACCGATGAGGGAACCTGGGTTCTGACCAGCTATCTGGTCTCAAACGCCATCGTGTTGCCGTTAGGGGGCTGGGCATCAAGCCTCATGGGTCGGCGCAACTTCTTTGTTTTCTGCATTACAATCTTCACCGTCGCCAGCTTTCTCTGCGGCGCTGCGCCCACATTGCCCATGCTGCTCATCTTCAGGATTATCCAGGGGGCGGGCGGCGGAGGTATGCAGCCGATGGCCCAGGCCATTATGGCCGACTCCTTTGAACCTCAAAAAAGAGGTCAGGCTTTCGCCCTCTACGGCCTCGTCGCCGTGCTTGCCCCTTCCATCGGCCCTACTCTCGGCGGCTGGATCACCGACAACTTCTCCTGGCGTTGGATCTTCTTCATCAACATCCCGGTCGGAATACTCGCCTTCATTCTGGTCACCCGCATGGTCGATGACCCTCCATGGATCAAAGCTGATCCCTCCAAGTTGCGCAACATGGATTACATGGGCTTGGCCTTCCTCACCATCGCCATGGGAGGACTCCAGATCATGCTCGACAAAGGTGAAGAGAACGACTGGTTCACTTCCGGCTTCATCCGTTTCTTTGCATTTCTCTTTGTCGGAGGCATGATCAGCCTTGTCGTGTGGGAGTGGCGGCAAAAAAATCCGCTCATCAACCTCAAGCTGTTTCGATTCAAGAATTTCGCTATCTGTTGTTTTCTCATGGCACTGGTGGGCGGCGTCCTCAATGCAAACACCGTGCTGCAGCCGCAATTCATGCAGCAGCTCCTGGGATACAACGCCACAAATGCTGGACTTGCCCTCACCGCCGGAGGCTTTGCGCTCATTGTCATGATGCCTCTCGCAGGCATCGCTACCGGCAAAGTGGCTGCGCGCTGGCTTGCGGTTTTGGGATTTGTCATGTTCGTTGTCACTTTCCGCATCGCGGCGAACGTCACCACACTGGATATGACCTTCTCGCAGGCTTCGTGGCTGCGCGTCGTTCAAATGCTGCCATTGCCCTTCTGCTTTATCTCCATCACCAATGCGGCTTATGTCGGCATGCCCAAAGAAGAGAGCAACCAGGTCGCTGGGCTCATCAATTTCGCCCGCAACATTGGTGGTAGCATCCTCATCGCCCTCACCAACGCGCAAGTCACAAGCCGCGCCACATGGCACCAGCAGCATCTGCAGAGCGCAATGCAGCCGGGGTCGATTGCTTTCCAGCAGCATTCGCAGGCGCTGGCCGGCTTTTTTTCCGGTCGCTTCGGCGGGCCGAATGGCACGGGCTTGGCCCTCGCCAATCTCTACACGCAGCTCAATCTCCAGGCCCAGATGCAGGGCTACCAGGACGTCTACATGGAACTCTCGTGGATGTCTGTCGGGCTGATTGCGCTTGCCTTCCTGCTTAGCAAGAACAAACCCGGTGCCGGTTCCGGGGCATCGGCAATGCACTGAGGGCGGGTGCTCCAAACCAACTCAATTGCTCTAATGATTCCGTGACCGATGCACCCCCGTGCTTACCATCATTGGCTCACCAAGCCAATTAGGCCTATAATTCGTGCCAGAAATCAATCATCTCGAAAAGATGCCTGTTCCTGGCGTCTGCTTTTGAGGAGGCTGCTATGTTGAAGTCGTTTCTGCCCCTTTCCGCAGTGATCTTGTTCGCGTTTACTCCAACGCTATCCCAGGGAAGCAAGCCACAGAATGCCACCCCGGAGGCTGCGCCGGCATCTGCAGCAACTCAGCCGGACTCAACCACGAATCCCGTAAAGCCCACCGCCGAGTCGCAGGCGAAAGCCAAGGGCCTTTATCAGATCGACTGTGCCATGTGTCACGGAGACAACGGCAACGGACAAACTGATATTGCCAAAGGTATGGGAATGACAATGCCGGACTTCACAGATCCTAAGACGCTGGCGGGCACTCCCGATGGGCAATTGTTCAACATCATCCGTAACGGCAAGGACAAGATGCCACCCGAGGCTGCAGGCCGCGCAAATGACACTGTGACCTGGAATTTGATCGTCTACATTCGGAACATGTCCAAGGCCCAAGCGGCCGCGCCTGCAAAGTAGACGTGGTCGCTCCGCACTCCCCAGAGACGGTCGGATAGTTTGCCCCCAAGCTGAGATGAGTTCCTTCACCTGCTGATCATCGGCACCGAACAGATCGTGCAGACGATGATGTTCAGTGTCTCTCTCGCGTTGCAAGAAGAGCTTGGGAGATCGCGCAGAACAGCATAGAACAATAAAGCTTCATCCGGTCTCAGCGTTGTTGCGCCAGGACCATCTTCAATCGCGTCTCGATGATGTTGAGGTCGATCTCGCCTTGAAACTGTGCGCGAACGATTCCGTTTCTGTCAACCAGATAGGTAAGCGGCAAGCCGAGTACGCCGCCGTAATGTTCCCCAAGCTTCGCATCCCCCATCGCCACTGGATATTCGAGCTTGAGCTTCGTAACCACTTCCTGCACCGGAGGTGAGTCGTCGTCCATCGAAATTCCGATGACCTGCATGCCCTGCGGTCCATACTGCCGCTGCCACGAGCTGAACACCGGCATCTCCGTCAGGCACGGCGCACACCACGTAGCCCAGAAGTTCAGCAGCACGACCTTGCCACGAAAGCTGCGCAGTTCGAGGATTCTGCCGCCGAGATCCTTGCGCGCGAACTCCGGCGCCCTCCTGTCGATAAGAGACGTTGGACCGGAGACGACGGGCGCGCCGTTAGCCGCAACGCAGGCTCCGAGGAAAAGACTGGCGAAAAGCAAAGCACAAACCCCGGTGAGTGCCACAAACCCCGCGCCCCGCCCCGCCGATATCTGTCCCGGCATGTCGCTGCTAGCGGCTGCGCTCAACCGGATACCCTTTGCTGGCCCAGTCGGCTCCAAAATTTTCAGCTATATAAAGGACCTTCACATTGGTGAATCCAAGCCCCTGCAACTGCCGGAACGCGGGTGCAACGTTGGGGCAACGATTCCACGGGCAACATCCGCAATAGAGCACAATAAATGCGTTTCGCGCGAGCGGGGCGGCCTTTTTCTTGAGCAGGCGCAGACCTTCGGCCTGCGAACCCGGACCGGCATACTCTGATCCTGTGATGTGTGCCTGGTCAAACAACACACGCGAGCCCACCTGCAACACCAGCGGCTTCATCGCGCCCTCGGCTTGCAACATCCGATTCAACTCTTCCGGCTGAATCACCTGTGCCTGGGGAATGGAGGAAGCACTGTTCTCCGATGGCGCGCCGATGGGGCCCTGCGCGTGCATTTGTGTAGGTGCGGCAAAGAATGCCGCAAGAACGCCGATCACCCCCGCGCGCTCAAAGAAGCCAAATCTCATGGGTCAGCTCCGCATCCAGTTTACGCTGCAAAAGCTGCCCAAAAACGAAGACGCCAGAGACCGAAGCCCCTGGCGCCTCAATAGGGTGAACTCATAAGTTCCTCGGACCATGCATCGACCTGTTCAGCCTTCGTCTCAGTCTCCGGGTTTCCCCGAATCCTGTGTCTCTAAGGCTGCGCCCGCGATGGAGTTTCGAGTTGCCTCGATTCTCGCATCCTTCGGCTCGCCCGGCGCTTGAACCTTTCGGCTCTGCTCTTCCAGTCGCGCCTCCCAATGCGGCTGCGGGTTGCCCCGCGCACTGCATCTTCGGACTCTGCCGGCGATGGATCTTCGAGTCGCCTCGAATTTCGCATCCTTCGGCGCTTCCAGCGGTGAAGCTCCAGGTTGCCCCTCGGCTTCGGTCCACCCGTTGCGCCTCTCGATGAATCCCCGGGTCGCCCCGGTTTCTTCACCTTCCGGCCTTGCCGGTGATCGAGCTTCGGGTTGCCCCAAATCTCGAATCCTTCGGCGCTACTGGTCATAAATCCCCGGGTTTCCCCGAATTTTCACTCTTCCAGTTGCGCCTGTAGATGATTCCCCGGGTTGCCCCGGTTCCTGCATCTCCCGGCTGCGCCGGCGCTCGAGCTTCGAGTTGCCCCGAATCCCGAATCCTTCAGCGGCCTTCGAGGGAGTCAATCTAACGGGTCACCCCGAAAGTTTGGCTCCTCCTGTACCGCCTGCTGGTGGGGTCTACGAGTTGCCTCGCATCCGCACCTTCCGGCTTCGCCTTGGGTTTGAGCCTGCGGGTTGCCCCGCCTCCTCGCTCCCTTGGCGCCGGCTGACGCGATCTCCGGGTCGCCCCGGTTCTCGCCCCTTCCGGCTTTGCCGCTTCCGCGTCTTCGGGTCGCCCCGAATCCTGCTTCTACGGCTTTGGTCGATGATGACTTCCCGCTTGACTCGAACTTTGCATCTTCAGCGAAGCTGCCGATGAATCTTCGTGTGCACTCGGGTCCTGCACATTCCAGTCCGTCTCTGGACACTCTCTTCAATCTCAATCCGGCCTTCCACGGACCGGACAAGTCAACTGTGGAGAGCTGACTTCAATTGAATCCTGCGTCGTCCTTCCAGGCTGGAACTGCGTTCCAATTCCTTACCAGGTCATCAACTGGAGAGGAGCTTAGGCCTGCTCAATCTGTGGAAGCAAGTGCAAAATTACGATTAATTTGTGGATTTCACCAGAGTTAGTGCATAAATCGTAATGCACAGATTGACTTGAACAACTCTAGGTGCAGTTCTGCTCAAAGCGCGAGCGACGAAGCGTCCAGGCGGGAAGAATTTGCTCTGAAAATCCACCTTTGTCAAGCCTCCAGGCCCTCGTCGAAAAGTCATCCCGCCAGACCACATTCATCGGAAAGCTAGAGAACCAAGCTGCAAAGTTGCATACCGCGGCGCCCAGACGCGTATGCCGCTGGCCGCTTCTTTCGCAATGCAGGTTCCAAGGGTGATGAGCTTCATTGCTCAGACGTTCTGACTTCAAGTGGATAGTTTCGAACTTGCCTCGCATATTGCAATGATGCGCATCAAGGTGGAACTCCGCGGAAACCAAATACGGGGCAGCATGTGAAGAAAATTCACCATGTGCTTCGCTGAGATCATGAATCCGAACACCAGGGAGATAAGTTCATGCTTTGGACAGTCTTTGTAGTGATTCTCGTACTGTGGCTTCTGGGCTTTACTTTTCACATCGCAGGCGGGCTGATTCACATCTTGCTCGTGATAGCGCTCATTGTTCTTGTCTTCAACCTGCTATCTGGCCGGCGGAGCACTTAATTGCGCGAGAGGATTGTGGCCATTTCCCACAGTAGCAGCGCATTAGACCTCCGATGCGTGGCCGCATTGCGTGGTTCTGTCTCGACGCTTTCGGTAGGGATCAAGGCTGAAAGCTTCGCCAAGACCAGGTTTAGTACCTAGCCAACCTGGCCCACCAAGACCGCCTTAGCCAGCATTTGCTTAATCCCCCGCAGCGCCTGCCGAGTCCGCTCTTCGTTCTCAATCAGCGAGAACCGCACATGCCCGTCGCCATAATCGCCAAACCCAATCCCCGGCGACACCGCGGTCTTCGCCTCCGTCAGCAGCAGCTTTGAAAACTCAAGCGACCCCAACTTGCGGTATTGCTCCGGAATCTGGGCCCACACGAACATGGTCGCTTTAGGGCTTGCCACCGGCCAGCCCATCTTGTTGAGCCCCTCGACCAGCACGTCACGCCGCTTGCGGTAGTTGTCGCAAATCTCGTGTACGCACTCCTGCGGACCCTCTAAGGCCTGAATCGACGCAACCTGAATGGGCGTGAACGTCCCGTAGTCGAAGTAGCTCTTGAGCCGCGCCAGCGCCGACACCAGCACCGGGTTGCCGACCATAAAGCCCACGCGCCATCCAGGCATGTTGTAGCTCTTCGACAAAGTAAAGAACTCCACCGCCACTTCTTTCGCGCCAGGAACCTGCAACACGCTTGGCGGCTTGTAGCCGTCGAAGGCGATATCGGCGTAAGCCAGGTCGTGAATAAGATGGAATCCGTATTCGCGCGCCAGTTCGACGAGCCTCGCCAGAAACGGCAGATCGACGCACTCCGTCGTCGGATTCGACGGGAAGTTGACGATCAACGCCTTCGGCCGCGGCGTCATGCGCGGAATCAGTTCTTCAAGCTGCTTGAGAAACTGCTCCTGGTCGTGCACCGGCACGCTCACAATGTGCGCACCCGCAATCACCGGCCCGTAAATATGAATCGGATAGCTGGGGTTGGGCACCAGCACCGTGTCGCGCGAATCCAGAATGGCAAGGCATAGGTGCGCGATTCCCTCTTTGGAACCAATGGTCACAATCGCTTCGGTGTCGGAGTTGAGATCGACATCGTAGCGAGTCTTGTACCAGTTGCATATGGCCCTGCGAAGGCGCGGGATGCCGCGGGAAACCGAGTAGCGGTGCGTTGGGGGCTTCAGGACCGACTCCACCAGCTTGTCGACAATGTGCTTGGGCGTGGCCCCATCCGGGTTGCCCATGCCGAAATCGATAATGTCTTCTCCGCGGCGGCGGGCACGGCCCTTCATCTCGTCGGTGATGTTAAAAACGTAAGGTGGCAGGCGTTGAATGCGGCTGAACTCTTCCATGATCTCTCCAGTCTAAAGGCGTGAGCGTGAAGGCCCCCACCCAAAAGGGTGCGACGACCCTGAAAGGAAACTAGTGTTTTTCAAAATTTCGGGGATGAGGTAAAGCGGAAGTCTAGGCGGCAGACGCCGCTGCGGCACCAGCCGCACCGGCACTGGATGTGCGCGCGACGAAAACAACACGAGCGTGAACAAGCCTCTGCATTAGTACGATTATAGCCTGTTGCCGCATGCCTGGCCAGACGCCCTGCGCCGCGACCGGGGTCAGCTGTCGCTTGTTATTTCCCAATCGTCAGCACAACCCGGAACCGCGCCTTCCCACTCATCATGCGCTCAAAGGCCGCCGCGGTCTTTTCCAGCGGATACGTCTCCACCATCGGCTTCACGCCCACCAGCGCGCTGAAGTTGAGTGTATCTTCCGAGTCCATCCCCGTCCCCGAAGGCCAACCCTCCACCGTCCTGCGCCCCAGCAGCAGAGGCAACGGGTCGATTACAAGAGGCCCGTCCTCCGGTGCGCCCACCACAATCAGCTTCCCCGCCGGCGCCAGCCCATCCACAGCCCATTCCAGTGCCTTGGCGCTTGTCAGCGTCGACAGAATCACCTTGGCCCCGCCCAGCTTCTTCAGCTCCTCTGCCGGATTCTGCGCCGTGGTATCGATGTAAACATGGGCGCCCAGTTGCTTCGCCAGCTGAGCCTTGTCCTGCCCGCGCGCAATGGCCACCGTCCGATAGCCGCTCTTGGCTGCGTACTGCACGGCCAGGTGTCCCAGCCCGCCAATCCCAAGAATCGCCACCGTGTCGCCAGTGCGCGCCCCGCTGTTGCGCAGAGCATTGAATGTAGTAATTCCCGCGCAAAGCAGTGGCGCAGCGTCCACGTCGGCCAGGTCGTCGGGTATCTGCGCCAGCGCATTCGCCGGGGCTATCACGTAGTCGGCATAGCCGCCATCAAAATTGATCCCTGAGACCAGCTGATTCTCGCACAGAATAAAGTCACCGCGACGGCAGGGTTCGCAGTAATTGCAGTGCCCGCCGTGCCAGCCCAGGCCCACGCGCTGCCCCACTTTGAACACCGGCACATCCGGGCCCACCGCATCCAGAACGCCCGCCACCTCATGACCTGGCACCCGGGGGTATTCGATCCCCGGCCAGAGCCCAAGTTTTGTCAGCGAATCGCTATGGCAAACCCCGCAGGCCTGCACTTTGATGCGGACGTGCCCGGCCCCTGGCTCTGAAAATTGCTTTTGAACCAACTCAAAGGCGCCGCCTGCTGCGCGCACCTGCATTGCACGACCGGTAACTGTAGGCATGGGGAGAGTTCTCCTCCGGTTTTGGATGTCAGTTCCTGGCAGAAGTCGCATAACTATGATGCCCTGATGATCGTGAGAGTCCGTTGAAAGCCCACCCCGTATACTAGGAGACGGCATGAGTACGTCTCTATCCACCCGTTTTCCGCCTGTCGACGAACAGATGGACCTGCTCCAAAAGGGCGCCGCCGAAATCATCCGCGTCGCCGACCTCCGCGAGCGCCTTGAAGACAGCCGCAACACCGGCCGCCCCCTCCGCGTCAAAGCCGGCTTCGATCCCACCGCCCCCGACCTCCATCTCGGCCACACCGTGCTCATGCGCAAGCTGCGCCACTTTCAGCAGCTCGGCCACCAGGTCATCTTCCTCATCGGCGACTCCACGGCGCTTATCGGTGACCCCACCGGACGCAACGTCACCCGCAAGCCCCTAACGCGCGATCAAATTGATGCCAACGCCGAGACCTACAAGCAGCAGGTCTTCAAGATCCTCGACGAAAAGGCTACCGAAGTCCGCTACAACTCCGAGTGGCTTGATCAGCTCGGTTATGCCGGCTTAATTGGTCTCTCCGCCAAGGTCACGCTCTCCCAGATGCTTGATCGCAAGGAGTTTCTGACCCGCTTCCGCGCCGAGCAGGACATTAGTCTCCACGAGCTCCTCTACCCGCTCGCGCAAGGCTACGACTCCGTCGCCCTGCACTGCGATGTTGAGCTCGGCGGCACGGACCAGAAATTCAACCTCCTGATGGGCAGAGAGCTACAGCGCGACTACGGCCAGAAGCCGCAGATCGTGCTGATGACGCCGATTCTTGAAGGCCTGGACGGCGTACAGAAAATGTCGAAGTCCCTCGGCAACGCCATCGGCATCAATGAGCCTCCCGCCGAAATGTACGGCAAGCTCATGAGCATCTCCGACGAGCTGATGTGGAAATACTGGGTCTTCCTCACCGACCTCAAGCGGTCTGAAGTGGACGCCCTCGAAGCCGAAGTCAAGACCGGCAAGCTGCATCCCATGGAAGTCAAAAAGCGTCTGGCCCGCACCATCACCGCCGGCTTCCACGGCGAAGCCGCCGCCACCGCCGCCGACGAAAACTGGGCCCGCATGTTCCAGCAGAAAGAGACCGCCGAAGACCTCGAAGAAGTCACCGTTGCCTACGCCGACGTAGCCGGCCCCGACGGAACGCACCAGATTCGCCTGCTGAAATTCCTCGTGCACATCGGTCTTGCCGCATCCGGCGCTGAAGCCAATCGCAAGATTGCCGAAAAAGCCGTCAAGCTCGACGGCGAAGTGGCGGAAACTGCGCTGATTCCGCTGCCGTCGCTGCCAGCCAGGATTGTGGTGCGCCTCGGCAAGCGAGCTAAAGTCGCCATCATTACGTAAAATGGCTCTATTGAATTAGCCAAATGGCGTATACTCGGATTGGAGGTCAACAATGGCAACCAATTCCGTACCCGATGTGCTCGGCGGTGAGATTGTTCTTGGCAGACCCGTCAGCAAAAGCGGTGCCCTTGCCGAACTAGTGCGCGAAGGCCTTCCGGTCAAGGCGCTCCTCCTGCTCGCCGAGCGGCTCGACATTCGCCAGGCCGAAATCTCCGAGAAGCTCGGCATCCCCAAACGCACTCTCACGCGCCGTCTCACTCAACACTCCCGCCTCACGGCAGCTGAATCCGACAAGGCAGTGCGGCTGGCCCAGGTCTATGCCAACGCAGCGGAGACACTTGGCGACGGCGACAAGGCCGCAGCCTGGCTGAAGACACCGAACCGCGCCCTGCGTGGAGGCCGCCCGCTGGACCAGTTAGACACCGATCCTGGCGTGCGCGAAGTCGAGGATGTTCTTGGCCGCATTGCCTACGGCGTCTATAGCTGATGCAAATCTGGCGTATCTGCCGGGCGCGCTTCGCCGGCGAGGCGTTCTCCGGTCTCGGCGCCCGGCGCTTCGGCGGTCGCTGGAACTCCCCCGGTACGCCAATGGTCTATGCTTCCACTTCGCTGGCGCTGGCGGCCATCGAGTTATTTGTGCACTTGGAGCCCAACCTGCAGCCAGACGACCTGGTTTCAATTGCCGCCATACTGCCCCTTGGAGAACCGCCGCAGCGCCTCTCGCCAGACAAGCTCCCGTCCGCCTGGTGGACCGACGATTTCGAGCCACTGCGCGCAGTCGGTGACGCGTGGATTCGCGGCAAAAGATCCCTTGCCATTGAGGTTCCCTCGGCAGCTTTGCGCATGGAGTGGAATGTGCTGGTGAATCCTCTGCATCCGGCGATTGCCGACATCAAAGTCGAGGAGCCGCAACCGTTTCACTTTGATGCCAGGATGTTTCGATAAGCCGCGAGAAGGGGAACGTTGGCTTCCAATTTTTCAAAATCGAGACTTGCGGCGTCTATGCCTCGAAGTCCAGCTCAACCGCATCGATCAACGGCGCAAGCCACCGCAGCAGGGCCATATGCGCCGGGTGGATCAGGTAAAAATCGACCGCTTCTTTGTCTACGAACTTCATCATGCCGGCAAAGGTGTACCCTTGCCCGCGCTTTGAAACATTGGCGCCCACGCATACTTCGATCAGTCCAGGAATCACGCCCCGAAACGCCCGAATCTCCTTCTCTGCGCGCGCCTTGTCAGCCTCGGTCGCTTCTGTCTTCCATTTGAATCCAAAAATATGAACGAACATGCGTGTCTCCATCACTGGTACCCTAACTTCCCACCGCAAACATCCGCCCCGCTTCCAGCAGTTTGGCGACCGACTCTTTCGAGCACGACTCGGTGTAAATCCGAAGCAGCGGCTCCGTCCCGCTTGCCCGCAGCAAGATCCAGGTTTCGGCAGCGTTGGGCTTTGTCTTCGCTTCGGGGTTGTCGAGGTAGAACTTCACGCCATCCAAATTATCCTGGCGGAGGATGGGCATCCCAGCCAGCACAGGGTCGCCTATCTTCAGCGCGCGTGCCCGCGCAATCGCCCCGTTCTTCACATCGTCGGGGATGGTGAGGTCGATGCGGCCATACTGATGCTCGCCGTACTCTGCTTGCAGATCGGCGACAAGCTGGCCCATCGTCTTGCCCTCCTCGGCCATCACGTTGGCCAGCAGCAAGGCGTTCAAAAGGCCGTCGCGTTCCGGCAGATGCCGCTGGAAGCCGATCCCGCCCGACTCCTCGCCGCCCATCACAATCTCGCGTTCCAGCATGTAGTCGCACACAAACTTGAAGCCGATCCCGTGCTCGATCAGCTCACGGCCATACTTTTTGCAAATGCGGTCCAGCATCTTCGTGGTGTTGAAGGCTCGCGTTACTGCGCCCGGCCAGCCCTTGCGGCGCAGCACCCAGCTCAGCAGCACGGAATAAATCTTGTGTGGATCGACAAAGTCGCCGTGCTCGTCCGTTGCGCCGATGCGGTCCGCGTCGCCATCAGTGCACAGCCCCGCCTGGCAGCCGTTGGCCACAACCGCGTTGCCCAGTGCGCGAATATGCGGCTCGATCGGCTCAGGATTAATACCGGGAAACAGTGGGTCGGGATTCGCGCGGATTGCCATGTTAGCCACGCCGATGCGCGTAAAGATGTCGGACAGGATCGTTCCCCCGGCGCCATACATTGAGTCGATACAGAACTTCATGCCCGATTTCGCAATCAGGTCAAGATCGGCAAAGCTCTCGATAGCATTGAGATACGTCGGCAAGCAGTCGATCTCTGTGATGGTCGCTGCCTTCCCGCTGCGGGCAACAGGCTTGCCGAGATACGACTCAATCTCCGCAATGATCGACGGCTTGCCCGACCCGCCGTACCAGGCCTTGTATTTCACGCCGTTCCATTGTGCCGGGTTGTGCGATGAGGTAATCATGATGCCGCCGGCTGCTCCGCGCTCACGCACACCAAAGCTGAGCGCCGGAGTGGGCGTAATGGCGTTGGCCAGGCTAACTGGAATGCCCGTGGCGGCGACAACCTCCGCGCATGTCCGCGCAAAGGCTTTGGAACCGAAGCGCGTGTCGTAGCCGACGCATAGGCCCTTGGCTGGATCTTCTTTAGCGTGGATGTAGGCGGCAATGGCTTCCGCCGCAATGCGCACATTGGCAAAGGTATAGTCGTCGGCGATAAGGCCGCGCCATCCGTCAGTACCAAACTTGATTTGAGATTGCGGCGCCATTTTCGTTCCCGTTCTTGCAGGAAATAAGTGTAAATAATACAGGATGCACGGCATACCTATCCGCCACGCCATTGGTACGTCTTGAAAGGTACGGGCTCAATTCCGTCCCAAAAACTGGAAACGCCTTGAGCGTTTTGCTCCCGGTGGAATACCTCTTCAGGCTGCCCACTACCCTGGCCTTGGTCCCGGTGCAGATCGACGACTTCAGATCGATGAGCACAGGTCCCTAAATCCCTCACGCGGGCGCAAAGGTGTCACGCAGGGCCTCACGCGAACAAAACCGCTTGTCGCGGTCTTTGTCGATAGATGAGGAACTGCTTCTAGTCAACTTTGGTTTTCTTCTTTGCCTCGTCGGCCGCGCGGGCCTGGGTGTCAAGCCCGTTCGTTGGGTCCTTGTGGAACAATTTCCGCGAAATATCCGGCCAGAACTCCTGGAGAGTTGCGCCAAAAGTACCTTCAAGTGTTACGGTGATTCCGGCCTCAAAGGTCTGTGCGATGCCGTTCTTGCTGTCCGGATAATAGACGTTGGAGATCGCGCCAGAAATGATGTTTCCTCCGACGTTGGAGTAGTTGGGCTCCCATTTGCCGGTGTTGTCGTGTTTGCAGATGAAGCTGGTCGCCACGGCATAGAAAAGCCGGTGGCTGACTTTGCCGTGACCAAGCCGAAAGTAGCGTGGATCCTGGTGAAGGATGATCGGGAGAAAAGCATTGCCGATCATAGTGCCGTCGAATGCGTCGAGATACGAGGCACCGGAGCGCTCGAAGTATCCCTTAGGGCCCCAACCAAATCGATTATTGCTTCCCTCAGCCTCGCCGAGACCAGCGACGATGAAGGCTATGGCGAAAGTGTAGGGGTCGACAGCGGAGTGAAAGGCGAGGCTGACCTTCTGTTTTGCGGTGAGGGAAATCGCATCGCTAACGTACGAAGTATTAAAGCTGGGAATGATCCCGAGCACCCTCTGGTGCTCCTGCTGCTTGATCTGGTCTTCAGCCTTTTGTTGTTTGCTTTTTTCTGTAGGGGCCTGCGCGGCGGGCGTTCCTGAAGAGCTGGAGCTACCATTGGCGCCCGGGCTATTTGCGGCGGGGTCTTGAGCTGGAGTGGATACTTGTGCAGGTTGCTGAACCTGCTGGCCTCGTCCGCTGGCAGGCTGCTGATCGATAGGCTCGGCGAGTGCAAATTCAATCTGCGGCTGAGGGGCTTCAGGAAAGTCCTGGGTCGTGGCGATTGAACTTTGGATAGCCTGCTGCGACAACAGACAAGCAGGGTGCAGAAGCAAAGCCATCCCGGCAACAAGTAAGGCGGCAGTTAATCGAAAACCTGAGAGCATCCATTCACCTGTGGTGGATTAAGACCCTCTCCGTCTTATCTGCCATGAAGAGAGTACGTTGCCGTTGAGATGATCCTTTTCTGACCAGACCATCCCCGCGGAGAAGCCCCGGAGCACGAGATTCAAGTGCGAATGTGAGGTTCTAAAGATTAGACGACTTTCCGCGTCTAAAGAATCAGTGAATTTGCCTCGCGTTCGCCTTGAAACCTGCCGCCGCCTCTTGATGCAGGATATCGTTTTTTGCCAAATCTGTGGTCTTGTCTGGATTTGAAAGCGCCGCCACTGACCATGCAACCGCGAAGATGTGCGACCAAAAGGTGACTGTTGCGTCTAGCTGTGTTGTCTTGACACCTTTTGAGCGCCAGTCGCATCGACCGACACCGCGTTGGCCGCAACTTGCGCCGTCAAGCCGCGAAGTCGATGAATCCCTTCTCGGGGTTCGTTGAGATCAGCTTCACCGTCACTTTGTCGCCCACATCCAGTCCCTTGCCGCCCTGCACCAGCATTCCATCCACATGCGGATCGAGCGTCCGGACGAATGTGCCGTAATTATTAACTCCCGTAACGATTGCCTGGAAACTTTGGCCGATACGCGGATGCAGCACAACGGCAGCAATGCGCTTCTGCATATCGCGCTCCACTTTGCGCGCGTTGTCTTCCATAAGCGTGCACCGCGCCGCCATTGCGCTCAGCTCATCGATCGAATAGGGCTGCGCCCCTTTTGCAATGTAGGCCTTCAAAATCCGCTGCCCAATCACATCGGGAAACCGCCGGTTCGGCGCAGTCGAATGCGTGTAATCCTGCACTGCCAATCCAAAGTGGCCCGGTGACACCTCATTCGGCTTCACCAGCACGTATTCTCCTGGCCCCATCAGCTTCACCACAGTCAGCGAGAGATCGGGAAAGTGGTCGGGATCCTTCTTTTTTTGCGCCAGCAGAAAATCATTCAGCGCCTTCGAATCCGGTTCGGCAGGCAGCGTGGTTCTCAGTCCTGCTGCCACCTCCACAATGCGATCCCACCGCTTCGGTGTCCGCACAATCCGTCGAATGCTGGCGATTCCACCCTGCTCAAACGCGCGTGCCACCACGCCATTTGCCGCCACCATGAACTCTTCAATCAGTGAAGTTGCACGATTCTTCTCCAGACTCTTGATCTGAACAACTTGGTCATCGAGCATCACAGGACGAGTTTCGATCGTCTCCAGGTCGAGCGCTCCATGCTGGAATCGCCCATCCACCATCCGCTGCGCCGCCGCATCCTGCAGCTTCAACTGCGCAGCCAAATCGGCATTGGCAGCAACCTTTGCCGGCGCCGGCCCCGTTCCCTCCAACCACGCACCCACGCTCGGGTAGGCCAATTGCGCCCGGTTGCGAACCAGAGCCCGGTAGGCCTTGCCATCCGCAACCGCTCCTGTCGCATCCACGGAATACTCCACCACAATCGCGACGCGATCCTCGTTCTCATTCAACGAGGTAATGCCCTCCGACAGTTCCGTTGGAAGCATCGGAAACACCACCACTCCCGTATAGACCGAGGTTGTCTCGCTCTTGGCGTGGCTGTCAATTAAGGTTCCTTTGCTTACCCGGGCATCCACATCCGCCACGCCCACCAGCACGCGAATGCGGCCGTCGGGTAGTTGTTCGGCCCACTCAATCTGGTCCAGATCCTTTGACGTGTCGTTGTCGATCGACGACCAGAGCAGGCTGCGAAGGTCCTGAGCGCCGGGTGCGGCGGGCAGTTCGGGGTGAGCTTCAATTGCGCTTAGTTCCGCATTGGCCCCGGCCGGGAAATCCGGCTGAAAGCCATGCTCGATCATGGTGGCGTGAGCCGCGGCAACAAGATTGAATTGATACGGGTGATTAGTAGACATGCAAAAGAGGCTCCTTGAATGCGAAATGCCAGCCTAACACTTCAAGTCAGGCCGGGAGGTAAAATTCAGGAGCCTCCCAGGGGTGATCGGACGAACCCGGTCTCATTGGCAGCGCGTTCGAGCCGCTGGGAGATCGAGCCGCCGTTGAAAATTGAGCTAAAGTCCCAGGTCGGCGAGTACCTTTGGCTTTGCCTCTTCCACGGCCAACAGGTTGTGGCAGTTCGCGCAGTCCTGCGTAATTGCTTTCCCATCTTTGGCCACATGGTCGCCGTCGTGACAGCGGAAGCAGCCGGGGTAGCTCATGTGTCCAATATTGTTTGGGTGCGTTCCCCAGGTCACCTTCATGTCGGGAAACACATTCTCGGAATAGATTGTCACCAACTCACTACCGGCAGTTGCGACAAGCGCAGCCTTGCTCGTCAACACCTCGGGTTTTGACGATTTGTAAAACGCCTCAAGCTGCGCTGGTATCTTGGTGCGCGCCTCATCCTGGCTGGAGTAGGTCGCGTTCAGCAACTCCAGACCCTCCTTGTGTATAAAGGGCAGTCCGGTGCTGATCGCTCCATCAGCCATTGCACGATTAATCGCTTCTTCAGCGGTTGCAAATGTGTGCGCGGCGCGGTTGTGGCAATCGATGCAGTCCATCTCCCGCCGTTCGCCTTTGGGCATGGTCCCCTTCAACGCGGACGCAGCAAACACCGTCTCCGAACCGTCGGAGTTCTCTCTTTGCACCCACGGAATGGTGGAACGCGCCGAATCCGTCGCGATATATTCCATGTGATTCAAGTGGACGCCGTGAATTCCTGAAAGATGAGAAAGAGAATCCTCTCCACCCAGGTGCAACACCAGCACCGTCTGGCTTTCCGTATTCTGCTCATCGTCGGCGAAACTGGACTTGACCAGCAGCTTTTCACCCACAAATTTAGCAGGCGTGTGGCAGCCCTCGCAGGTGAATCGGGCAGGCCGTAGGCTCGTTACCGGTGATGGAATCGGCGTCGGATAGCGATCGACCATGACCTCGATCAGTTGCTTGGTACCGTTCACTTTGGCATTAAAGTAGGCTTGTGCGCCGGAACCGATGTGGCACTCGGCACACGCCACGTGCGAGTGCGCCGAAATCTTGTAGGCCGTGTACTCAGGATGCATCACATGGCAGGACTGCCCGCAAAACTGCGGCGAATCCATGTAGGCCGCACCTCGATAGCTCGCCATCGCCACCACAAGCAGGTTGACGATCGTAGCCACCAGCACGATGTCCAGACCGTGACGAAACATCCGGTCGTTTAGATCGATCTTCGGAAACTCCGCCGGAATCTGTCCCGCCTTCAGCAGCTTTCTACGGCGAAGAAACACGCCCACAGGAATCAGCAGCAACCCGGCAATAAACAGCCCCGGCAAAAGCAGGAAGAAGATGATACCGAGGTAGGGATTGTCGTTGAAACGGCCGAACATCTCAACCAGCCAATAGCTGATCATGGTTACGCCGGAGGCGCTCGTTATGGCGCCGCCGGCAAGGCTGATCGGATTATTGCCGAAGAAGAGTGCGGGCCTTACCCAGCCTTCCCGGAATCTTTGAAACAAAGCCACTTTTTTCCCTCCGCTTGCAAACGGACAGCCCGCCCATGCGAGCGAGACCACGATTCCAGCGCCCTCGACAGGCACGCATCGAGTGTTGGTTTCATCAGAAAATCAACACTCGAGCAATGCGGTTCAAGGCACGTCTATCGTGCTTTCGCCCTGGGGCGGGCTTTGTCGTGGATCTCGGTTCTGATTGTATCGCTTACTTCAGCGTGCGGAAGTACGTGACTACATCCTTGATTTGCGGGTCGGTCAATCCGGCAACCGGCTTCATTTTGCCTTTGCCGTCCTTGACGACAGCGATCATCTCGGCCACCGTCATCGATTTGACTGAGGGATCGGACGCGGGCTTGACGCCCATCATCTTGGCAATCCCGGGGCTGGGTGTGCCGGTGGAACCGTGGCACGTAGAGCACTTGGCTTTGTAGGTCGCTTCGCCGGAATCGGCAAAGGCAAGGGTGCTGGCGAGTGAAACCGCTGCGGTCAGCATCAAAAGGGTACGAATCGACTTTGTCATTGTGAGACTCCTTGGATATTTTTGTGACTTGTACAAACTAAACTGCACCTGCCCGATCATCTCTTTCTTGAATCGGTCCAACCGTCCAAAATTGGCGACAGTCGGATTGGTAATCCAGATGACACTGAGAAAACCATCTTACGTGAGCCCCGCGCAACTCACTTGAATTTCCGAGTCGCGCCGGCTCCTGCTTACTTGGTAAATGTGCGGAAGTAGTCGACTGCGTCCTTGATCTGCGCGTCGGTGATCTTGCCTTTGAACGGCTGCATCTTGCCCATGCCGTTGGCCGTTGCCGCAATCATCTGCGCTTCGGTTTTGCTCTTTACGTCCGCATCGGTTGCCGGCTTCACGCCCATCATCTTGGCAATCCCCGGGTTTGGAACCCCTGCGGCGCCATGACAGCTTTGGCACTTCGCCTTGTAGGTCGCTTCGCCTGACTGGGCAAAGCTCACAGCGCCAGCCAGAAGAACAACTGAGGCCAGTGCCACTTGAATTCGAATCGTCTTTCTCATCGTAAAACTCCTGAATAATTTCCCAAGCCAGTCTACGCGCATGCGTTGAATATCGCGCACAGCTTCTTCGAGAACTGCTCCTCACGCCGTTGTTTCAACTCCACCCGGAACCAATTGCCGAACGTCCCTCACGGCTAAAGAAGAAAGGCGGACCGCTAAAACCCCTTCGCACGGCCCGCCTAGAGAATTCTCAAACGCATCTTCGTCTCGATTAAAACTCGTAGTGCACTCCGAGAGTCACCATGTTCGCATGGTAGTTCCGCGGAGCGGTTTCGCCGGCTGGCGAGATATTCAGGCCGGTTTGGTAAGGCGCAGTAGCGCATGACACCGGGGTCACCGGCGTCGTGGGCGTCGGATTCGTGGTGCTGCACAACGGCGCTCCGGATGGTCCCCCCTCGCCGTAGCCATAGAAGTTGTACTCAGCCTTCCAGGTCAATCCGGGACGCGAGGTCCATGCGAAATTCACAAAGGGCGATTGATACGTGGACACCAGCGAACCCGCTACATCCCGCGCATCGTTATAGAAGCGGGTGCCGTTCACGGAGTTGATGTTGTAGCCGATGTTGGATTTGACTGTCTTGACCGGCGACAGGTTCAAGGCCACCGATCCGGATTGCGTGGGAGCGTGCATGAAGTCCAGGGCGGGGCCGAAAGTATACCCTGCTCTGCCCGCAGATATTGCTGGGCACGCCGTACCGCTGGGAGTCGAGACGGCGACCACACCGGTCGCGGCCGAGGCGGCTCCCAGATAGCAGATGTTGTCTGCCATGTACGCATCGCTGTAGACGTAGTTGAAGTCGATTCCATAATGCTCATTCGGGAACAACTGCGCGCCCACGCCTGCAACGCGGCTGTAGTCCACGTGATCCAGCGGACCGGCGTAGGCAGGGCCGCCTGTCGCCGCCACATCGCCCTGGGCGTTATTGGTGTTATTGTGGTGCTCCAGGTCGTTGTACGTCCCCGAGATCGTTGCCCAGGATTTGGGCCGAAACATCGTATGCAACCTGTATTGCCGGGTCTGCCGCGGTGTCATTGGGGTAAAGGCATTGTCGTTATAGAGCACCTCGATGCTTCCGTTGATGTTCCAATTCGCGGTGGGGCGAAACGCGGCATTCAATATTCCACCGTTTTCGTTGATCGTGACCGTTCCGTTCGTCGTTGTATTCACGGGTATGGCGGTGTTGTGAGGAATGCCTTCGGCAATGGTGTGCGTGCCGTAGCGATAGGTCAGCGAAAACATCGTCCGCGCTGTGGCATCCCAGGAGAGCGTCAAGTCGTTTTGCACCCTCTTCTGCCCGAAGAAGTCCGGTAAAGGGGTTCCAACTGCACCACTGCCTTCGAATGTTGATGCGCCCGCGGCGGCGGTCGTCGTAGTCAGGGTTGGCGTGTTGATGGTTTCATTGTTGGCGGTTGCCGGCGTCGCAACGGTGGTCAGGCTCGTCATCGTCGTACTGCCAGGCTGCTGGACGTTCGAGAACGTAAATTGATCTTCAAGGGCGAAAGTCTTTGCGACTTGCCAGACGATGCCATAATCGGCGGCCATCACTTCCCGCTTTGCGGTCGCAACGCCGGTATATGAAAGCGAGCGGGTTGTCTTCGTCAGGCCCGCGAAATTCTCGTAGTAGTTGGGCAGACTCATATTCGCATCGGTGTAGCGCACGTCGCCGTTCATTGAGACGTTCTTGATGCTGGAGCTTTGTAGCCGGAAGATCTCCGTGGGATAAAGAATGCGCGTTGGCTGCGAGCGCAGGTAGCTTGTGATTACCGCACAGGCCGCATTGATTACCGGTAGTCCCCCCGGAGTACTCGACGCCGAGAGAACAGGAGTCGTGCCTATGCTGTTTGCATTGCAGGAGCTGCTGGAGTACGCCGTTTGGTTGTAATAGTTCGCCATCAGGGCGGCTTTGGTTCCGTCCGCCTCCTGCACCACGAGGCTGCTCGGGTTCAGCGTCATATAGGAGTCGGCCTTTAGGTGATCGATCTCCTCCTCAAAGGTCAGCTTGGTACCCTGCACGGGCTTCCAATCGATCCCACCCGTGAAATCGTCGGTGCTGTTGCGCTGCATCTCCTGGACCACGACAGCATAGGAACCTGCGAACTGATAGCCGCTCGGGGTCAGGCTGGGCCCTCCAAAGATGTTCTGCGAGTACCCGGCCCGGAAGGTCACCTTTGAAAGCGGAAGAAGGGTGAGGTTTGTGTCCGTCATGCGGCGCACGGTGTTGTACATAAACGGCGATTGATTTTCCTGCGACCAGGGGAGCGAACCGGTTGTTGCGCCGGTGGGCCCAATGGGAGTCGACAGCCCCCTGAGAATGTTCGCATTGCCCAGCAAGTCGTAGTCGAAGTACTGGCGGTCGCGACGGAAAATGCCCGAGAACTCATACAACTTGCCTTTGTGGAAGTTCAGCTTGGCGTAGTTGTCCGGGTCGCCGCCGAAGCCGGTCGTAAACGCCGTGAGCGAATCGAACATGGGGTTCTTGTTGCCCGGCATGGCGCGCATCTCAAAAGTCTCGCCCAACATGCGAGGCCCTGACCGCATATTGACCATCGTGTCGTACATGGCTCCGCTTCCGGTGCGGCCTACCATGTGGCCACCCAGGTCAACGCTCTCGTGGACCGAATACCCACTTGGCACTGCGGAAGCCGATGTGCCCGGTTCTGCATTCTGGCCCAGGGCCATGCCCGTCGTCATCAAGAGAACGGCCGCTCCGATGCCTACGGCGACGTACCGGATCGCTGCGAAAGTGTGTGAAAAATAGCATGACTTCTTCATATAAAGCCTCACTGGATAAAACTTGCTCGTCTCAAAATCAGTACACGCGTGCGAAGTTGGCCCGATCCGCGCCGTCCGATGATTCCAGACGGCGCGAATCCATTGTTCCTATCGGAGAAACGCCGCATTAATGTTCGAACCGTGGATGTACGTGTGGCAGCTTGTGCAGGGTTGCAATTCGTCCGATCCTGCACCCATCCCATGCACCGTAGCGTTGGCAACCCGGCTATGGCACTGGTTGCACAGCGTGTTCACGCTTGGCATGTTCAGCATCCGCGCATTCTGCGAACCGTGCGGGCTGTGGCAGGCCAGGCAGCCTTCCGCCTTGACTGGAGCATGCTCATAGACGAATGGTCCGCGCACATCTGTGTGGCACTTGGTGCAGATCGCGCTCTGGTCAGCCGTCGACCGCAGGTTGTTGTTCCCAAAGGAGCCGTGCACGTCGTGACAGTCACTGCACTTGACCACCCCCTCGTTCACCGGGTGGTGGAACGGCATGCTGACCGACGCCTTCACGTCAGAGTGGCACTGGAAACACAGTGCCGGCTGCGCAGCCTTCAGCAAGCCTTCTTCCTTGCTGGCGTGCACACTATGGCAACTCACGCAACTTACATTGGCTTTGGCATGAGGAGAACGGTCAAAGTTGGGATGCACTCCTGCGTGGCAGCTCTGGCACTTTGCATCGACTTCCTTGGCCGGAGCCTTTGCCGGATTGAAGATCTTGCTGGTATCACCACCGCCATCCACATGCGCTTTGCCGGCCCCGTGGCAGTTCTCGCAGGTAACTCCGTTGCCGCCGTGCATCAATGCCATCTTCGAGTGCGGGTTATCGGCGAATTTCTTGCCTATCTCGTTATGGCAGGTTGCACAGGTTTCGCCACCCACAAAATCTGACTGAACAGCGGCGTTGGCCTGCGTGTCGGCCGATTTCGCTTTCGCGGGCGGAGCAGCCATCGCAGTGGCGCACAGAATGCTCGCGCCCAGCATCAACATCAAACAAGCTCGCAGTCCCGGTCTCTTCCCCAGAACCGCACCGTTCAGCAATCGCGCTACAGGCCTATCTTTACGCATGAAAAATACCGCCTTAGTTGCTCTCATCGCTTCCTCCGGAAGTACAGGTCGCACCGCATCGGTCGTCGAATTTGGCATTTCCCTTGC
>JBARBP010000275.1:0-18194 GCA_049793195.1 Occallatibacter sp. | reverse complement strand
GTATCACCCTAAGTATCACCAGCGTCAAATCGTATACCGTACCCCGGTATCTAATGTATTGTATATTATTGATTATATGGTGCCCAGAGGGGGACTTGAACCCCCACGGCCTTGCGGCCTGCGGATTTTAAGTCCGCTGCGTCTGCCAATTTCGCCATCCGGGCAAGCCTCTCTTTTGCCTTCTCGATCCTCAAGCTTCTGTTCCCATTCTCCCATTCTCCATTCTATTGACACACTCCACCCTGCTCGCCAATTTACTCCCGTGCGGCCTTTGGAACTTCACAGTCCCATGGCTACACAGATTGCGGCGACATCGCCGATCTGCTCGCCCAATGCCGCAGGGACAATCCGGCAGATCTTTGCTGACCCAGGCAAAGCCTCGCGTTCTACCGCAAGGCGCGCGGGCCCCAAAAGGTCTTCTCCAAGACGCATCGCGAGCCCGCCAATCACAATCCGCTCCGGATTGAAAAGATCGATCAGAATTGCCAAAGCCTCGCCTAGCCGGTTTCCAGTTTCCTCGATGATTCGCCGCGCGAGTGTGTCTCCCTGCTGTGCCGCGTCGGCAACATCTTTGGCAGTCAAGGCTTCGCCGCCCAGAAATTTCGCAGCGAGCGCCGTGGTTTCTCCGTTTCCGAGTGCCGCCTCTGTCTCGCGATAAGCCACTTGCGCCATTCCGCCGCCACTCACCCATCCTTCCACGGATCCCGCCTTTTTGTGCCCAAACGGCCCGGATGCAGTGAGCCGTACATGGCCGATCTCGCCGGCCTGGCCCTGTGCTCCGCTCAGCAGGCGCCCATCGGCAATTATGCCTGCGCCGAACCCAGTGCCCATCGTCAGGAAAATCATATGCCGCGTTCCCTGCCCCGCCCCGAATCGATGTTCGGCCACCGCACCGGCATTCGCGTCGTTCTCCATCCTGCACTCGAGCCCAAACTCGTTCTGAAGAATCGCTGTGATCGGTACATTGATCCAAGTGGCCAGATTGGGCGGCGCCTGGATCACGCCCGCTGCCTGATCGAGTGGCCCGCCGCAACTCACGCCAATAGCTCCCAGCCCGGATTTGTCGATGCCCGATGAGTCCATGAGTTTGCGTATGGATTGCTTGATCAATTCAATCGCGCGGTCCGGCCCCAGGTCAGGAAGTGTTGGAAATTCGATGCGAGCAAGCATTGCCGGCGGATCGGATGAAAGCACAACGGCGGTCTTGGTACCCCCAATGTCTACGCCGATCCAGGTCTTGCGCCCTTCTGCCATCGATGGCACTCCCAGCAAACGAACTCGAAAGTCTGCAATCATGCTTGCACACGCGGTTGAATCGCGCGTCCGCAGACTGGAAACTATTTTGGAATTACGTCTCTGCAGAGCTCCGGCTCCGCGCCAACGGCTATAGCAAATTCGGAATTGCCGTGGTCCGGAGCCTCATAGTTAAGTGGCTTTTCCCTTAAGAAAAAGCCCCCCTTCTATGCACTCAAAAGGGCCACACTGATTCCGAATTTGCTCTAGCGCTTCTTTGCCGGTTTGGGTGCGGGCTTTTTCGCCGCTGGCTTTGACGCCTTCGCACCGTGCGCTAACTTACCCTTTACCGGGGCCTTTGTCGCCACCTTGGCCGGACCTTTCGGCTGCTGCGCCTTTGACGGACCCTTGGCTGCTCTCTTGACCGGAGCCTTTGCCGGTGCCTTTACCGGAATCTTAGCCGATGTCTTCCCGGCAACTGGCTTCGCTGTCTTGCCGGACTTGCCCGCGGCGGCAGGGGCTGGCTTCTTCAACGCCGGCGCAACCTTGGCCTTTTGAGCTGGGGCAGCAGGTATCGCCTTGGGCCCAGGCACAACCTTCGTCTTCACCTCGGGCTTAGCCACAGCCGGAGTTTGCGCCTTTGCCCCCTTTTCTGCGGTCGGCTTGGTCGAGAGTTTTACGTCCTTTGGGCGGGCCGCAGCCGGCGCCGGTTTCGCAAGCTTCTTTTCCGGCTCAGCCTTCGCGGATTTCTTTGTGGAAGATTTGGCCTTTGTAGAAACCCGTTCACCGTCGTCCTCATCCAGATCCTCGTCTCCGGATTCGTCTTCGTCAATGTCGTCCGCACCCAGGTCCACTTTTGGTAAGTTCATTCCCAGATCGATCTCATCGTCATCGCCGCCGATGTCGTCAAGATCGTCGTCGCCAACGAGGCTTTCCTCAGCCTCCTCGTCGTCATCGAATGCTTGTTCCTTGATCTTTTCCGCGCCGCGCTTCACTCGTGGCCGCTTGATGGTTACTTGCGGCGGCGGAGCAGGAGGCGAGTGCGGCTCAAGGTAGGCGCGCATCTCCTCCGGTGTCGTCAGCCGGCCGTCGATAAGTTCCAGAAACACCGCGTGCACGATCTCGTTGTAAGTTGCCAGCTCCGGCGTAATGCGCATCTCTTGCATCAGCGCATGCGGAATTCCCTGCCGCGCCTCTGGCCACACTTTCAGGAACTGGTTGTAGCGTTCCTGCACAGCCGCGTTCTTGCTCGTAAAGCCCAACCAAAGCACCGCTTCAGGGTCGTAGCTCGTGAATAACTTGTAACCGGCCGATGCAGTGGCCTTGTCCTTGGAAAGCAATACCTTTTGGAAACCTGCAGCCAGCGCATCCAGGCTATTCCATTCCGCAACAAATCCCTCTCGCAACAATGTCTTCTTCAGCGCCGACAGATCCTTCGAGGACAGCTTTGCTGTCAGCAACTGCATCTGCGCCGCCGACATGTCGGCGTGGATACCCTGTAGCAACAGTCCCACGGCCAACTCGTGCAGCGCCCTCAGCTTTTCCTCGTCCGCTTTCGCGACTGTCCAGGCCGGGAAGAGGACCTTCATCCAATCCTCGGCCTCCAGTGCGCGCAACACGTTCAAACCGTCTTCCTCATGGCCAATCTGTTCCAATTCCTGGCTGCGCGCGTGCGAAGAGAGAAACTCGATCACGCCTTCGCTCTTTGCGTTGTCGTAGCGGCTCCGGGTCTTCATGTCCAGTTCCCATCCCAGCCGCGCGCGGTAGCGCGTGGCCCGAATCATCAGGGACGGGTCTTCAATGAAGCCGTAATTCGACACCAGCCGCAGTGTGCGTGCCTCAATATCGGCGGCCCCGTTCAGGGGGTCCATCAGCAACCCAAACGAGCCCTCATTCAATGAGATAGCCATGGCGTTGACGGTAAAGTCGCGGCGCCGCAGGTCCTCCTGAATTGAGGCGGGATGATAGACCGGCTTTCCAGGCTTGGGATAGCTCACACTATGAGCACTGATCAGATCTACACGGACCGTCCCGGGAAAGCACAGGTAAAGGCTCTGCGAAGGCTCATGTTCCCCCCAGACCTTACCCCCAAGTTTCTCTATTGCTTTCTTTAACTTAAGCGCGTTGCCATGGATTGAAATCTCAAGGTCGCGGACGGCATGGCCACTGGTCAGGTCGCGCACCGCATCGCCTGTCAGGAACAGGATCGTGCCGGCATCGCGGGCCACCTCCCGCAACTGGGCAAGCGCGTGCCGTTGGTCGGACGACAGCCGGTTTTCCAAAAGGTAAATATAGTCGGGCATCCGGGTTCCTGCTTCCGCCGTCTCAAGCCGCTTCCAAGTGCCTCATGTTGTTACTGTTAAGGATAATACCGGAAGAGATGGCAAACCAGTACATTAACACAACTGTGACTGATTGGCTAGAGCATGTTACGCCGCCTGCGCGGCTATCCCCGTTCGCGGCCTCGCACTGCCACATGCGACAATCCAGAGCAATGGCCTCCCTTCGCAAGCCGGTGATCGTGCGCAAGTTCTCAAGGGATTGGTGTGCCGGTTACGCCGGAGCCACGTTCGGCCAGGACGCCGCGGAACTGGAAATTCTGGACCTGAATGGCAAGGTGCTGCGCATCGCCTGGGACCAGGTAAAGTGGGTCTGTTATGTTCGCGATTTCCCTGCCTCTACCCAAGGGAACGACCAGGCTAATCCCGAACGGCTTCTTCACAAGCGCTTCTCCATCCGGCCACGCACCGCTGGACTTTGGCTCCGCATGACCCTGACCGACGGCGAAGAATTGGAGGGCCTCGCAGCCAATGACCGCTCGCTGGTGGAGGGCGCCGGCCTGCTGCTCACCCCGCCCGACACACGCTCGAATACGCAGCGAATTTACGTGCCCCGCCAAGCCATCCAGACCCTTGAAGTGGTCAGCCTGATTGGCGCCGCCGCACGCCGCCGCGCCGATGCCGCAAGCCGCGAAAAAGAGCAGCCCGAGCTATTTCCCCCAGAATCCGAGCCTGCGCCAGAATCCCTACCGGAATCGATTTAGAACTGGGTGAGATGCCCCCTATCGTGCCATGCATGGGAGCAATAACGACGGCTCCCCTGCATGCGACGGCTTAGGGCTGGAGACTCCAGAGGTCGTTCGTGTAGCCCGCTGTAGCTGTCGAAGCGTAACCAACGCCTCCGAAGAACCAGAAATTGCCGCTGCCATCCGTCCAACCGAGAGCAGCTTCCCGTCCCCCCGGTGTATTGGTAGTTGCTGCTATCCCGGATGTACCGTAGCTGCCTGGCTGGCCGCCATTCACCGCATTGCTTCCACTCATCCACGCCCATTCCTTGTTTGTCGAGTTGAACTCCCAAAGGTCGTTGAGGTAGATAATCGGCGCAGAATAACCTGTGCCTCCGAACAACCATAGATTGCCGCTGCTGTCGATCCAGCCAACGGCCGCGGACCGACTTCCTGGGACATTTCCAGTGGCGGCAACACCGACCGTGCCATAGACCGCCTGAGCACCAGCCGCGCTGCTTCCGCTCACCCATGTCCAGGTTTTCGCAGAAGGACTGAACTCCCACAGATCATTGAGTACTCCACCCGTCCCGGTTGAGTCGTCGCCGCTACCTCCGAAAAGCCAGAAATTGCCCTTACTGTCAGTCCAAGAGGTCGAACCGCTGCGTGCTCCGGGGACATTCGTCGTCGCGGCGACGCCGAGTGTGCCATAGATGCCCTGAGCATTGACCGTATTGCTTCCATCCATCCAAGTCCATGTGTTTGCGGCAGGATTGAATTCCCAAAGATCGTTGAAGTTTCCCTGCTTATTAGTGGAATCAAAACCACTGCCGCCAAAGAGCCAGAGGTTGCCACTGCTGTCAGTCCAACTAACGGACTGGACCCGGCCTCCAGGTATGTTGGTGGCAGATGGGGTTCCTAGAGTTCCATAGACACCCGGTTGGCCGCTGGAACCAGATGGCGGCGGATTGTTCCCGCTCACCCAAGTCCAGGTGTTTGCGACAGGACTGAACTTCCAAAGATCATTGAGATAGCTAACGTTTCCACCGGAACATCCATAGCCTCCGAAAAGCCACAAGTTTCCGCCGCCATCGGTCCAATTGATAGAGAAGCCTCGGGCTCCGGGGATATTGGTGGTTGCAGGAACACCGAGTGTGCCGTAGATGCTCGGCTGTCCGTAGGTCCCATAGGGGCCCGCACATAAAGCGGTGCCGAGGACTTTGCTGCCACCATTCCAAGTCCATTCTTTGTTTGCAGGATTGAATACCCAGAGGTCGTTAAGGACGCCCCACCCACCGGCTGAGTCGGCGCCTACGCCTCCAAACAGCCATAGATTCCCGTTTTTATCCGTCCAGGTAACGGAAGCGCCCCGGCCCCCGGGAGCATTGCTGGCCGCCGCTGTACCCAATACGCCATACACGCCCGGCCAGCCTGCGCTGGTGCCAACATTGCTTCCGCTTACCCACATCCATTCAGGCATTGGAGTTGGCGTGGGAGTCGGTGTGGGTGTGGGTGTGAACGTGTTCGAACTTGAGCCGCCGCAACTAGAGAGTACGACAGCCAGAAACGTGAGCATGAGTGATGGACACGCTCTCCTAACCAAAATGTCCTCCGACGCGGTGTAAACCTCGTTCTGTAACTAGTTGTGAAATGGCAAGTGGGCCTGGTAAGAAAAATGACCTGAAGGCTATCAATCCAATGAACCAGGCGCTCGGTCAGGAATTCCGGACCGCCAACCCCCTCGCCGCCGGTTCCAACAGACTCTTGTAGTGGGCCGCCGTCAATCCCAGCACTCGTTCATCGTTAAAGTGTTCCAGCACCCAGGCGCGCCCTGCCTGCCCCATGCGGAGCCGCCGTTCCGGATCACGCAGCAGCTTGACGACCGCCTCGCTGATGGCCTCCGGATACCCGGGCGGAATCAATAGCCCAGTCACCTCCGGCACCACCGAGTCGCGCGAGCCAGTCGATAACGTAGTCACCACAGGAATCCCGGTCGCCGCCGCTTCCAATACGACATTCGGAAACCCCTCCCGCCACGTAGGCAAAACCATTACATCCATCGCGCGGTAAAAATCCGCCGCACATTCCTGAAAACCCGTGAGGTGAATGCGCGAATGGTTTTCGATCTTGACGCGAACGTCGTTGCCGAGCAAATCGTCGGATGCGTCGAACCAGCCCACCAGCAGCAAGTGAGCCTTCGGCTCCGCCCGCAGAATTGTGTCGAAGGCCTCCACAAGTTCCGGCACTCCCTTGTCCCGCGTCAATCGCCCCACGAAACCTACCACCTTTGCATCCGAGGGCAAGTCGTAGCGCGAACGCACATCGCTTTCGCCGGGGGAATACTGTTCCGTGTCCACTCCGTGGCTACTCCCCTCACCGAGGAGATGCAGCTTGCTTGCAGGCGCCACGCCCAGCGCCAGAGCCTGGGCGCGCAGGCTCCCGCTATTGCACACCACCACGTGCGCGCATCTCGAGGCCATCCTCTCCGCGGCCAGCAAAATTCGGCGCTTCAATCCAGTCGCGGTCTCAAGCCTCAGCCCGCGCAACATGTAAACGCGCCGGGGAACACCGCAAAGCCGGGCGGCAATTGTGCCCAGCAACCCCGCCTTGGGCGTGCCAAACTCCACCATGTCCGGCCGCAGCCTGCGCAGAACACGCCAGATTCGAAAAAGTGAGATCAGGTCCGAGATCGGCGCAATCTCACGCTTCATTGGAATCGCGATCGAATCCACTTTCTCGTCTGCGGCGATGCGGTCAAACAGCGCGCCGTGACGGCAAATCAGCGTGACCTTGAAGCCGGCCTCCCGCAGCGCCTTCAACCGTCCCTTCAGCGCGTGACAGGTCTCGTGGCTGGTTACTCCCACAACAATGGATGCCCGCTCCGCAGCACAAGACGATAGATCGGATACCAGGTCTTCTACCGCTGGAATCGGCATGCGCAGCCCCTGCCTTTTGAAGGATTCTTGGTGGATTTTAATGAGACTCGGCTAATGTACCTCTACTCATGCCGAAAGATCCGTGATCACCAACACTGTGATCCAACCCCCCTCTGGCACAGAATTTCCTATCCTTACGAAAAATTCCAAAGCGAACCGTGTCAGGATCCTTTTGCTGATCCCCCATTTGGGTGGCGGCGGTGCGGAACAGGTCACCGCACTATTGGCCCGCGGCCTTTCCCACGAAAAGTACGACCTGCACCTCGGCTTGGTCACTCACTCGAATGCCGTCGAGGTTGCACTGCCTTCGTGGGTCACCGTCCATGCGCTCGGCGCTATCAGGGTCCGCGCCGGAGCCGTGCACCTGCTGCGCCTGGTACGCTGGCTCAAGCCCGACGTGATTTTGTCGGGCATGGCGCATCTCAATTTTCTTGTTCTTCTGCTCCGGCCCTTCTTCCCGCCAACCACGCACGTCCTCGTCCGCCAAAACGGAACCGTCTCGTCTGCGCTGGCCCATGGAGGATTGCCCCGCTACACGCGTCTGCTCTATAGGCTGCTCTATCGCCATGCCGACCGCGTGATCTGCCAGTCGCGCGCCATGGCCGTCGATCTGGACGGCGAGCTTCAGCTGGGCGCAGAACGGATTGCGGTCTTGCCCAATCCAGTGGACGTGGCTGGGATCCGCGACGGTATCTGCGTGGCACAATCTGAACCTGATCGATGGACCGGGCCCGGCCCTCATCTCCTCGCCGTCGGTAGGCTCTCTCACGAAAAGGGATTCGACATGCTGCTTCAGGCACTAGCCTCGGTGCGCAGTCATTTCCTCTACGCCGATCTGCTCATCGCCGGCGCAGGAGCAGAAGAATCCGCGCTCAAGGTGCAGGCGAATTCGCTCGGGCTCGATCACGCAGTTCGTTTTGCCGGTCATCTCGCCAACCCGTATGCGTGCTTTCCCGGCGCCACGCTCTTCGTGCTTTCCTCGCGCCACGAAGGCATGCCGAACGCCCTTTTGGAAGCCGCTGCTGCAGGACTCCCCATCGTCGCCTTGCCGTCTTCAGGAGGCATTGTGGACTTGCTTCGCAACCGCCCCGGCGCCTGGCTCGCAGCCGACATCTCCGCTGCCGCTCTCGCCGATGCACTGCTCACGGCATTGCACGTCCTGCACCCTGCGCAGCGAAAGCCCCCGCTCTCAGCATCTCCCTACTCTCGGCAAGCTCAACTACCAGCCCGCAGAGCATGAAACCTGCAGGCCTATGTCTTCTGCTGACTCGCTAACTCCGCGTAGCGGAGGCTGGCTCGCTGAAGGTCTACGCGGATCACACAACCAAAATCAGCTGCCCAATCCTTCCCACCTTCGCGGCGCAACAGCTACGCTTTCCGGGGCCCCTTGCCCTCGCTCTTTTCCAGGCTCGCCTCCACCATTTTCTTGATCAGCGCAGCCGGCAATGGCTTATCCGTCGGGAAGCGAACGGTCCCTTTCGAAATCGTGAACCCCTTGAGTTCCTCCCTGAACTGCTCGATCACCGCCGCTGTAGGAAATAGACTCGTGTGGTCCTTGAACGCTGCGAACCACACCAGGACTCTCTTGTGTTTGAACGCCGGCATCCGGTAGCTGATAATCTCTGTCGCCTCCCGAGGCAGGGATGCCCGGATCAGCGCCCGCATCTTTTCGAGCACGCCGCGCGCAGGTTCCGCGACACGGGCCAGATACTCATCGACAGTTTTCGGACCACCGTTCATGCGCTTCTCAGTGGACGATTCGCCAGAATCCTTCTTTCTCATGCGGTCCATGCTACTAGGCTCCAAATCTCAGATCCATGCCTGCTTCCTGAGCATGTCAAAGCGCGCCTTTATATGAATACTCGCCAGTCACTCACCCTGGAGGACAACTCCCAACGCCTCTGCCTTCTGGACTTTATCTCACGTTATCCACATTCTGCTTTTTTTCCACAACTTCTCAACGAATTGACATTGACTAAAAGCTGTCGTTTCCTGAAGGCACTGATCCACTTATCTATCTCCAGTAGCAGACTTGGTTTCCGGGTCTCTTCCTGTGTTGTCGCCAGAAGACGCGACTCAGGCGAAACATCGACAGACTTGGCTGTTTGATTCCATACACGGCATTTCCATCTCAGTCGGCACAAGCCTCCATCACCGTCGAGTGTGTCTTCTCCATGCGTTACCAATGCCGCATTCGGCATGGAACGCGACAGCGTTTGCTGGAGGGGCCCTTGTTCGACCGTTTCTTGAATTTTTTTCTTGCTGCCTTGCTACTCGCTTTCTTTCTTCCGTTGCTCGCCTGGTACTCCATCCGTGCCACACTGGATTCCAGACGCTCGCGCCCAAACCGTTCCGAACTCTCCGAAATCGGCCGCCTCAAGCGGCAAATTGCCGCGGAGTTCAACTTCGAACGCGCCATCGAGGCTTATGAGGAACTCATTGACTCCACCTTCGCGGAGGGGCATCGATGAGCCACATCGCCCTTGTGATTCCCGGTCTGGACAAGATCGCCGGCGCCGAGCGGCAGGTCATGTTGCTGGCCAAAGGCATGCGTACCCGCGGCTGGCGTGTCAGCGTGGTGGCGCTCTCCGGCGCAGGTGGCCAGGCGGCCGCCGAATTGAAAGCCGCGGGTGTCGAGTTCATGAGCCTCGGAATGCGCAAAGGCCTGGCCGATCCCCGTGGATGGATTCGTTTCACCCGCTGGATCAATCGGAAGAGGCCGCAGGTGGTGCATGCTCACCTGCCCCATGCGGCCTGGCTGGCCCGCTGGTCGCGGCTGGCCACGCCACACACTTCACTGCCCGGCCTGGCCTCTCCAGCCACCGTGGTGATTGACACGCTTCACAGCTCATCCACCGGCAAGCTCCCACGGCGCATCGGCTACCGCGCCAGCGATTGGCTTGCGGATGCCGTGACCGCTGTCAGCCAGTCCGTCGCGGATGCCCATATCGCCGCCAGAATGGTGGATCAGTCGAAGCTCACTGTGCTTTGGAATGGGGTTGACGTTGAGGAGTTTCGCCCCGACACAACCGCCCGCGCTTCCGTGCGCCACGAGCTGGGTCTCAACGGCAATTTTCTGTGGCTTGCTGCCGGTCGCCTTGAAACCGTGAAAGATTATCCAACGCTCCTCTACGCCTTCGCCCGCGTCCCCGAGCCGGCCCGTCTGCTAATCGCAGGCGAGGGCTCTCTTCATCGCGAACTCTGCCAGCTGTCCGCGCATCTCGGATTAGAGCGCAGAGTCCGCTTCCTGGGCTTTCAGCCGGACGTTAAGCAGTGGATGCAGGCCGCGGATGGCTTCGTTCTCACCTCTCAATGGGAAGGCCTTCCGGTCGGCCTGCTCGAGGCAGGCGCCTGCGCCCTGCCTTCCATTGCCACCGATGTCCCAGGCTCCCGCGAAGTCATCGTGCGCGGTCGCACCGGAAGGCTCACCCCCGCCGGCGCGCCGAACGCTCTCGCCAGGGAGATGACCGCAATGGCAGAGTCTTCGCCGCAGCAGCGCCGCACCATGGGCAACCTTGCGCGCCTCCACATTACAGAACGCTTCAGCCTCGAGGCCATGCTTGACCGCTGGGAAAACCTCTATCGCAAACTCCTCGCGCCCAGCTATCAGACCAATTCTGCGGTTCGGAATCCGATCCCCGTGTAGCGCCAGCCTGAATCAATGGAAGATCAAACGCTCGCGGACCGCGTGTGCCCGCGAGCGCAATGAAACCTAAACGGCTTTCGTCGTTTGTGCCCTTCCAAAAACCCGCTTCCTCATCCCCTTGCTCCGAACGCGCCAAAGCGCCAACGCTTCATGCACCCGTTCAACAGGGCTCAACCTTGCCGGCCGCATCTCCGCCAACACCCGCTCCACAGAAGTAAACTGCGCGGCGTGACCACGCAGAAACGCGCGCAACCGATCCACTGACGAATCTTCAGCAGTGTTTGGATGCGCGCAGATTGTCCAAAGCCCACACGCCTTTTCCACCGGTTCCCAAAGCTGCTGCGGAATCCATGTGAGGCCTCCGCGACGAAAAGGAACGCGCGCAAAGCCATCGGACAGCACTTCGATTCCTTCCACTCGGAGAGCTCGCAATGTCCCTGCATCGAAGCCATGTCGAGGCGCCACCCAGATGCGCGGATTCAGACCGTGGCCGCGAAGAATCGTCAACCCCGCATGAATCCATAGCCGCTGCGTCTCCTCAGCGACGCCCGCGAACTCCGTCATGCGATGCAGCGGCACCAGGCTGCGCCCCCGGCTCTGGGCAAGGTGCCGGTAGCCATGCAAGGCGATCGTAGCCCCCGCGGACTCCATCGCACGCACTCGCTTCCAGAACTCCGGATCAGGCTCCGAAAACTGCAAATCCGGGTCGCAATTGTCAGGAACGACGGCGAGAATGGGTCGGATCTTAAACTCCTCGATCAGCGTGAGAAAGCGCCGCCATCCAGGCCGAGAAGCGGTAGGACAAAGATCGTCGCAGCGAAGAAGGTATTGCGCCGGCTTGGGAATCATGCGGCTGCCTCGCTGCACGAGGCTTGTGCGAGCAGCCTCCTGCTCCAGCACCAGAGAAAGAAGAATGTGCTCACCGTCCACAACGAAGTGGCCAGTGCAATGCCGGCTACCCCGAACCAGCGCATCAAAACAAGATTCAGAACGACATCCAGGCCGAGATTGATCGCGCCGCAATAAAAGACAAGATCCGTGCGCCGCATGGCCACGATAAACCGGTAGAACACGCGGCTGCAGGCAAAGAACGGAATCTGAATCGCATACATAGCCAGCACCCTGGTCACCACTGCCGTGTCTGCGGGTCCAAACGCCCCGTGCTGCAACGTCACGCGGATCAGCAAATGCGCCCCAACAATCAGCAGCACCGCGATTGGTGCTGAGACCAGCGCAGTCAGCCGCGTCCATGTGCGCAGCGTATGCCGGCACCCGGCCCAGTCCCGATGCGCGATCATGCGGGACAAATATGGCACAACCGCCGTTGAAATCGCTCCCGACAGCAGCGTGAGCACCACGCTCACAAAGCGGCTGGCGTACACCAGAGCCGAAATGCTCCCCGCAGGCAGCATGGCCGCCATCGCCTGGTCGACGAGCAACCCTCCGGATGCCACAACCCCGCTTAGCAGCACCGGCCCATACTGGTGCACCACCTCGCTTGCCGCCTCGGTCATCCCATGCCAGCGCAAGCGGAAGCGGTAGCCATGCGCGTCCATCATCCACGCCACAATCGCTGCATGAATCAGCGAGCCGCCCAGCATCGAATAGACCATCGCCCAGATGCCAAGACGTCCTCCAAGCAACAGCGCGCCGAAAATAACGGCGATCGAAATCACCACCGGCGCCAATGCCGGCAGCGCGAATCGCTCGAAGGTATTCAGAACAGCCGTGCAGTTGGTGGCGATTCCCGTAACCAGAACCAACGGCAGCAGCGCATAAAAAATCCGTATTGCCAGTTCCAGCTTGTCCGCGGGAAAGCTCGAAGCAATCAGCGGAAAGAATCCGCGCGCCGCCAGGGCCATTGCCGCGGAGGCTCCCGTCAGCAGCACGCACATCCACAACATCGAGCTCGACAGCAACTCTTGTGCCCGGTCGTGCCCCTCCTGTTCCCTCACCCGGATCAGCGTCGGCACCAGTGCCTGGTTCATCGATTCGGAGATCAGGTTGATCAGGAGAGTCGGAATCAGCGCCGCTGCAAGATAGGCGTCCATCGCATCGGAACGTCCGTAGACGCCTGCAACTGCAATCTCCTTGCCTGTGGCCACGATCTTGACCACAATGCCCACCGCCGCCACCGACGACGCCGCTCGAAAGATGCGGCGATTGACGCTGCCTCCCTTGAACAGCCCTGCGATTTGAGTGATGGTCGCCATCGGCTGAAACGGACAAGACGAATCCGGACGCAATGAAACCGCTCTCAGACACTCCCCTCCGAGGTCGCCCCCAACCTTGCCGTTCGGGCTGAGAATGGGAAAAACGCCGCCAGCCCGGCCGGCTCTTCCACCGCAAGCCGCCCCGCCAGCGCAATCAGCGCAATCAGCAGCCACGTCGTCCGGCTTTCTTCCACCGTCGAGACCATTGCTGCAATCGCCCAGACAAGCAAAGTTGTCACCAGGGCCACCCTCAGTGGACCCTTGATCCTCAAAGTCGCTCGCACGGTCAGCGCCAAAATGCCAGCCGCCAGAAACAGCGCAATCAGCCCTCCGCTAACAAGGATGGATAGGATCGAATTGTGGGCCGTGTCGGTCGAAGACAATCCTGCGGCGCTCACAAACGAGCCCGCTCCTGTACCCAGCAGCGGCGCAGTCAGGAATGCATGCCATCCGGCGGACCAGATGTCGAGCCGCCGGTTCAAATCCCCGTTCCGAATCTGCTCCGGAATCGTAGCCAGACGTTCAAAAGTCTGATGAGGCGCAATGAACCAGAGTCCCGCGACCAGCGCCGGCAATGCAAATGCCCCGGTTAGCACTGTCTTCGTGTGTCTTCGAAACAGCAGAATCCCGCAACCTGCCAGCGCCACCAGGGCAGCCAGAAACCCTCCACGCGAAGCCGTAAGAATCACGGCAACCAGGCCCAGCGGAAGGTAGCCCATCGCCAGCAGCCGTGCAGGCCAGCGGGTCTCGCTGTTCAACAACAATGCCGCCAGCGGAAAACCCATATCCAGAAACCGCGCCACATCGTTCGGGTCCTGTCCGTGGGCGACAAAGCGAATCTGCCCCGCGGCAACTGCCTCCGGCGATCCGAAATTGGCAAGCGTCAGCGCAGCAAGCACCCACGAACCGGCCACATAAGTACGCAGCAGCCAGCGCAAATCGCGTGGGCTCTCGGCGAACTCCCAAACCAGCCACACAATCATCATCACCTGGAAGTTGGCGCGCATTCTGTCCAGGGTCGCCACCGGTTCGATGGTCCAGAAATAGGAGCAGCACAACCACAGATACAACGCCATCGTCATCCACTGCAGCGCACCCGGCACGCGCACGCGTCCTGCCTGCAGTACCGCCGGAATCGCCAACAGCAGCAGTACCAGTCCGGCGATGCGCCCAGCGTCGCCCAGCGGTTCACCCAGTTCCAACGAGAACTCCCACGGAATCGCAAAGACAAAGACCAGCATCAGCACCCACGCAGCTTTTCTCATCGCCTGGTACCTCTGCTAATATCTCTGCGAATAAACCAGCCCGGAGTAAATCGAGACCCCAATCGCCGACTGGATCGCCGACTCCATGGTTCTGTTCCAGATGTTCTTGGCCGCCGAGTCGGGGACGAAGAGAATGTCGCCATCCTCCACCGGAATGTCCGGATCCTGCCCGCGCAGCAGCCGCTTCAGATTAAGCGCGGTCAGTGTCCGCCCTCCCTTCTGTTCGCGAATCAACAGTCCCTTTCCCGTCGCCGCATTCTGCGTCGGACCCCAGGCCAGTGAAATCGCCTGCACCACCGTAAGCCCCTTCACCGGGTCCACCGGAAATCCCCCCGGCCGGTTGACGTCGCCAACCACAAACACCAATCCCGCTCGGCTCACCTGCACAGTGTCGCCAGGGCTCAACTCCGGATTGTGGTCACTTTCCCTGTCCCTGCCGTTCGGGTCAAGCACCACCGGATGCGGCGTCTCCGGATCGCTCCGATAAAAAACGTTCACCAGCCGGCCTGCAGTCGGTGTCAGCCCTGAAGCGGCAGAGATCAGGTCCAACAGCCGGTGATGAACCGAATATGGGTAAACCCCAGGTCTTGCGACCTCGCCCAGCACGCTCACATCCTGACCTGCGTAAGTCGTCACAAGAATTGAAACCAGCGGATGCAGCAGCATTCCCTTGCTCACCAGAGCCGCTTCAATGGCGTGTGCCGCAGACTGCTCATCCAGGCCGCCAATCTGCACATCGCCCACCATCGGCAGTGTTACGGTGCCTGTCGCAGACACCCGCACCGCCGAACGAAACTCCGGCGTGTGATACTCGCTGATCTCCAGCGAATCGCCCGGCCCAAGCAGTGCAGCCATCGTGGGCGCCGTCTGCGTGGACGCTGCCTGCTCAGCCTTACCAGCTACGCCTGCGCCATTCCAAACCGCCGGAGCTTCCCTGGGATTCGGTTGGCTCCTGGTCTCCTGCGAAGCTGCTATGTGCGCCACGCCCGCCGGCAGGCCCGACGTGCTCGGCGTGGGCGCTTGGCCCTTAGCCGCTGTCACCGCCAGCAGCGCCAACATCACCGCCGCCGCTGTTTTAGACAGAGGCTTACTCATCGCCCCCATCAACAGCGCAGCGCCCACAGCCAGCCAGAGCCCCACAAAGAATGTGATCGCCATGTACAACCGCAGGTCCGGTACCGTCGGCTTCACCGGCTGACGGGCTGGGTCCACCAAAGCAATATTGGACCGGTAGATGCCCGCCGCCAACCCTGCTTCCTCCACTTTCCCCCGCACCCGCATGTAGAGTTCGTGGCTGGAGTTGGCCTCCTGCCGCATCACCGCATACTCCGTGGCCGCCTCGTTCTGTTTCATGCCTGACCCGGTCGTCTCGTTCAGGCTCCTGCGAACCATCTGCTCGCGCTCGCCCGCCGTCTGCCATGCGCTGCGGAACCGCTCCACCAGCCGCCCGTCTTCGGCCTGTTTTTGGCGGTCAAGATCCTGCAACTCCTGCCCAATCTCCACCACCCGCGGAAAATTCCCGCCATGCTCTGCGCTCAACTGAGCCCGTTCCTGTTCCAGGTCGCTGCGCCGTACGTGAATCTGTTGCAAGGTCGCCGTCAAAAAACCTCCGCCCACCGCCTGCAGCCCCGGATCGGAAGCAATCACCAGCTCCGGATCGCCCTTGACGGCAGTTCGATATTCGGCCTCGCGCAAAATACGATCTGTCTTTGCAGCCACCAGTTGGCGGCCCAGTTCGTCGATCTCCAGCAGCGTCGAACTATGCTCGGTCTCGCCCGTTGTTCCGTTGGCCAGCGTCTCCGGCGCGCTTAAGATGCCGTGGTCTTTTTCGAACGCGCTTAGCCGGTCCTGGTCCTCGTCTACACTCGCCTTTAGCTCCTTCAGCTGGATGTTCAGCCAGTCCGAGGCCTGCGCCGTCGCCTCCAGTTGCGCCGCGCTGTCCTGCTGGTTGTACGCGGCAATCAGCGCATTCACCACCGCCGCCGATAGTGCCCCGTCTGTTGAGCGAAAGCGTATCTCGATCAGCAGCGTCCGGGTCACCGTCTGGACACGCAATCGCTTTTCGAATTTATCCAGCAGCCAGGCCTGTGCCGCAGGATCGAGACCGGCACCGGACTGCGCTTCACCGCGAAAGCCGGGAAAGCGGGTGGCAAAGTCCCCCCGAAAACCCGGTGCCTCGTAGAGCTTGAGCTCCTTGATCACCCGCCACGCCAACTGCTCGCTGCGAAAAACATCGGCAATCGTCTCCAGCGCCGTGGGCGCCGAAAGAATGGATGCCGATGCCGAATTTTCCGTTGAATCCAAAGTCAACGAGGAGGCCGGTGCCGTTCGCATCTCCACCTTCGCGCTGGCGTCGTACTGGTTGGGAGCCAGCAGGCAGTACGTCAGGCACGCCAGCAGCAATCCCCCTTCGATGAGCAGGATCAAGCTCCGTCGCCGCACCAGGATCTCCCAAAGCTCGCGCAATGAGACATTGGACCGTGGCGGGCTGACCTCGACGATGGTCAGCGTACAGGCCTTGACCGATGAACTATAGGGAGCGGCTGGAGCGTCCGGCAAGGGAGGGGCACCTCGGGCCCAAAAGCCCTCGCGCAGGGGTGCCCCTGTGATTCAAGTCAAAAGACCGCTGCGGAGGAAATCCCCGCCAGTGTGCAAAACTGGACAAAATTCGTCTATGTTCTGCATCACACAGGAAAAATTGTGTGGAAATTCCTCTTTCGGGCCCCGCCTTCTAAGCTTAGCCCTGGGCCGCAGCCGGCCCAGTCCTGTACCACTCAACCGTGCGCCGCAAGCCCTCTCGGAAATCGACCTTGGGCTCGTAGCCAAGCAGCATCTTCGCCACCCCGATATCCGCCAGCGAGTCCCGGATGTCTCCGGCCCGTGACGCGCCGTAACTCGGCTCCCCGGTGTATCCCGTCAGCTCGCGCAGAATCGCAAACGTCTGGTTCAGCGTTGCTCTGGAGCCGGTGGCCAGATTCATCATCCGTCCTGAAACCTTCTCCGCAGGCGCAGCCGCAGCCAGCAAGTTGCCCTGGACCACATTCTCTATATAAGTAAAATCGCGGCTCTGTTCGCCATCGCCATGAATCGTCACCGGCTCCCCGGCCAGCATCCGCCGGCAAAAAATCGCCAACACACCAGAGTAGTGCGAGGTCGGGTCCTGGTACGGGCCAAACACGTTGAAGTAGCGCAGCACCACCGTCTCCAGCCCGTACACCCGCGTGAATGAGCGCAGGTAGTGCTCCCCGGCCAGCTTGGCCACCGCATAAGGAGTGATCGGATCGGGCAGCATTCCCTCGTGCTTGGGCAAAGTGGCCGCGTCGCCGTAGGCCGCGGACGATCCCGCATAGATCACGCGGCGAACTTTGGCCGCTCGCGCCGCCACCAGCAGGTTCAGCGTCGCATCCACGCAGGCCACATTGGTCGCCACCGGGTCCTCCACCGAACGCGGAACCGATGCCAGCGCCGCCTCGTGAAATATCACCTCCACGCCCGCGCAGGCTTCTGCACAGACGGCCGGGTCGGCCAGGTTCCCGGCAATGAAATCCATCCCCTCCAGGCCAATCAGATTCTCGCGCTTGCCGGTAACAAAGCTGTCGATGCCGCGGACGGTCTCGCCGCGCGCCAGCAGCGCCGCGGCAATCGAGCGGCCGATAAAACCGGCGGCCCCGGTAACTAGGTATTTGGACAAGGATTCTCCCCGGGATTTGTGCGCAATTGGGACACGAAACCGCTCTGGTGAGCAGTCCTACTTAGGATACTCTTGTGTGACACTTAGGTCGGATATGGCCGCCACTGGATATTCAGTACAATCGTCACCATGACCACTGCAACCTTGGATTCTCTGTCGCACCTCAAGCAAAAGATTGAAACCCGTGAAGCCCGCATCGGCATTGT
>JBARBP010000274.1:0-18892 GCA_049793195.1 Occallatibacter sp. | reverse complement strand
GCGGGATTGGCGAGCGGGCCTTTCTTGTCGATGATGCGCAGGCAGGCTTCGTGCGTACGAATGGTGATGGCGCGAATGGCGGCGGCGTTCAGGCTGTGCGCGGCCAACTGCGCGTGGAGCTTCATGGCGCATTCGACGGCGGTCTGTGCGTGAAACTCGGCGGGGTAACTGATTTTGAACAGCACGTTCTCCATCACATACGAACCGTAGGGGCGCTGGAATTTGAACTCCTGCCCTTTGAATGAAACATCGTAGAAGCCCCATGTTTTCGCCGTGAGCGCGGAGGGGTAGCCCATCTCTCCAGCGCGCGCCATCAGCGCCAGACGGACGGCGCGGCTGGTGGCGTCACCCGCTGCCCAGCTTTTGCGCGAGCCGGTATTGGGCGCGTGGCGATAAGTGCGCAAGCTCTGTCCATCGACCCATGCGAGCGAGAGAGCAGCAATTGTCTGCTCGCGCGTAAGGCCGAGCAGTTGGCAGACAACCGCAGTCGATGCCACCTTTACCAGAACAACGTGATCCAATCCGACTTTGTTGAATGAGTTTTCAAGCGCGATGCAGCCCTGAATCTCGTGGGCCTTGATCATGGCCGTCAATACGTCGCGCATCTTCATCGGAGGCCTGCCCTCCGCAAGTGCGCTGCGCGAAAGCCAGTCCGCCACGGCGAGAACGCCGCCGAGATTGTCGGAAGGGTGACCCCACTCGGCGGCAAGCCATGTGTCGTTGAAGTCGAGCCAGCGGATCATTGCGCCAATGTTGAAAGCAGCCTGCACGGGGTCGAGTTGGTAGCTGGTGCCGGGGACGCGCGCGCCGTTGGGAACGATAGTGCCGGGGACGATAGGACCGAGCAGCTTTGTGCAAGCCGGATATTCGAGAGCCTCAAGGCCGCATCCCAGCGTGTCGATGAGGCAATGCTGCGCGGTCGAGTAGGCGAGGTCGCTTTCGATTTTGTAATCGAGCGCGTAGTCGGCGATGTCGGTGAGAACTTTGTCGGGTGCGGGGCGTTCGTTGCTAGTGTGGGAGAACACGCGGGCTCCTGTCTGCAAGCGATAGTTTATCCGCTGCTAGGGCCGCTCCGCGAGGGGCACGAATTTTTGATCTGTGGGGCCGATGTAGGTAGCCGACGGCCGGATGATCTTGCCGTCCTGGCGCTGTTCGATGATGTGCGCGGACCACCCGGCCGTGCGGGCAATCACAAACAGCGGCGTGAACAGGTCGATGGGCACGCCCATGTGGTGGTAGGCCACGGCGCTGTACCAATCGAGATTGGGGAACATGCGCTTCGAGTCGCGCATGGTGTCTTCAATGCGCTCGGCGATGGAGTAGAGCCGCGTGTCTCCAGAGGCGACGGCGAGCGTGCACGCGACTTGCTTCACGATGTCGCTGCGTGGATCGCTGATGGTGTATACCGGGTGGCCGAAGCCGATGATGACTTCGTGATTGGCTACGCGGCGGCGGATGTCGGCCTCGGCCTCCTCGGGCGATTCATAGCGGGTAAGGATTTCGAGAGCGGCTTCGTTGGCGCCACCGTGCTTGGGGCCCTTGAGCGCGCCGATCGCGCCGGCGATGCAGGAGTAGATGTCGGAACCGGTTCCGGCAATCACGCGCGCCGTAAAAGTGGAGGCGTTGAACTCGTGCTCGGCATAGAGCACAAGCGAGGTGTGCATCGCGGCCGCCCACTCGGTGCTGGGAAGGGCATCGTGGAGCAGATGAAGAAAGTGTGCGGCGATGGAGTCCTGGTCGGAGCCGGCAATAAACGCGTCCGCCCGTTCGACATCGATGCGGCGTCCATTGCGCGCATAGTGGTGCCAGTAGAGCAGCATGGAAGGGAGCGAGGCGAGGAGCGTGTCTGCAATGGCGCGTTCTCCCCGGTCGCTGTGATCGGCATTCTCGGGCAGGACGCAGCCGAGCGCCGAGACGCCTGTGCGGAGCACGTCCATGGGATGCGTGGAGGGGGGCAGCAATTCGAGTGCCTGCTTCACCGTGGCAGGAAGACCGCGCAGAGAGCGGAGATGAGCCTTGTAAGCGGCGAGCTCGAGGGCGTTGGGGAGCTTGCCGTGAATCAGGAGATAAGCCACCTCTTCAAACTCGCAGTTGGCGGCGAGATCGCGGATTTCGTAGCCGCGGTAGTGCAAGTCGTTGCCGCTTTGGCCTACGGTGCAGATGGCAGTTTCGCCGGCAGGCGTGCCGGAAAGGGCAACGGACTTTTTGGGTTTGAAGACAAGAGGAGCTTTGGGCTGGGGTTGGCTCATGGGGGACCTCCGGTGAGAAATCAGAGTAAAGGATGGACGTTGTGGAAAGCTAGAAGTTGTTTCCACGCCTGAATCGATCGATGAAAAGTACGGAAATATCGGTACGGATTCACATCGAGCGCGGGTGTGGACGCCCACACTCCAGCCGGACTCCACCCCAGCGACGAAGACCTGTCCTCGGGGACCCCGGTCAGGAGACCGGCGCTACTTTGCCTATTTTGCGGGTTTTGATTTGGCAAAGAGCTCGTCGAGTTTTTGTTCGTAGGCGTGGTAGTCGAGATATTTGTAGAGGTCGGCGCGGGATTGCATGAGGGGAACGACGCTCTTCTGTGTGCCCTCAGCGCGGATGGCCTCGTAGACCGTGAGGGCGGCGGCATTCATGGCGCGGTAAGCTGCGCAGCAATAGAGGATGATGTCGACGCCGGCGGCGGCGAGCTCGACGCGGGTGAAGAGCGGAGTCTGGCCGAACTCGGTGATGTTGGCGAGGATGGGCACGCCGAGCGCTTTACGGAATTCGGTGTACATGGAGAGCTCCGTGACGGCTTCGGCAAAGATCATATCGGCGCCGGCGGCAACGTAGGCCTGGGCGCGGGCAATGGCGGCATCGAGGCCCTCGCCGGCGAGAGCGTCGGTGCGAGCCATGATGACGAATTGATCGTCCGTGCGCGCATCCACGGCTGCCTTGATGCGGTCACACATCTCTTCCGCAGCGACGAGTTCTTTGCCGGGCCGATGGCCGCAGCGCTTGGCGCCGACCTGGTCTTCGATGTGCACGGCGGCCGCGCCTGCCGAGATCATGGAGCGGATGGTGCGGGCGATCGAGAAGGCGCTGCCCCAGCCCGTGTCGATATCGACAAGCAGCGGCAGTGAAGATGCGGCTGTGATGCGTCGGACGTCGGTGAGGACGTCTTCCATGGTGCTGATGCCGAGATCGGGAAGACCGAGCGAGTTGGCGGCGACGCCTCCGCCGGAAAGATAGAGCGCGCGGAAACCGGTAGCCTGGGCCAGGCGTGCCGTGTAAGCGTTGATGGCGCCGGCCACCTGGAGCGGCTCTTCTTCCGCGACGGCGAGGCGGAAACGGGCACCTGGGGATGTGAGATCGGAGGGGTTGGTCATGCATCTGCTCTCGGCGGCATCATAACAGGAGAGACAGCGACTAATTGCCCATGGCTGGACGATCGTGTAACCCAGTGGTTTCGTCACATACCGGTTTCGCGACCGGGGCGGATGGTGCGACAATCGTCGGGTTGGGCCTGCTCTGAAAAACGACGGGCTCTTCCTCAAGGAGAAATCATCATGAATCGTCGAGCTTTTCTTACCGTGGCATTGATTGCAGTAACCCCCCTGCTCGCCCAGAAACCACCGGTGAGCCCGCCGGCAGATGCGTCGGCGACTATTGGCGGCAAAACGATCTCCGTCCATTACAACTCGCCTGGCGTGAAAGGTCGCGAGGGAAAGATCTTTACCAAGGATGGACGGATCAGCCACGATCCGCACTATCCGGTGTGGCGCGGGGGCGCGAATCCGGCCACGCTCTTCAAGACCGACGGCGACCTGATGCTGGGTGATTTGATGGTGCCGGCTGGGACCTACACGCTGTTCGTCGATATCTCCGACCCCGACAACTGGACACTGATCGTGAACAAGCAGACCGGCCAATGGGGCCTGGCCTACGACGGCACGAAGGACCTGGGCAAAACGAAGATGACCATGAGCAAGCCGCCGGCGATGGTGGAGAACCTGGTTTACACCATTACCGACAACGGCGGAGGCAACGGCACGCTGACGCTGGCCTGGGAAGATCACAGCGCTTCAGTTCCGATCATGGTGCACTGAGGTTCAAGGCGCACTGATATTGAAGCGGCGCGGAGGGCGGCATACGACGGCAGAGCGGCAATTGCGTACTATTGCCGCCCTGCCGATACAATGGACAGTGTGGGTGAAGTCTGCCCCCGGGGGTAAAGAACCTTGCCGTTGTATGCGTATCGCTGTACCGAATGCGGTCATAAATTTGAAAAGATACAAAATTTCAGCGCTGAACCGGAGACCGTGTGTCCCAAGTGCCACGGTGTGCTCGAGCGTCCGCTGACGGCGCCGCGCCTGAACTTCAAAGGCGCCGGGTGGTACATCAACGACTACGCACCCAAGAGCAGTTCGTCCGACAGCGGCTCTTCCGGCAGCGACTCGGATTCCAAGTCCGATGCCAAAGCTGATTCCAAGTCTGATTCTGGAAGCGCGGCGAAGGAGAGCAAGTCGGCCTCTTCGTCGAGCGACAGCAAGTCCAGCGCGCCCGCGGCCAGTACGGCTCCGAGTTCCACAACCACCAGCTCAACCTCGTAGGTTCAACTCTCGGAAGTGGGCACCGGCTCGCCGGCAGACGGGGTTCCAAAGCCGGTCTAATGCGGGAAAGCCGGGCCCATGCAGGTTGGAAGCGTGTGGCGCGCTAGGCGGTCCTCTTCTCTCGCAACTTCGCCGCAATCACATCCGTGTACTTATTGCGCGAGCCGGTGTTGAACAGCCCACGGTATCCTGCGCTGTCAGAAATTCCGTTGCCAGAAGACGGTTATGAGCCGCTGCCGCCGCCCTCCAGAGACAGGAGCAGCCACACGTGTAAGGCCTTGTCCTTGAGCGAGGAACGATTTCCAAGTCCGTCACTGTCGACGCTACTCCACCCGACCCCCGCGAGGTCTCAAGCACGATGGAATTGCCGTACGGTTTGGGAACGCGCAATCCGGAGGCGAAGGTGCGCGTTCTGCCACGCCTGGCGCTCACCAGTAAAGGAATCGTCGGCGTGTCGCACACCACATTGGTGATTTTGTTGGCGGCGGCAGGATCGCTCCACGTTCCAGCCTCCGCCGTTTTCATGTTGTTGGGTGTAGACACGCTCGTGGATATGGGTCGCACCGCGATGAACGTCGTGGGGAATCGCATGGCTGCGGCGGTTGCAGCGCGGTGGGAACAGGATTTGCTGAGGGCGAGGGACTAGAAAGAAGGAGTTATTGAGGTGCTTGTCAGCTCATTCCGCTTGCATCGAAATGTTGGACTTGGTGATTGTCTGTGGTAGAGTTCTACGACGAAAGGTGGTTCGAAGCAATGACGGTGCGCAAACATACGACTTTCGCTTTCGCGGTTCTATCTGTAATGCTCGTTTCTGAGCCTGCAATCTCTCAGACGAAAGCGCGGCCGCGTGCCGTTCCCGCACCTCAGTCCCCCGCGCCTGCTGTTCCGGTTGCGGATGAACTTACCGCCGCAAGGGACGCCACGGATACGTTTCTAACGGGGATAAAGATCGCTGACCTTCCCGAGGGCAGGGAAATGTTGTCAAGGGTTCAGTGGATTACCGGTGATGCGGATAGCACCGTAGAGACCCCGAGATTTACAGAGGCGAATACCCTTTTTGAAAGGCTATTTGACACTGATACGCCAAGTGTAAAAGGTTATAAACGTCTCCTTGATTTGAAAGCGGTTTCTCAAGGCGGGACCCCTCTGCTTGTGCAATACCTCATAATTGCATATCAAGATACACAGACCAAGAAATGGAAAGTGCTAGGCGCTGGCACCGGCGAGAACGTTGATATCGATAGCCAAGTAGCTTTCTTTTCGGAAAATCTCCACGATCCGTATCTTTCGGAGCAACAGAGCTACCTGACCTATGGGGGATGGCTTCTTCAAGCGGGTAAGATCCAAGAGGCCCGCCGAGCTCTCGTAACGGCGCAAGGATCGAGGGATGATGGCAAATATTCTGGTCATCACCTCTTGCAGATTCGAGCTCTTTTGAGCGTCATCGATGGAATTACAGGAGTCAAGTCTGATGCTTCAGGCCAGCCCATCTCCAGCGTGCCGCATTGAAATTCAGAGTCCGATCGCGAGCATCTAGCGCGCCTCAAACGTGTTCGATGTAACCGCAAAAAGTTGACTGCCTGCTTCCTCACGCGTACAGCGCCCCGTCCAATCTTTTGCAAGCAGAAAAGAAATGTGAACGGCTAGGCATTTGAACTCTCTGTAATCGGCGTTCTCAGAGCTCGTCCATCCAAGATCCATGCCATCCCGGATGGACTCTCGCAACTGTTGGAACCGTTGCCGAAATCGACCAAGGGCATCTATGTCCTCTGCTTCTAATCTCATCTCCGATGAAAGTTTGACGAGCGTACCTTCTATCGTTGCCTCTGCTGTCGCGGCTCGATTGTGCAATTCCCATTTCCGATCTTCTAGACGGACAGAACTTCGCAGAAGCGAGCTCCATAACTTCCAAACGGCGAAGAATTCGCCGTACGCCTTGTAGAATTGCTCCAATGCAGATAATTGAAACTCGCGACGCCTTTGACGCATATTCCACGAGTAAGTCACGCGGCTGCCAACGAACCAGCCTAGGCCGAGGGCCGCTAGTAAGGTGAATAGCGAACCAAGACTCGAAAAGAGAGCTTTGATGGCTTCGTGACTAATATTCCATTCCTGCATTGCGCACCATCATACTCGCGGGAAGGGCTGTCAGTCGATGGCCTTTTCTATCTGCCAAAGCTCCGTTCTTAGGCTCTCGGTATTCATCACTCACAAGGAAAATCCCTAACCCGCTAAGATAGTTCCTGGACATGTCACTGCTCGATCCCATTCCGTCTCCCGTCGAACACGCCGATTTTGCCGCACTTGAGTGGGAGCCGCTGCTCGCGCTGGTGGCTGGGTTTGCTGCCTCGCCGGTAGGACGGCAGGCGATTCTCGATCTGCGGCCTTCTTCCGATGAAGAGTGGATCACGCGGCAGCATCAGCTCACGGGCGAGGTGCGGTTGGCGTTGGAGGGGCAGGTTTCGATTCCCCTGGGCGGGCTCTTCGATCCGACACAGCTTGCGGCCAAGGCGCAGATTGCGGGAGCCGCCCTCGAGGCTGCCGAGTTGCAGGCCGTGGCGCGGCTGGCCAACGATGTGGCATCGTGGCAAGCGCTTTTGCAATCCCCGCCCGCGCGGCTGGCGGGCAAGCTGCCGGGACTGTCGGCATTGTCCTCGGCATTGACGACGAGCCTGCGGCCGCTCGCTGAGTCGATCGAGCGCACCATTCAGCCGGATGGATCGCTGGCGGACAATGCTTCGCCGGAGTTGTCGCGGATCAGGCGCGAGCAGGAGCGGCAGCAGCGGCTCATCGAAGAAAGTCTGCGTGCGGCGCTGCGGAAGCTGTCGGGCGAGGGCGCAACACAAGACGACCTGATTACCATTCGCGGTGAGCGGTTTGTGATTCCCGTGCGCTCGGAGCTGAAGCGGCGTATCTCGGGCGTGATTCACGGGGCGAGCTCTTCGGGGCAGACCGTCTACGTGGAGCCGCTCGAAACCATCGAGCAGAACAACGAATTGGTGCGGCTCATCGAGGAAGAGCAGGCGGAGATTCACCGCATCTTTGTGGCGTTGACGCGGCAGGTGGGCGGCTATGCGCACGGGCTCGTCGAAGGCGCACGTGTGCTGGCGCTTGTGGACAGCCTGCAGGCCAGGGCGCGGTTTGCGCGCGAATTCAACTGCATTGCGCCGGTGATTACTCCCGAGTTGCTGCACCTGGATGGAGCGCGTCATCCCCTGCTCGAAAAGCAGTTGCGCACAACAGGTGGCAAGATTGTTCCGTTGACTCTTGAGCTCACGTCAGCCGAACGCCAGATCATTATCAGTGGTCCGAATACGGGCGGCAAGACGGTCACATTGAAAACCACGGCACTGTTGGCGATGATGGCCCAGGCGGGTTTGCCGGTGCCGGCCACAGTGGGAAGCTTTCCGGTGTTCACCGCGTTCCTGGCCGATATCGGCGATGCGCAGTCGATTGAGGCGGCGCTGTCGACCTTCTCCGCGCACATCACGAATCTCGACCGGCTTTCGCGGCTGGCGGATGGGCGGTCGCTGGTGCTGCTGGATGAGCTTGGGTCGTCGACCGATCCAGAAGAGGGCGCGGCGCTCGCGGTGGCTGTGGCGAGTCATTTCTTGAAAGCGGAAGCGTGGTCGCTGATCTCAACGCACCATACTTCGCTGAAGGTGTATGCAGCCAATACGGATGGCGTGTTGAATGCGGCTGCGGGCGTGGACGAGGTGACCCTGGCGCCGAATTATCAGCTGCGGTTGGGCGTGCCTGGAGCTTCGGCGGGCATTCAAACGGCGGAGCGGCTGGGGCTGAATCACGAGATCATCGTCGCGGCGCGCGCACGCCTGGGTTCGCAACAGGTGGATATCGCACGCTTCCTCGACCAGATGCATAACGAACTGACGCAGCTGGAAGAGGAGCGGAAGGCGGCGCGGGAGCAGCTGTACGCATTGAACCAGGAGCGGGCGAAGCTGGCGCGCGAAGGCGATGTGGAACTGCGCAAGCGGACGCGCGAGCTCGAAGACAAGCTGGCGTCGCTGGTGAAGGATTTCGAGTTTCAGATGCGGGAGACGGTGCGCGCCATTGAGGACCGCGCGGCGCAACAAAAATTATCCAAGGAAGCTGAACGGCGGATCAATAGGCTGCGCCGCGAGTTTCAGGAGAGCTTCAATCAGACTGTCGTGGCGCATCGCACCGGCGCCGATCAAGGCGATGCAAACGCGCAGCCGCATGTGCTTCGCCACATCGCGCCGGGCGACCGGGTGCTGATCAAGTCGATGGGCAAAGTCGCGGTGGTGCAGCGCGAGGTGGAAAAGGATGTGTTCGAAGTCGCACTGGGGCCGATCAAGATGCGGGTCAAGCGGGATGACTGCTCCGCACCTTCAGGTCCTGGAGTAGATCCTGTGCGATTGGAGAGGGCCGATCCACTGGCCGCTGCGCGCAAACAGAAGGGTGTGCATGTGACCGTGACCAGCGCGAATACCGACGACATGCGCATGGAGATCAACCTCATTGGGCGCACAGTCGACGAAGCGACCGGGGAGCTGGAGAAGTATCTCGATCGCGCGTTCATGGCCGGGCTTCCGCGAGTGCGCGTGATTCACGGGCATGGAGCGGGGATTTTGCGTCGTGGGGTGCGGGAGTTCTTGAAGGGGCATCCGCACGTGGCGGGGATTGAAGAGGCACCGCAGAATGAGGGCGGCCAGGGTGCCACGCTGGTGGAGTTAAGGCAGTAGTTCTCGCAACCCCACTCAAGCCGCAGAAAGTGCTGCTTGAATGGGGCACCCAGATTTTAATCTCCATCTCACATTGATGTTGCCGAAGCGGTGCTGGTGTCGTGGCAGGCTGCCGCCGGCGCGGACTTACTTGCAGTCGTGTGACTCGGTGCGCCAATGCTTGCTGTCGGCGCGGCCTTCAACTCGTGAAGCAGCTTAACCAGCCGCGCGAACCCCTGCTCCCGCGCCGTCTTGTTTCCCGGCACAGTGTTCCCCGGGTCCTCGCCTGCGCGCATAAAGCCGTGACCTGCGCCGTCGTAGGTGACGGGCTCGTATTTTTTGCCGGCGGCCTTCATGGCTTCGGTTGTGCCGGGAACGGTGGCGCCGATGCGAGCGTCGTTGCCGGCGTAGAAGCCGTATACCGGCGCGGTGATGGTGGAGACGTCGGCCGGCCCGGGACCGTAGAAGACGAAGGCCGCCGAAAGATTATGGCGATGCCCTGCAAAGGCGAACGACTTGCCACCTCCCCAACAAAAGCCTGCGACCGCGAGTTTGCCGTTGCCGGCGGGAATCTTCTTGCCGTAGTCGGCTGCGGCGTCGAGGGCGGCAAGCACGCCATCGGGATCGAGGCCGGAGACGGCTTTCACGGTTGCATCCTGACTTGGAAACTCGCTGGACCCACCGCCATTGGGGCCCATGCCGCTGAGCAGGTCGGGCGCAACGACAATGAAGCCCTGCGCGGCGAGCTCGTCGGCCATCTCTTTGGCCCAGTCGCTGAGGCCGAAGATCTCGTGAATCAGAATCACGACCGGGGCCTTGGCCTTGATCTCGGGATAGACGACGAAGGCCTCGACGGTTCGGCTGCCGGCCTTCAGGGAGACGTACTCATGGTGACGGGGAGACGCTTCAAGCCGAGTTTTGGCCCAGTCCTGCCCACCTACGGTTGAGGTGGCAATGGTGGCGAGCACAACGCCGGCGACGAGGGGAAGAAGGTGACGCGTCGACAGTTTCATGGCCACGAGTTTAGCCCGGAGGAAGAACGGTGGCAAGAACTCTTTGATGAGTGGCCGAATGTCTGGAATTAGCTACCGTGATCTTCCACGCTGGCGCGATGAGGCTGCGCTAGAATGGGGCACCGCGCTTTCTCGACTTGTCTGGGCTCTTAAAGCCCGTTATCAACTTTGTTTCTTTATTTGCTTTTGGATAGGGGCATAGAGTTGCTGGCCGTCGAGGGAGGCATGGGAAACCGTGTCCGGTCAGGCTATCCAAAGGATGTGACGGATGTGAAGTGGTCGTTTGTGGTTCCCTATTTAGCGCTTTGCCGGGAGGATGCAGCGCAGCGAGATTATCCTCTGCGCGACGAAATATCATGGTCGAGGATCGACGCATTCGATTGCGCGGGTTTGCGGCGCGCACAGGCCAACCCACGGCGATGATTCTCGACAGTCGCACCTTGCCGTCGAAGCCAGAGCCGGGTGCACGCGGCGGCAGGCGAGCACAAATACGGACGTTTTCCCGATGGCTCATCTTGCTCCTTGGGAATCAAGAGCGCGCAGCGTACCTGCCCATCATTTGCTGTTAGGAGCATCGCGATGAACTTACGTGCTTGGAAGTTACGCCGCTGTCCATCTTCCACTGTTTTCCTCTGCGGGTTAGCCTTTCTATGTGTTTCCAATGGTCTGGGGCACTCGCAATCATTCGCGGCGGACGGGAAAATTGAAATCGATGCAGCTAGGCAACTGGGTACGATTTCCGATTTTCTTTTCGGTCAGAACATCGAATACGAGCACGGCACGTTCAGTGGAGGGGAGCAGAATATGAACCACGCCCATGGCCTCCACACCGGGGGATTGTGGGCGGAGATGTTGCGAGACCGGAAATTCGAGGAAGGGGATCTCGATCGCGACGGTGTTGCAAACGCATGGGTGCCGGAGGAGCGTGTCGCCAATCGCGATGAGCAGTTGGTGGACGGCAAGGGCCCGAACCTCCAGTACAGGATCGACACGGCGGTCTATTACGGCGGAGGCGCTGCACAAGCGATAGACCTCGCCGGAGATGGTTCGGTATATGCTGGCGTCGATCAGGTCGCGCTGCACTTTGAAAAAGGCAAACGTTATAACTTTTATGTCTATCTCAAACTGCAGGGCAATGGCTCAGCCTGGGTAGATTTCGGAGATATATGGCCTAAGGTGTACGCTCACGCGGATTTTGCGGACCTGCATGATGAATGGACGAAATACGAGGCAAGCTTTGTCGCGCCCGAAACTACCGATCAGGGACGCGTTCATATAGGTGTCAAAGGCAAAGGGACTTTCTGGATCGACTCTGCTTCTTTAATGCCCGCCGATACCTTCCACGGCATGCGCGCCGACGTATTGGAAGCGTTGAAAGATCTGCCGGTGCCTTTACTCCGTTACCCCGGCGGCTGTTTTGCCGACAGCTATCACTGGCGAGATGGAATCGGCGACCGGGACAAACGCCCCGAACGGTGGTCCGATTTCTGGAACGAATGGGAACCGAACGATTTTGGCATGGACGATTTCATGCTCTTCGTCAAGACGCTCCACGCGCAGCCGCAGATGACCGTGAACTCTCTGACCGGCTCGCCGGAAGAGGCGGCTGATTGGGTCGAGTATGCCAATGGCCCTTCCAGCACCCCGATAGGCAAATTACGCGCGCAGGATGGCCACGCGGATCCCTACGGCATCAAGCTTTGGACAATCGGCAATGAAGTTCAGGAGCTCTGTTCGGAGCCGTACATCGGAGCCAACAACATCGATCGCTACGCGGAACGATACAAACAGTATCGAAATGCAATGGAGGCCAAAGACCCAAATGTCGAAGTCATAGCCGTCGGCGCTGGACCTGGGCCGTTGAAGTGGAACCACGATCTGCTTGACCGGGTAGACGGCGTACCTGCCTTGGGCGTGTCGATCTATACCGGCAACGGAGATATGCGCACTGACGACTTTGATACAAAGTACATTGACCTGAAGGAGCAGTACCGGCGCGTGGTTGCCGAGCCTCTGGATTTCGATCGCCAATTGAATGCTGTCATAGAAAGCATCGGAAACCACATGCCTGACCATCCCTTTGTCGCTGTCACCGAATTTCAATCTTGGTGGCTGACCGAAAAGGTTGATGAAGATTTTCGCCTGTCCGACGCCCTCTATCTTGGCATGGTCTATCACTCGCTCTTCCGCCATGCGAAGCAGGTATCCATCGCCGAGGTTGAGTCCCTCATCAATGTGCAAGGGGTGATCGAGGTCAGCCAGACCTCAGTCAAGCGTACTCCGGAGTATTTCACCAGCATCCTGTATCAGCGGCACACCGGGAAGACCGTATTGCAAACCACGGCCACCGCGCCGGGTGTGGAATTCGATGCAAAGCTGCCCGCGCTGGACGCAAGCGCAACGCTTAGTGCCGACCGGCACACGTTATATCTCGCCGTTGTGAATCGTGCCGAGAAGACCAATATCGATACACAGATTTCCGTGTCGGGTTGGAATTTTTCCGGCTCGACGGCACGCGCCTTCGAGTTGAATGGGAACAGCGAGTTCGCGGAGAATCCATTTGGAAGCGCGGAGAATGTCAACATTCACGAAAAGTCGGTAATTTTCGGCGCAGGCTCGCCGAGGTATACCTTTCCAGCCCATTCCATAACGATATTGGAGTTTATCAACCCGCAAGCACCATGAATTGAGCTGGCCTGCACGGCGGAGCCAATCCAATCGCCTTTTGCTCTGCCTCTCTGAATATCTTGAAGGCTACGAGGTCGCCAGGCTGCAAAAGTATGCAGTCTCCCATCCCATCGAAGTGTAGTAGCCGGCATACGCTAGGCCATGGCTTCGCGAGTCATGGCCTCGAAGTGGAGCTGGTTCGACTTGCGGTCCACATCGATCCGCACGTGCGAGCCGTGCAGGACCTCGCCATTCAGAATTTTGATGGCAAGCGGATCCTGAACCATGCGCTGCAAGGCACGCTTGAGCGGCCGCGCGCCGTAGGCCGCATCGGAGCCTGCGGCCAGGATGAGCTGGCGCGCGGGCTCGGTGAGCTCGAGCGAGATGGCGCGGTCTTCAAGCAACTTGCCCACATCGTTGAGACGCATATCGAGAATCTGACCCATCTGTGCGTTGCCCAGCGAGCGGAAGATCACCGTATCGTCGACGCGATTGAGAAACTCCGGCCGGAAGTGCTCGCGCAGGACCCGCATGACGCTTTCGCGAGCCATGTCGTAATCGTGCTCGGTCTTGAGCGCGTCACCCAGCAGCATGCTTGCGCCGAGGTTCGAGGTCATGATGAGCACCGTGTTCTTGAAGTCGACCGTGCGCCCTTTGGCGTCGGTCAACCGCCCGTCGTCCATCACCTGCAACAGAATGTTGAACACGTCCGGGTGCGCCTTTTCGATTTCGTCGAAAAGGATGACCGCATAGGGACGGCGGCGTATGGCTTCAGTCAACTGGCCGCCCTCGTCGTAGCCCACGTAGCCCGGAGGCGCGCCGATGAGACGAGCGACGGCATGCTTCTCCATGTACTCGCTCATGTCGATGCGGACCATGGCCTGCTCGTCGTCGAACAGGAACTCAGCGAGGGCGCGGGCGGTTTCTGTTTTTCCCACGCCGGTTGGTCCAAGAAAGATAAAGCTTCCGATCGGCCGCTTGGGATCGCTCAAGCCGGCGCGCGAACGGCGGATGGCGTTGGCGACAACCGTCAACGCGGCATCCTGCCCGACGACACGCTCGCGCAGGCGGTCCTCCATCTGGACGAGCTTCTTCACCTCGCCTTCCAACATGCGGGAGACGGGAATGCCGGTCCACTTGCTGACAATCTTGGCGATATCTTCTTCGTCGACTTCTTCCTTCAACATGCGGGCTACGCCGGTGCCATCTTTTCCGGCGCCGTCCTGTGCGGCGTTCAGCTTTTTCAGCTCGGCCTCGAGCTTGGGCAGTTCGCCGTATTGGATCTGCGCGGCGCGGTCGAGCTGGCCCTTGCGGGTCTGCTCTTCAGCTTCGAAGCGCAAAGCTTCAATCTTCTTTTTCAGGTCGCCCACGCGGCTGATCGCTTCGCGCTCCTTGGTCCAGCGAGCGCGCAGGGCGGTGGTCTGCTCTTTGAGTGTGGCCAGCTGGCGCTCCACTTCCTTCATCCGGTTCAGGCTGTTGGAGTCGGTCTCGCGCTTAAGAGCGGCGCGCTCGATTTCAAGCGACGTGGCTTCGCGCTCGAGCTGATCGATCTCCGTGGGAACGGAACCAATCTGAATGGCGAGGGAGGCAGCCGCTTCGTCCACCAGATCGATGGCCTTGTCGGGCAAAAAGCGGTCACTGATATAGCGATGCGAGAGCGTAGCCGCGGCAACGATGGCCGCATCCTTGATGCGTACGTTGTGGTGCGCCTCGTAGCGATCCTTCAGGCCGCGCAGAATTGCGATGGTGTCTTCCACGTTGGGTTCGCCGACATACACGATCTGGAACCGGCGCTCGAGAGCGGCGTCCTTTTCAATGTACTTGCGGTACTCATTCAGCGTGGTTGCGCCGATGGCACGCAGCTCACCTCTCGCCAGTGCAGGCTTCAGCATGTTGCTGGCGTCAATGGCTCCTTCGGCAGCGCCCGCACCGACAAGAGTGTGCAGCTCGTCGATAAAGAGAACAATCTCGCCGTTCGACTCTTCGATCTCCTTGAGCACCGCCTTGAGGCGGTCTTCAAACTCGCCACGATATTTTGCGCCGGCCAGCATCGATCCCAGGTCGAGCGAGATAACCCGCTTGTCGCGCAGGCTCTCGGGCACGTCGCCGGAGACGATGCGGCGCGCCAGTCCTTCCACAATGGCGGTTTTGCCCACGCCGGGCTCGCCAATGAGTACGGGATTATTTTTGGTGCGGCGGCTCAACACCTGCACCACGCGGCGAATTTCTTCGTCGCGCCCAATCACCGGATCGAGCTTGCCACGGCGCGCAAGTTCGGTAAGGTCCTTTGCATATTTCTCCAGGGCCTGGAACTTGCCTTCCGGATTCTGATCCGTAACGCGCTGCGAGCCGCGCACAGAGGTAAGGGCCTTGAGGAAAACATCTCGCGTAACACCAACAGATGCCAGAGCGTCGCGCGCGGGATCGCCCTTGAGATGGGTTATGCCTAGCAGAAGGTGCTCTGCAGAGACGTACTCGTCCTTGAAGTTGGCGGCTTCCTTGAAGGCCTGGTCGAAGACGCGGGTTAGCGCCTGGCTGGCGCTGGGCTGCGCGGCCGCCCCTGCAACCCGAGGCAGTTTTTCCTCGATGCCGTGCAGTTCGTGTTCAAGCCGTTCGGTGGGCACACCGATCTTTTCAAGCACGGCGGGAATCACGCCCTCGCGATCTTCAAGCAGGGCCAGCAACAGGTGCACGGGCTGCATCTCGGGGTTGCCGAGTTCGGTTGCGCGCTCCTGTGCCTGCTGCACTGCCTGCTGCGACTTGACGGTAAATTTATCCCAACGAATGGCCATGAATACCTCAATGAATAGTGAACAGTGCACAGTGAACAGTGTGATCAGCGGCCGAAGTCCCGGCCTTTAGACTGTCCACTGTTCACTGCGCACTGTGAACTGCTTTTACGCTGCAACGTTGATCTTGATCTGCTTGGGCTGGGCTTCGGGCTTCTTCAGGAGCTCCAGCTTCAGCACGCCTGCATTGTACTTCGCCTCGACATGCTCTGTGTCCACAGTGGTCGGGAGCGTGAAGGATCGGAAGAAGCTGCCGTAGCTGCGCTCGATGCGATGGAAGTTCTCTTCTTTCTCTTCTGACTCGAATTTGCGCTCGCCCTTGACGGTCAAGGTGTTCTTCTCGACGCTGACGTCCAGATCCTTCTCTTCGATGCCTGGAACTTCGAGCTTGAGCACAACTTTCTTGTCATCCTCATAGATATCCACGGCAGGTACGAAGGCAGCAGTGGCCAACGGACCCTCGGCGGCATTCAGGTCGCGGAAGAGAGAGTTGAAACGGGTCTGCAGCGAAGCGCCTTGACGGAATGGGTCCCAACGGGTAATCAGCATGATATTTTCTCCAGATTGGTAATGGTGGGCGGGGGTTGAGCCCCAGCCATACAATCAATCTGATGAAACTATAGCATTAATGATTCATAAAATCTGCGCCGATTACACTCATATTCTGAACGATTCTATAATCTGCTAATTTTTCAATGAGTTAGATTAAAAAGCAGGGCCGCTTACGCGGGTGCCATGGCAGGGACGATGAGCCTGGTGGAGGACTGCTCGCCACTTGCCAGGCGGGTGAGAGTGAGAACCGTGATGTCGTCGTCCTGGCCAAAGTTGACGGCGGCCTCGGTGGCTTCTGCGGCGTTCGGCCGGGCGCTGAACAAGGCATCGAGCCGCTCGAAGCTGAAGATTTCTCCGCTCGGGTTGCGGGCTTCGAGCAGGCCGTCGGTGTAAAGGGAGAAGTTGTCGCCCTCGCGCAACGTGATCGTCTCCTCCTTGTAGCCGGGATTGGCAAGCACGCCCAGTGGCAAAGCGCCGGGAAGTTCCAGCCGGTGCTGATTGAGGAAGGGGCCGGGATGACCGGCGCTGGCCATGGTGCACTCGCCATCGGGCGAAAGGCGCATGGCGAGGCAAGTGGTAAAGCCGCCCTGCATTCGGCCGTGGAGGCGGGTGTTGAGTTCGGCGAGCACATCGGCGGGTCCAGGAGCAAATCTCGCGACGGTGCGCGCCGCGCCCACAATCAGCGACACGGTCATGGCGGCCTTGAGGCCTTTGCCGCTCACGTCGCCGAGAAGGATGAGAGTGGACCCGGCGTATTCCCCTTCGAGCGGAATGATCTGGAAGAAGTCGCCGCCTACTTCCTGCGCTGGGCTGTAAGCACTGGTGACGGAAAATCCGGGTAGCTCGGGAAGCGCCTCGGGGATGAGAATCTGCTGCAACTCGCGGGCGCTTTTCAGCTCCTGCTCGAGAGCGCCCTGGTGGCGCAGCGTCTCCTGCATATAGCGGTACACGGCGTAGACAATGGCCACCAGCAGCAATGTGTCGGCGATGGCTTGCGGCGGAAAAGCGTTGCCGTTGAAAAAGAACATGGGTGCTTGGAGCTTGTCTCCGATCGTCCAATGAGTGAAGCGGCTCCCCTGGCGGAGGGCGATGCCCGAGACGAAAAGCATTTCAGTGAGGAAGGCGCAGATGGCCAGCAGCCAACGGGAGGAGTCGAGCCGCTTGCGGACCCCGAAGGCGACCAGCACCAACGGATAGGCTTCTGAGGTGGTAAAGACGGCGGTGAACACCGCGTCTGCCCACTGCACCCAGGCGCCAAACAAGGCGCTGTTCCAGATCATGCAGAGCAGTCCGTCAAGCGTGCAAGCCGTAAGGCTTACAATCGCCATGATCTGCGTCAGGCGAACCATGCGCGGATTCTCGTCGAGCTTAAGCAGCGAAAGAAGCAGGAACCAGAGACCAATATCCTGGAGGCCGAAAACCGGCTGTAGCCAACCAAGCGCGAAAGAGAAGCTGAGCGGCAAGCGGAGCCCTTCAAGCAACATGTCGAATATCTGTGCGCTGCTGAAGAGGGCCATCCACAGCAGCACCTTTTGCGAACGATTGCGAAACCAGGCCAGCAGGCTCAGGAAGGCAATCAGGCCATAAAGGGAGCGCATGGCAAAGTAAAACTGGCGGCTGCGCATCCAGCCGTAATCGCTCATGGTTTTCACGGCGGTAATGGCCTCGGGGCTGCCGACGATCGGTACAGCGACGAGGCCGCCGCCGAGCCCGGTGTCGAAGGAGACCAGTGGCGCCTTCCAGACGCGAAAGGCGAGTACGCCGTCGCTCACGTCTCCCATGCCGAAGGTTTGATTTGGAGCGTTGAAGGGAAACGAAGGATGGGGCGGCATGGAACCGAATTGGCCAATGAGCCGGCCATTCCAATAGACCTCGTATGCGTCATCGATGTGGCGGATGAGCAAGGCAAGATCTGGCTTGGCGCCCGGAGCAACAGTAAAGTGAACGTGCTTGCGGTACCAGGCAAAGCCTACGTAGTTTTCATGGCCCTGCTCGCCCCATGGCTTGCCGGCGCCGATCTGCTCCCAGCCGCCAGTTCCGGTAGCGTCCGCGGTTTGGGGCAGAGCCCAGGCGGGGTCGTCGCCGAGGTGAAACTGCCACGGACCGTCGAGGGGCGCGGCTCCTTTGCCCAGCGCGTCAATCGCGAGCACGGGGCTCTGTTTGACCAATGGCGCGTCGGACGGTGCGGCAGCTTCTAATGTGACGGCGGCGAGAGCAAAGAATACCACTCCCGCAAAAAGTGGCATGCGGCGGGGAAGCCTTGGCATGTCAAGAGCATACTCCGCTGATTCTGAAGGCGACAGCGAATTTTTTTAACAATGCTTAGGCACTGGACGGGGCCGGAACTGGCGTGTTCCAGGCAGCAGGCTTGCCATAAGATTTGCCAATCTCCGTGCGGTCCGGAGCTTGGTAAATCTCAGGGAAGTTCTGCTTGATTGCGTCAACCAAGGCTGCGTGTTCTGGCGATCCGACTTGCGGAATTTCTGCAGTTTCGTTCTGTCTGAGCTCGACTTCCGACGGAACTTCAGGTACCACGTTCATGACTTGAGTCATGGTTTTACCCCCGACCTCTTTCATCT
>JBARBP010000273.1:0-3026 GCA_049793195.1 Occallatibacter sp. | reverse complement strand
CGTCACCATCCATTTTGGTGAGGACTACGCCGGTGAGGCCGAGGCGCTTGTGGAAGTCTTCGGCGGAGTTGACGGCGTCCTGGCCGGTCATAGCATCGGCGATGAAGAGGATCTCGCTGGGGTTGAGAAGCTTTTTGAGACGGGCCATCTCATCCATGAGGCCTTCGTCGATGTGGAGGCGGCCGGCGGTGTCGACGATGAGGGTGTCGCAGCCCATGATGCGCGCTTCGCGCAAGGCTTCCCTGGCGAGACGGGCGACAAGGTCAGAGTTGGTGGGCTCGCCTTTCTGGTCGCCTTCGTATAGGCGGACTTCAACCTGCTTGGCGACGACTTTGAGCTGTTCGCGGGCGGCGGGGCGGTAGACGTCGACGGAGACGAGCATGGGGCGGTGGCCACCCTTTTTGAGCCAGGCGGCGAGCTTGCCGGAGGTGGTGGTTTTGCCGGAGCCCTGGAGGCCGGCCATGAGGATGACTGTGGGGGGCTGGGAGGCGAATTTGAAGCGGGCCGTGTCTTTGCCGAGGGTCGAAATGAGCTCGTCGCGGACGATCTTGATGACCTGCTCGGAGGGCGAGAGGGCGGTGAGGACCTCGGTGCCGACGGCTTTGACGCGGATGTGCTCGATGAGATCGCGGACGACGTTGAGGTTGACGTCGGCTTCAAGGAGGGCTACGCGGATTTCGCGAAGGGCCTCAGAGATGTTCTCTTCAGTGAGCGTGCCCTGGCCGCGGAGGGTCTTGAAGGCACGCTGGAGTTTGTCGGTGAGGTTTTCAAACATGGTCTAGTTCAGTGTATCGGAATGGCAGGGAACGAGGGACCAAGGGAACGAGAGACTGAGGGACCAAGGAGGCCCGGGAGGTTCTTATGAGGCCAGGAAGGAACTGATGGGGCCCCAATAAGAGAGGGTTGGTTTGTAGAAAGGTTCGTTGTGGCCGAGGCCGGGCAAGAGGAGCAGCTGAGCGTTTCCGCCGCACCAGGAGACGAGATCGCGGGCCATTTGGACGGGGAAGAGCCAGTCTGCCGTTGAATGGACAACGAGCACGGGCAGATTGCAGTTCGGCAACGATTCTTCCGCGTTCCAGATGGGCGGGACAAGCGGAGAAACGAATGCGGGCAGGCCGATGGCGCGAGCCGCCGCGCGGAATGAGGTGAAGCCGGCGCAGAGGACGAGGCGGTCGGCATTTACCCGGCTGGCGATGGCGGGGACGATGCCAGCACCGAGCGAGAAGCCGAGCAGGGAAACGGGGCCCGGCGGCGCCAGGCGTTCAAGGAGCTCGAAGGCGGAGATTGCATCCTGCTCAAACTGACTCCAGTCGATGCGGCCAGTGCTGTGCCCGTAACCGGAGTAGTCGAAGACGAGCGAAGCGACTCCAGCTTCTGCGAGGATGCACTGGATGGGGAACCACCACGAAGCGACTTCGCCGATTCCGTGACAAATGAGTACCGAGGCTCGTGGAGGAAGCGCGACAGGCTCAACGTAGATTGAGTCGAGCATGCTGTTTCCGCTGCGGATGGCATGGCGCGATGCGGTCACGCCTGGCGAGTCGGCGGGCGGAGCGGAAGATCTGCGAAGGAACCAGTCGCGGAGGCGAATGAGACGGCTCGCGCAGAGCAACGTGACGGTAAACGATGGCCGGTGAGACCACATTGTGCGACAACTCCTGAGAATCCTGGTGCCTGCTGTGCCCCCTTGCGATTGAAACAAATCGCAAGGGGGCACAGGGCTATTGTTTTGGCAGGAACGAACCAATCACCGCGAAAATGAGCAAGAGGCCTCCGGCGAAAACTGCGATCCAGTTCCAGACGCCGAAGCGCGAATTGGGACCATGCCCTGGCGTTACGACATTATTGACGCGGTTCACATAGGACTGGATGGGAAGAAGGAAAGCAATCTTGAGGAAGCAGATCAGCGAAAGCGGCTCTGGAAGCTTCCACGAAAAACCCATGAGGAGGTAGCAAATCGCAAGAATACCGATCGGTGGCGCCGGAGTGACGCCACGGTTGATCCCGGAAATCTTGATCCTGATAAAGCAGGGATAGCAGTAGAAAAGAAGGAACAATGCCCTCAACGAAGACGTGATATCAGGCTCTCCATTGACCCGAATTCGGTTCCAGTTACGCCAGAACCAATAGAAATCATAGAGCCCAAAAGTGCAGGTTGAAAGCACAACCAGTTTGAGAAGCGAAACGGCAAAAAACGGGGGCTGTGCTGGTGGACTGCTGACTGAGACAACCTGAGGTTGCGGCGTTGCGGGAGGGGTCGTGTTTTTTGGCAGCGGCGTTCCGCAATTGGGGCGCTCATCAATTGAATCGGAAATCCTTTGCGAACATTTTGGGCAGCAAATAAACCCCATCTCACACTCCGGGTTTTCGTTGAATGTGGCGGTAGGATGTCATGACCAAGCTCCAAAGTCGAGCGACTGGCGGCGAACAAGATGCGGTTACCGATTACGTTATCAGAATGGTATGGGGCAGTCCGCGCTGCGGTAGGCTGGCATAGGCGAGTTCGGTTGATTCGCCGGAGGGCGTGGATGGAGCGATTGATTGCTGGGCACAGGCGATTCTTGAAGGATGTATTTCCGGAGCGGCGGAGCCATTTTCATTTGCTGGCGGAAGGGCAGGCACCGGAGTGGCTGTTTATAACGTGCTCGGACTCGCGCGTGGTGCCGGACATGGTGCTGGGGACCGAGCCGGGAGACTTGTTTATTACGCGGAATGCGGGGAATGTGATTCCGGTGACGAGCCAGGATGTGGACGGGTGCACGGCGACGATTGAGTACGCCGTGAATGTGCTGAAAGTGCCGTATGCGATTCTTTGCGGGCACTCGGACTGCGGAGCGATGAAGGCGGCACTGGACAAAACGTCGCTGGTGGGGCTGCCCAAGGCCGAACGCTGGCTGCATCACGTGGAGGAGGCTTTCGCGCATCGGCAGCCGCTGAATCCGGCGGATGGTGAGAGCGCGGAACTGGCGTCGCTGATTCGCGGGAACGTGGTGGCCCAGTTGATGAATTTGAAGGCTCAGCCGGCG
>JBARBP010000272.1:0-21255 GCA_049793195.1 Occallatibacter sp. | reverse complement strand
GACCGAGAGACGCACCAGTTCGGGAGTGACACCAGTCGCAGCCTGCTCCTCAACTGATAGCTGCTGATGGGTAGTCGAAGCTGGATGGATGACAAGTGACTTGGCGTCGCCGATGTTGGCTAGCAGGGAGAAAAGTTTGAGCGAGTTGATCAGCTTCTTTCCGGCATCGAAACCGCCCTTGATGCCGAAGGTGACCAGCGAACTTTGCCCAGAAGGAAGGTATTTCTTCGCGCGCTTGAAATAGCGGCTCGACTCAAGCCCTGGATAGTTCACCCAATCGACGCCAGGATGCTTTTCAAGGTGCTTTGCCACGGCCAACGCATTCTGCGAGTGTCGCTCCATGCGCAGGTGGAGCGTTTCGATCCCTTGCAGGATCAAGAAGGCGTTGAAGGGCGACAGTGCCGCTCCAGTGTCGCGCAACCCCTGCACGCGGGCCTTGAGGATGAACGCGAGAGGTCCGAAGGCCGCCGTGTAAGAGAGGCCGTGGTAGGACGGATCGGGCTCGGTGAATTCCTTGAAGCGGCCCGAAGCAGCCCAGTCGAACTTGCCGGCATCCACAATGATGCCGCCGATGGAGTTGCCGTGGCCGCCCAGAAACTTGGTTGCGGAGTTGACCACAATATCCGCGCCCCACTCGATGGGCCGCACCAGAGCCGGCGATGCGCAGGTATTGTCGATGACCAGTGGCAGCTTGTTCTCGTGCGCAATAGTAGCCAGCGTCTCAATGTCCGCGATGTCCAGCTTGGGATTGCCCAGAGTCTCCGTGTAAACCGCGCGCGTCTTGCTGTTGATGGCTTTTCGCAGGCCGTCGAAGTCATCGGCGTCGACAAAACGCACCGTGATGCCCAGCTTGGGCAGCGTGTAGTGGAACAGGTTATACGTGCCTCCATAGAGCGATGTGGTGGAGACAATCTCCTCTCCCGCCGATGCCAGGGTGGTCGCGATCAGCGTCTCCGCCGCCTGGCCCGAGGCTGTCGCCAGCCCCGCCGCTCCGCCCTCAAGAGCCGCGACCCGCTTTTCAAACACGTCGGTGGTGGGGTTCATGATGCGGGTGTAGATATTGCCGAACTCCTGCAACGCGAACAACCGCGCGGCGTGGTCCGCGTCCTGGAAGAGATAGGAGGTGGTCTGGTAGATCGGCACAGCCCTCGATCCAGTGGTAGGGTCAGGGACCTGGCCGGCGTGAACGGCGAGAGTGGCAAGCTGTTGCTTAGTTTCGGACATTTTCCGCTCCTTCAGAATTGTGTGAATTGGCTTGTTAAGGCTTTACGCGCCGGGTTCTGCGGGGAATGTGTGCCTGCTGCGCAGACACCAAAAAACGGCCCGCATCCTCATTTGAGGACCCGGGCCGTTTGACTCCAAGATCGGTTGCGTTAACGCATTCGCCGTTCCCAGGCTGCACGGACAGATCCCCATGGCATACACATGCACATGGCCATAGCCGCAATTCCGTGTTTCCCTGAGTTCGGCATTGTTGGAAGTATCAGGGCAGAGCGGGTTGGCTGTCAAATTATTTGAAAGACGCAAAGTGCCTGGGACGGCTGTAGAAGCAGGCTAGTGCGAGTTCGCAAATCGAAGCGGGCTAGTTCGAGCTCACACGGTAGATCGTGTCGTGAGCGGGCAACAATGCCCCGACGATTGTGCCGCCCAGGCCGCCGATCGCAGCCCCAAAAGCGGCTCCGACCCCTTTGCCGCCGATGAATCCGTGTGACTCCCACGCAGCTGCGGAGATCCCCGCTCCTGCGCCGGCGCCAACGCCTAACCCGATCAGGGTATTGCGCAAGTGGTGACCACTGCTCAAGAGTTTTACGCTGCGCACGTCCTGCTTCCGGACGCTGATTTCAGCTGTGGCGTCTTTGACGGAAATTGCGAAGTCGGAGACACTCTCGAAGATCCCGGTGTGTTTCTTCGAATTCATTTCGACAATCTGGATCTTCTGGCCCGCGTGCAGCCCGCTCAGATTTGCCCAGGACGATTGATTGCTTTGGGCAAACGAAGCGCAGCAGATCCCTACGACACACCCCAGCAATAGCGTATTGCGCATGAGCGTACCTCCTTGATCGTGATCATTCAATGCGATCGATGCATGAATCCGAATAAAGCCAGTTATTCTTCTTGCTTCCAGACATAGGCCCCCGGCTGAGGAAGCCCGATATGCGCCAGCACACGATCCACAAACTGCCGGGCCATCTCTGTCGAGTCGGTGGGCTTGAAGTAGAACGCCGGAATGCAGGGGAAGATCGTCGCGCCGGCCTCCGCGGCCAGGGTCATGTTGCGCAGATGAATGCGGTTGAAGGGCGTCTCGCGTACGCAAAGCACCAGCGGGCGGCGCTCTTTGAGCGTGACATCGGCGGCACGGGCGATGAGCGAGTTGGCAAGGCCGTTGGCGATGGCGGCCAGCGTGCCCATCGAACACGGCAAAATAATCATGCCGTCCGAAGGATGGCTCCCACTGGCAATCGACGCACCGATGTCCGCATCGGAAAGCTGGATCGTCTTCGCCGGTGCGGCGTCAAGCAGTTTCGCGACAAGCCCGTTGCGGCCCGAGACGCCAAGCTCCTCCGCCAGCACGCGCAGAGAATTCTCCGAAGCCACAAAATGAACGCGCGCCACGCGCTCGTCCGCCTCTAACGCGCGCAACATCTCACGGCAGAAGACCGCGCCGGATGCGCCGGTGATTGCGAGAGTTAAATGCAAGCTTATAGCTCCTGGAGCCAATGCCAAATTGGCTCGATCGCGCCGTAGGCGCAATGTTTATTAGCCCCGCGCTTCAGCGTGGGGTGCGCTTCCAGCAATTGAATTCGAGTCCCGTAGGGACGATGCCCGTCCCAATCACCCGAACACATAATGCTCGTCGTAAGCAACTCCGCAATTGCGTAAGAGCGCCAAAAACTCTTCCTCAAAGTCGCGATTGCGGTGATGCTCCTCCTGTTCCTGAATGTAGCGCTTCACGACCTCAATCTGCGAAGGACTGACGCTGAATGCTCCGTATCCTTCCTGCCAGGAAAATTCGTGTCCCATCCATCGTGAGGAACTCCCCTTAAGCTTCTGAACCGCATGAGCAAGGGTGTAATCCGCTGGCAAAACGAATAACAAATGAACGTGATTCGCCGTTCCGCCCGCGGCTACGAGCGAGAAGCCCTCGCCATACGCAATGCCACCCAGGTAGGCATAGAGTTCGGCCGTACGCGTGGCGGCGATAAGTGGACGGCGATCTTTGGTACTGAAGACACAATGGATGAAATTGTTGGCGTACGTGTGAGACATTGGCACCGTCCCTACGGGACTCCCATTTTATAACTGCAATTCCTACCCCCACGCTGAAGCGCGGGGCTAATAAACGCTGCGCCTACGGCGCGTTACTCGCCTAACACGCGCTTGAAGATTGCATCCACATTCCCCAACTGCCGCGTGTAGTCGAAGGTCTTCGCCAGCTTCTCCGGACTCAATAATTTGGTAATCGCCGAATCGCGGGCCACTTCGTCGCGGAAGATAAGATCCTCTTTCCACGACCGCATGGCGTGCGCCTGCACCAGCCGGTAGGCGTCCTCGCGCATCATGCCGGCCTCGGCCAGGTCGAGCAACAACTGGCCACTGAAAATCAGCCCGCCAGTCGATTCAAGATTCTTCTTCATGCGTTCCGGGTAGACCAGCAGACGGTCGATGAGGTCTGTGGTCTTGGCCAAAAGGTAGTCCACCAGAATGGTCGAGTCCGGGAAGATGACTCGTTCGACTGAGGAGTGCGAGATGTCGCGCTCGTGCCAGAGGGCTATGTCTTCAAAGGCTGCCTGGGCGTTGCCGCGGAGAACGCGGGCGAGGCCGCTGATTTGTTCCGAAGTAATCGGATTCTTCTTGTGTGGCATGGCCGAGGAGCCCTTCTGCTTCTCGCTGAAGTACTCCTGCGCCTCACGCACTTCGGTGCGTTGCAGGTGCCGCACTTCGACCGCAATCTTGTCCAGCGTGCTGCCTATAATTGCCAGCGTGGAGATGTAAGCGGCGTGCCGGTCGCGCTGGATCACCTGCGTCGCCACCGGCGCCGGCTTCAGCCCCAGCCGCGCGCAGATGCGCTCTTCGTGCTCCGGCTTCAGATGGCCAAAAGTCCCCACCGCACCGGAGAGCTTGCCCACACGCATGTCTTCCGCGGCAGCGTCAAAGCGGGCAAGATTTCGCTCCATCTCCGCATACCAGTTCAGCAGCTTCAGGCCAAAAGTCGTGGGCTCCGCGTGAATGCCGTGCGTCCGTCCGATCGTCGGCGTGTGCTTGAACTTGAGAGCCCGCCGCTTGAGCACCGCCAGAAAAGCCAGCAGCCCGGTACGAATGAGCCCCGAAGCCTCCTTCACCTGGAGGGCCTGCGCGGTATCGACAATGTCGTTCGAGGTGAGCCCGTAGTGCAGCCAGCGCGACTCGGCGTCCAGCCCTTGCGCCTTCAGGCTCTCGGCCACGGCAGTCGTGAAAGCAATTACGTCGTGCTTCACCTCTGCTTCGATCTCGGCAACGCGGGCCGCGGAGACGCTTGCCTTGGTCGCAATGGCCTCGGCAGCAGCGGCGGGAATCACGCCGTCCTCGGCCAGTACCGTACTGGCCGCCGCTTCTACCTCAAGCCAGCAGCTGTATTTGGTCTCTTCAGTCCAAATGCGGCCCATTGCCGGGCGCGTATAGCGTTCGATCAACGGAAATCTCCTTGCGGAAAAGCAGCTTTCAGCTTCCTGCCTCTAGCTTCCAGCCCCTTCGCTTTCAGCTCAAGCAGGCACGCGAAAGCTCTGTGCCCTGCCAACTCTTTGATTGTACGAGGGGAACGTCTTCAGGCGCGAGGAATACCTAAACGCTCGTGGAGTTCATCGAACAGTAGCCCACGGCCCGGCGCGTAGGGCTGAAACCATTCGCCGTCGATCACCAGTTGCGGAATGGCGCGCTTGCCGACGTGGCGAACGACCTCGGCGGAGGCAGCCTGATCGCGGTCTACATTGATCTCTGAATAGCCAATGCCGTGCGATTCGAGAAACTGCTTGGCCGCGCGACAGTCCCGGCACCATGAAGCCGTATAAACCAGCACGTTCATGCACTTATTCTACGGTGATTGCGCTGCTATGCTCTGTGATGAGGACCACGCTGATGACCTCGGGCGAGATCAAGGCGCTGCTCAAGTTGGAGCCACATCCGGTGGAAGGCGGTTTCTATCGCCGCACCTACACCTCGGCCGGAACGGTGGAGTTGCCGCGCGGCGCGCGGGCTCAAGGTACGGCCATCTACTACCTGCTGGAGCCGGGAACCTTCTCCGAGATGCACGTGCTCGCGTCAGACGAGATATTCCACTTCTATCTTGGCGACCCGGTAGAGATGCTGCAGCTCTACCCCGACGGGCGCTCCGCGCTTTTCACGCTTGGACCGGATTTGACCGCGGGCCAGCATGTGCAACTTGTCGTCCCCGCTGGAGTCTGGCAGGGCACGCGGTTGATTGGCGAGGGGAAAGTGGCGCTGCTTGGGTGCTCCGTGACGCCTGGGTTTGATTTTGCAGACTACCGGAATGCGAGTTTCGCGGAGTTGGCTTCGCGGTGGCCAGCGGAGGCAGAACGGATCAGGAAGTTGACGAGAAGCTAGCTCCGCCGTTCGCGAAAAAAATTCCGCAGCAACTCCGCCGATTCCTCCGCACAAATTCCCTGCTCCACCTGCATCTGGTGGTTAAGCTGTGGATGATTGAGCACTGCCAGCACCGATCCCGCCGCACCGGCCTTGGGATCGGCCGCTGCAAACACCAGCCTGTCCAGGCGCGCATGAATCATGGCTCCGGCGCACATGGCACAGGGTTCCAGCGTGACGTACAGAGTGCAGCCGGGCAGCCGGTAGTTGCCCAGCGCAGCGGCGGCCGCGCGCATGGCCACAATCTCCGCATGGGCCGTTGGATCTACGTCGCGCAACACGCGATTCTGCCCTCGCGCCACAATCTCGCCCTCGCGCAACACCACCGCGCCGATGGGTACTTCACCTGCTTCGGCAGCCATCCGTGCCTCGGCCAGTGCTGCGTGAATGGCTTCGAGATCAGTCATTGTCAGTCCAAGTTAGAGAAGTTGTTGCAACTTACGGAGATCACCGAAATTAAGTATTGGAATACCTTGGCTCGCTAATGCACCGGAAAGCCGGTAGTCTTCTGTGACAACTAGAGCTTCTGAGCAAAGCTCCGTCAAAGCCGCGTCGGTAATCCCAAAGGCGAGGAATTCGGGCATTTGAGCTAGTTCGTTCGCGGGTGACCATCGCTCCCGCAGGCCGGGTTTATCGTGCTGCGATGCGATCAGCGTCGCGAAATTTCGACTCCAGTCTGGCTTGAGCCATCCCGGCAGGCTATTCGCTAGGTTGCTGACTTCGGTAAGAATATGTGGGGTCGTCAGCAGGGTGGTAAAGGCACCGAGCAGCCGGACCAAGAGTTCATAATCTTGAATCGTATAAGTACTAACTCTCTTGAATTGTCCAAATAGACGCGGATTTACAGAGCCCGCCAAAAAAACAAGGAAAAGGTTGGAGTCGAGGAGAACACTTTTTCCCTTGTGCTTCGCGAAGAGTTGCTCTTCCAAGGTCATAGGATTTGCTCAGATCAAAATGGGACAGAAGAAGGAGGGTTTTTTACTGCAATAAGAGAACCGTCGTCAGCGCCGATAAAGACAATCTTCTCGATCCTTTGACGGCGAAGAAGATCTGCTACAGTGGCAATCTTTGGTTCGTCTCCACTGTGGGCATAGAAGGTGATTCTCCATTCGGAGGAATTAGGAACCCGCACCATCTCTTCAATTTTCGGCTTCAAGGCTGCAAACTCAGGCACAATCTCGCCCAGGTAAGTTCGGGCTCTATCTATGACTTGGCTGGGAGCGAGCATAATTAACTCTCCGTAAACCAAATTATATCCCAGCAGTTGAAAACGCCGCCGGCTGCTGCTGCGTCATGCAATGCAGCGTACCCAGGCCCCACACCAGATCGACGCAGTGAATGCCAATCACTTCGCGGTCTGGAAAAAGCTCGGCGAGAATATTCAACGCTATGCGGTCGTTGGGGTCGTGGAAGGCGGGCATCAGCACCAGCCCATTCGCGATATAGAAGTTCGCGTAGCTGGCCGGCAGGCGCTGGCCGCGAAACACCACTGGCCGCGGCATGGGAAGCTCGACGAGTGTGAATTGCTTGCCATCCTGCATGCGCGCAGCCTTCAGCCGGGCGATGTTTTCGGCTAGCGGCGCATGATTCGGATCGTTCGCATCCGGCTCGACTACGCTCACAATCGTCGAAGGACCAACAAAGCGCGTGATGTCGTCCACATGCCCGTGCGTATCGTCGCCGACGATGCCGCGATTGAGCCACAGCACCTGATCGATCCCGAGATAATCGTGAAACACCTGCTCCAACTGCTCGCGCGACACTCCGGGATTGCGCTGCTGAACCTGGCTCAGCAGGCACTCTTCCGTCGTAAGCAGAATCCCATGCCCATTGGTGTCGATGGAGCCACCCTCGAGCACTACCCGATCTGCCGCACCGTTCTCCAATTCCACCGAAGGCTGCCACGCCTGCAATCCAAGCAACGCCGTCACCCGCTCAGGAAACTGGTCGTCGAGCTGCCAATTGGGGCACTTGGCCCAGGCATTGAATCGCCAATTGGTAATGCCGACGCACCCTTCGCGATTCCGCACAAAGATAGGCCCCGTATCGCGCGTCCAACTGCGATCGGTTGGCCACAGATGAAAGCTCACCTGATCGAGGTGCGCGCCAGCCCGCTCCAGCATAGACGTTGCGCGCTGCTCGGCCTTCGCGTCCTCGACGAGAATATGAACCCGTTCGCGCGCCGAGAGCAGGCGCACAATCTCCACATAGATCCATGGAATGGGTTGAAACTTGCCCGGCCAGTCTTCAGGATTATGCGGCCACGCAAGCCACGTGGCTTCGTGCTGCTCCCACTCGGCGGGAATGCGGTAGCCCAGTGCGTACGGCGTCGCTCCGGCCATGTCTACTTATGCTCTCCGCTCTTGGAGCGCGCATCCACCGGATCGAGATATCGCATTGTGATCGGCGCGTAAGCATCGATGCGCCGGTCGCGCAGGAAGGGCCAGTTGCGGCGCGTGTCTTCGATCAGCGCAAGATCGATCTCGCCGATCAGAATTTCCTCCGCATCGTGCGAGGCCTTGGCAATCACGCGCCCGAAGGGATCGGCCAGAAAACTGCCGCCCCAGAATTCGATTCCCTGCCCCGTGGCGCGATTGCCGAGCACGTCTCCAGTTTCATGCCCGACGCGGTTCACGCCCGCCACATACACGCCATTCGCAATGGCATGTGCTCGCTGGATGGTCTGCCACGCATCGTACTGCGCGGCGCCGTACTCATCCTTCTCCGCCGGATGCCAGCCAATTGCAGTGGGATAGAACAGCACTTCCGCACCCTGCAACGCCGTCAGCCGCGCGCCTTCCGGAGACCACTGGTCCCAGCACACCAACGGGCCCACGCGGCCAACGCCCAGGTCCACGGCCTGAAATCCGAGATCGCCCGGCGTGAAGTAGTACTTCTCAAAGTAGAGCGGGTCGTCCGGAACATGCATCTTCCGGTAAACGCCCGCCACCTCACCGCCTGCATTCAGCGTGACCGCGGTGTTGTGATACAGGCCCGCCGCGCGGCGCTCGAAGAGGGAAGCAACAATCGACACGCGCAGTTCACGCGCCAGTGCCGCGAGTTGCTCCGTCGACGGCCCCGGAATTGGCTCGGCCAGGTCGAACAGGCTCGTGTCTTCGCGCTGGCAAAAGTACTGGGTGCGAAACAGCTCCGGCAGGCAAACGACATCCGCCCCCAGCCGCGCGGCCTCGCGAATGTGGCGCACGGCCGAGGCGAAGTTCGCCTCCGGGTTCGCACCCATGCGCATTTGCGCCAGGCCTACTCGATATTTACGGGTTTCAGTCATCGTTCGCTGGCCAGCCCTTCGCTATTTCCCGTCATGCAGCGAGGCCAATCCCGGCTCGCGAGATTGGCCTCAGTCGTTCATCACGCCGGCGCCTACTCTTCCAGGATCAGCACCGCGGCGGCAATCGTCGTGGTCCACTTTCCGCGCTTGTCGCCCACCGCCGACTGGGTGATGTTGCTGGTGCGGACGATCTTGTTGGAGATGCGATAGATCTCCTTTTTTTCGTCCCAGCTGGTGTCCGGATCGAAGTCGACGTCGAGGGTTGTCGCGAGCATCTCGGCAGCCAGTTCTTCGGCGTATTCGCCGGCCTGATCTTCGGTCTCGCCAAAGCTGTGGTGTTCACTCAAGTAGCCGTAAGCGTTGCGGTCTGCGGGAATCGCGACACCAATGCTCGACACGATTAACCGGTGAGGCTCGCGCGTGGAATTTTCCGCAATGACGGAAAACACCACTTCGCCGTGATTCAGATAGGTCAATCCCTCTTTGCGCGTAATGACTCTGCACTGCGGCGGAAAGATGGAGGAGACGCGGACCAGGTTCTGCGAAGCGATTCCAGCGTCCCGAAGGGCTAGCTCAAAGGAGGTCAGGCGCTCCTTGTGCTTACCAACGCCCTTGGTAAAAAAAATCTTCTTGGGGACCATGCCTTTTCCCAATTTCGATGTGCCTCCGTGAGGTGAAAGTTTGGGGCCCCATATAGGGTTCCCGCATGAGTTTATCGCATCTGGGCGGCATCAAACGGAATTCTCAGCATTTTCATTTCAGGTTCACATCGTCAGCATTCGTGCGCGGGCTGAGCCCCTGCTTCAATCGGGCCCCGGATGGCCTTCTGGGAGGATCGCAGATGCTCAAGTACGGATTTAGCCGCTCCGCCAAATTCACCGTAACTTTTTATCCAGTTCCGCGTTTAAGCATTCATGAAGAGGATAGTTTTGCTTGCGATCCCTCTAGTCTGCGCGGCATTGAGCAACGCAAATCTGGCGGCTCAAACGTCACAGAATTCGTCTGAGTTGCCCGATCCCTTTGGCTCTGGCTCCGCGCCACGCGCCCATGCAGCGGCCGCAGATCCAAGACCTGAATCGGGTCCGGTCGTGCTGGAATGGGTGCCCCCGGCGCTGACGCGGTTGAGTGCACAAGCCACCACCAGATCAAGCTTTACGCTGGATCGCACAATGCTCGCAGCGGCCGCCGGGCTCATGCAGGATTCAGACGAGGAATTCAGACAGGCGATCAATAAAATCGACGGCGTGAGCCTGCATCTGATGCGCTTCGGAGCCGGAGGGATCGCCGATCCGTCTCAAGTGGACGCTGTGCGCGAAGCCTACCACCTGCGCGGCTGGAAGCACCTGGTGACAACAACCGACCGCGGCGGCCCGCTGCGCAACGGAACCACCGATGTGTGGCTGGTGATGGATGGCGCAAACCTGCGCGGCGCGGTCGTTCTTGCCGAAACGCCTAAGAGCCTCACGCTGGTCACCGTGGCCGGCAACCTCAGCCCAGTAGACGTGCTCCATCTCCGCGGTCACTTCGGCATTCCTCGCTTCGAGGGCGACAGCCTAAGAGGCGCACAAACTCAGTAGCATTCGTTCAGGTGTTGGTTTCAGTTTTCGGAAATCGATTCCGAGGCTCCTTTCGCCTTTTTCCAGCGAAAAGGTCGGACAGCCTTGACGCACGCGCCAGAATTCAAATGCCCCTACTTCAAGATTCGAGCAGCGGATTCACCCACCGCAATCCCGGAAACCGCGCGAAGTCCCTGTCATTCGTATACAGCACACCGCCATATTCGATCGTCAAAGCCGCAAGTTCGGCGTCGCTTGTCAGCTTTCCGCGCACGTCGCCACCGACGAGCATCTCCCGGAAATATTCCCAATGGTCTTCACGCGGCGCCAGTACTCGTACATGGGCCAGTCCAACCCATTCATCGACGATTTTGAGTACTTGCCGCATAGTAAAGCGCTCTCCAAACAACCTTGGATAGGTCAGGACGCGAATGAATGCGGATAGGGTTTGCCAAGGCAAACCGATTGGCTCATCTCCCGAGAAAGCGTCTTCGAGCCATGCCCGTGCTTTGCTGTGGTCAGCGCAGGTTGTGTCATACGCGTAAATCAGCAGGTTGACATCGAGAACGATCATCGGTGCATCGGGCCTTCGGCTGCCTCGATCAGATCTTCAACCTTGTCAAAGCGCGTTCCCAGGCCCGAATTCAACGCGATGGGCGTCACAACAAAGCGCTTTTTCGGTTGTGGCTTGCGACTGGCCGTCAGCCCAAGACGCAACAGCCGGTTGACGGTTCCTTTGAAGGAATCCCCGGAGCGTCGCACCTCTTGCTCCACCAGCTTGGCCACATCGTCGTCAATGGAAAGAGTCGTCCGCACATCATGATGCTAATCATCAAGACATCGTGATGTCAAGCAGTCCAGTTGACAGAAAATTATGGTATCTTGGTGGGTTCCTACAAAATTCAGAAACCGAAAGAAGACATTGATGCGATCAAGATACGTTGTGTGCGTCGAGGGATTGTGCCTCCTCACGGCGGTAAGCTTCTGCATCAGTGGCTGCGGGGGCAGCATTTCTACACCTCAAACCCCAGAGTATCTTTATGCCTCAGGTTCCTCTGATATGCAGGTGTTTAAGATTGATCTCAATTCAGGCCATCTGACCCCCTTCCAGACGGTAAGCACCTCAGGCCAGGTTTCCCTCACACCGAGTTCCCTCTCTCCGAGTGTTGCTACAACTTCGTCCAACTTTTTATACTTTGCCGGGCTTGACGGTGTAGACGCGTATACGATTGGCTCTGACGGCGGCCTGACACTCATGAACGGATCTCCGTTTCTATGGCCAAGTCAATATCCAGGATGGCACCCCGCTGTTTCGGCAATAGCGATCAGTCCAAATAATAAGAACTTATATGGTGTTCCCCTTCCAGGTTATGGTTATGCGGTTCTTGGGTTCCAGATCGATTCCGCAACCGGGGCATTGACTGCCATGCCAAGCCAATTCAATATCGGAGATGGCTCGGCGCCAGGTCCGTATGATGCGGTCATTGATCCGAGTGGCAAATCGATGTATGTCACCGACCAGTATGCAGTCATGACAATGACTGCCAGCTATGCGGGGATAGCAGAATTATCAATCGACCCTTCCTCTGGGAATCTCACCCCTCTTTCAAATTCGCCGGCGCTTCTCCCGGACAATAGCCAGCCATGGCCCATTGTCATTGACCCCACAGGGAAATTTGTCTATGTATCTTCTGCTGAAGGCGATGGGATCTTTGGTTTGATCCGGGATCCCGCCACGGGCGAGCTAACTCAGATGTCAGGTTCGCCGTTCAATATCGGCGCCGGCTCCGGTGGCGATGGGCTCACGATGGACATTCATCCATCGGGTAAGTTTCTCTACACCAGCAACTATGATGGATCGTTTGGCGGTTATGCGATCGACCCCGTCAGCGGCAATTTGTCTCCGATAGCCGGATCGCCGTTCCCAACCCAGGGTCCAATAGGGGGATGTCTCTTTAGTAATGTTCCCTGTGGGGTTCAGAGTCAGCTTCTTATCGATCCTACTGGGAAATTTGCGTACTCCGACCAAAGAACTGACCAAACCGGCCAACCATCGATAGCGATCTATAATGTGAACCAAACAACAGGAGCGCTTTCCAAGGCAGGTGGTTCGCCAGAAGCGACTTCTGAGCAATTGTTTGGGCTCAACGCCGTCCAAAAACAATAACCATTCACAATTTCGTTTCGTCTGACGGTGACTCTTCCCCACCATCGCGAATAGCGAACCTCATATGGCGGCTTAACCCGTTAATATGTGGGCAGAGGTTTTTTCAAATCCATGCAAACTGCCTACAACGGGCTTGAACTGCCCAAAAACGGAAAGCCCATCGGCTACGCAAACGGAAAATTCGAAGTCCCCGACAATCCCATCATCCCCTTCATCGAAGGCGACGGCACCGGCCGTGACATCTGGAAGGCTTCGCAACGTGTCTTCGACGCGGCGGTCGAAAAGGCCTACGACGGCAAGCGCGCCATTCGCTGGTTTGAGATCTTCGCCGGCGAAAAGGCCTTTCGCCAGTTCTCGACCTGGTTGCCAGACGATTCGGTAGCCGCGGCCCGCGACCTGCGCGTCTCCATCAAGGGGCCGCTGACCACGCCTGTAGGCGGCGGCATCCGTTCGCTCAACGTGGCCCTGCGCCAGCTCCTCGACCTCTACGCCTGCGTGCGCCCCGTCTGCTATTACCAGGGCGTGCCCAGCCCTGTGAAGCACCCCGAAAATGTCGACATCGTCATCTTCCGCGAGAACACCGAAGATGTTTATTCCGGCATCGAGTTCAAGCAAGGCTCCGCCGACGCAGCCAAACTCATCGACTTCCTCAACAACGATCTGCTCAAGGGCGGCAAAAAGAAAGTGCGCGCGGACTCCGGCGTGGGCATCAAACCCATCTCCATCTTCGGCACCAAGCGCCTGGTGCGCTACGCCATCCGTCATGCAATCGAATCCGGCCGCAAGACCGTCACTCTCGTCCACAAGGGCAACATTCAAAAGTTTACTGAGGGCGCCTTCCGCGAGTGGGGTTACGAAGTGGCAACCGAAGAATTCCGCGAACACACCGTCACGGAGCGCGAGAGTTGGATCCTCGGGAACGTCGACGCGAATCCCAACATCACCGTCGAAGAGAACGCCGCCCTTATCGAACCCGGCCTCGAGTTCGGGAACCAGGAATTTCGCGACGCGCTCTACGGTGAAATCAGGGGTGTGCTCTCGTCCATCGGCAAGACCCATGGCAAGGGTGCATGGAAGTCGAAGATCCTCGTCAACGATCGCATCGCCGACTCCATCTTTCAGCAGATCATTATCCGGCCTTCGGATTACTCGATCCTGGCCACCACCAACCTCAACGGCGATTACATCTCCGACGCGGCCGCCGCGCAGGTGGGGGGCCTTGGCATCGCTCCCGGAGCCAACATCGGCGATGGATTCGCCGTCTTCGAAGCCACGCACGGAACCGCGCCCAAGTATGCCGACAAGGATGTCATCAACCCGGGATCGGTGATTCTCTCCGGCGTCATGCTGTTGGATTTCATCGGCTGGAAAGAGGCCGCCAAGCTGATCGAAGATTCAATGGAGAAGACCATCCTGCAAAAGTTTGTCACATACGACTTTGAACGCCAGACCGCGGGCGCCACCAAGGTCGGCACCAGCGAATTTGCAACCCGCATCATCGGCAACATGTAAGCATCGGATGAATATCGACGCTTGAGAGTTTTTCCATCAATGAGGCCCCGCATAGAATTGGCGCGGTGTGTAACGATATGCGAGTTGAAGGATTTGAAAGTGTCATTTTTTACGTCTCGAGCTTGACAGAGGCGCGGGGCTTTTATGTGGGCTTTCTTGGACTGCCGATCTTGTTTGAAGATGAGATTGTTGTGGTTCTTGGCGGCAACACCGGGCGCATCGTATTGCATAGGAATGACAAAGGCCACGACGAGCGCGGGGTATTCCCGGCAGGATCCGCCGTTTCGGGCACGGCCTTGCGCCTGAGTGTGGCAGACCCCGATGCGTGGGAGGCCGAGGCTCGATCGCAACGCATCCCCGTGCTCTGGCCGGCACAAGAAGCCGCGTGGGGACGCTTTGCGGTCTTGCGCGATCCGGACGATAGACCGGTTGTGCTCGCAAATATGTACGGCGCACCACCTATTCAGCCAAACATGCCCTGACCATGGCTCAATGTTCATCAAGGAGAGGAAAACATGAGGAAGAAAATAACAATTGTGGGCGCCGGCAACGTGGGCTCCACGGCCGCGCACTGGATTATGGCCAAGGAATTGGCCGATGTGGTGCTGATCGATGTGGTTGAGGGAATTCCGCAGGGCAAGGCGCTCGACCTGCAGCAGGCTCTGCCAATCGAACGAACCGATGTGCACATTACCGGCACCAATGACTATGCCGATACCGCCCATAGCGACATCGTGATTATCACCGCCGGCATTCCCCGCAAGCCCGGCATGAGCCGCGACGACCTGCTGCACACCAACTTCAAAATCATGTCCGACGTGGTCTCCAAGGTGGTTGCGTATTCGCCGGAGACGATTCTGATCGTCGTTTCCAACCCGCTCGACGCCATGGTGCAGACCGCTTTTCGCCAGTCGGGCTTCAACCGCGAGCGGGTTCTCGGCATGGCCGGCATCCTGGACTCCGGCCGCTTCAAGTTTTTCATCGCCGAGGAATTGAAGGTTAGCGTGAACAACATGAGCTGTCTTGTTTTGGGCGGACACGGCGATACCATGGTCCCGCTGGTCGACCACACCACTGTGGCCGGCATCCCGATTACCGAGTTGCTTTCCAAAGAAAAGATCGACGCGATTGTGCAGCGCACCCGCGACGGCGGCGCTGAGATTGTGAAGCATCTCAAGACCGGAAGCGCATACTACGCTCCCTCGGCTGCCGCGGTGGAGATGGCAGAGGCCATCCTCAAGGACAAGAAGAAGGTTCTTCCCTGCGCCGCCTATTTGCAGGGCGAATACGGCATCGACGGCTATTTTGTCGGTGTTCCCTGCAAGCTGGGCGCGTCGGGGCTCGAGAAGATCATCGAGATTCAGTTGTCGCCGGAAGAAGATGCCGCCCTGAAACGCAGCGCCGCCGCCGTGAAGGAACTCTGCGACGTCATCGGTGTGTAATCAGGAATAAACCGGGAGCCCCAGGTCTGTTCCGCCGCTGCGGAAGACCTGGGATCTGGGATCGGAGCTAAGCGCCAGGGCCATCAGTCCATCGACATGCTCAGCTGGTGACGCACATCGGCGCCGCGAACCCAAAAAATCACGTCCGTCGCAATATTCGACGCGTGATCTGCAATCCTCTCCAGATTCTTCGCCACCAGAATGCCCTTCATTGCCTGCTGAGTAAACTGCGGTTTCTCCTCGATCAGCTTGAGCAGGTCAGCGTGGGCGCGGCGGTTCATGCGGTCGATATCGTCGTCCATCTCGCGCACCGACTCCGCCAGCCGCGCATCGCCGTCCAACAGTGCCTGCACCGCCGAGCGGATCATGCGCCCGGCGAATTCGCCCATGGCAGCAAAGTCGACAGGAAGATCCACTTCTTCCATAATCAGGATTTCCTTGGTGCGGCGGGCGATACCCATCGACTGGTCGCCGATCCGCTCCAGGTCGCCATTGATCTTGATCACCGCCAGGATGAAGCGCAGATCGATCGCCATGGGCTGTTCCTTGGCAAGCAGCTCATAGGCCATCTCGTCCAGTTCGCGTTGTGCGGTGTTGATTGCAGTCTCATTCTGCTTTACGAACTTGCAGAGGCCTTTGTCGCGCTGCAGGTAGGCATCCACAGCAGTTTCCACCGCCTGTTGGGCAAGCGCGGCCATGGCCATGAGCTTGTCTTTCAGTTCGGCAAGTTGCTGGTGAAAGTGAATGCGCGGCAAGGCTAATTCTCCCCGATGCAATTATTGTGCATCCCGTTATTGTGCACTATGCAGTGTTACAGGACGACAAAATTCCGGCAATGCACCAGATTGGTCACACCGAATGCACCGGAATGGTCATGCTCTTCAATTTGGTCCCGATATGAGTTAGACGCAACCCGCCCGGATTAGCTTCAACTCGGCTCAAAGCCACGTGCAGAGCGATTGCTACAGCCCGGCGGAAGGCCTCGGATGCATCAACTCGATCTTGCCCAGCAGGAAGATATACGCGGTGATTCCAATCGCCAGATAGCCCGCCGCCACGCCAAATGCCCACCCATAGGAGTGAAACGCCGACACCAGGTACCCGGTAAGAATGGATGCCACGATTCCAGAGATCTGATTCGAAAAGTTGATAATGCCTCCCACCTTGCCCACGTCGTTGCGTTTCGCGATCAGCGACGGCAGCGACCAGCCTACCGGCGCGGCTGCGGACAAACCGCTGAGTGAGACGCTGATCCAGATAAGCGCCCGCGTCGCTGTATGCGCGTGAGCCGCGCCCAGCAAGCCTAGCCCGAAGGCAGTGCCTCCAATCAGGATTACTTTGCGGACCAGATTGGAATTCCAGCCTTTCTGCACCAGGAAATCCACCAGCCAGCCCCCCACAACTATGTCTGCAATGGTGGCAAATATCCACGGCACGCTCGTATACAGAAACGAGTGCAGCAGATCGATGTGCAACTCGGATGCGAGATAACTTGGCAGCCAGTACAGGAGCAAGTAGAAGACATAGTTATAGGACCCGAAGCCGAGCGAGAGACCGAGCACCTTGGGCTCCGCCAGAAGGCGCAGGAGAGATGTAGGTGCTTCTTCTCGCGGCCCCGGCAATTCAGAATCCTCAACCGAGTGCTCGATGTAGTCGCGCTCAATCCTGCTCAACCTTGGATCATCGTCGGGATCTTTGTAGACACGCCAGAAATACGCCAGGTAGGCCAAGCTGAGCACGCCGGTTAACGCAAAGCTCCAGCGCCAGCCTGCCACCAGCAACGCGATTCCAATAATCGGCACGCCGATCGCCGAAGAGAACTTCGCGGCCGCATCGAACATCGCGGTAGCCAGGCTGCGCTCCTGGGGCGGAAACCAAAGTCCGATGGCCTTCGCATTGGCCGGAAATGTGGGCGCCTCGCCGATCCCCAGCAAATACCGCGCTCCAAACAAACCAGCCAGGCTCGGCGTAACTGCGGACCCAAACGAAGCAATGCTCCACAACATGATGCCGAATCGCCCGACGCGCTTCACCCCGAATTTGTCCAGCAGCACGCCAATCGGCAACTGGCAGGCAGCGTATGTCCAGTTGTACGCGCTCGACAGGTAGCCAAACGCTACGTTCGAAATTCCGAAGGTTGCGATCAGCGCGGCATGGGAAACAGATAAGTTGACCCGATCAAAATAGTTGACCAGCACACCTATTCCAAGCAGCCACGCAATGCCCCACCGGCGTCTGGGCACGCGTTCAATGATCCCGACCTCCTGAGCTGCCAACGGATTCCTCGTTTCACATTCCTTGTATGACGTCGTTTTCGAGCGTGCCAATTGGATCGATAGTGATGCGTATCCGGTCGCCGCTCTTGAGCGTGAACGAGTCCGGAGGGACGATTCCGGTACCGGTCATCAGGAAGGCGCCGAAGGGAAAGTTATTGTCGCGATACAGATACTCAACCAGAGTTGCGGGCGCTCGCTTCAACTCGGCAAGCGTCGTCTCGCCTGCAAAGCCGGAACCGCCGCCCTGCACAATCTCAATGCGAATCGGCGTCGATGCCGGCAACGGCTCAGGCGTGATCAGCACGCAAGGCCCCAGCGCGCAACTGCGGTCGTAGACCTTGGCCTGGGGCAGATACAGTGGATTCTCTCCCTCGATGTCGCGCGAGCTCATGTCGTTTCCAATGGTGTAGCCGATAATCTGGCCGCGATTGTTGATGAGCAGCGTAAGCTCCGGCTCCGGCACATTCCACTTCGAATCGCTGCGGATGCGCACCGGGCTTGCCGGCCCGACAACACGGCTTGCCGTCGCCTTCAAGAACAGCTCCGGCCTCTCCGCCGAATAAACACGGTCATAGAAGTCTCCGCCGCCGGCGGACTTCGACTCTTCCATGCGCGCGCTGCGGCTGCGGTAATAAGTCACGCCGGCAGCCCAGACCTCCTGGCTGCCAATGGGCGCCAGTATCTTCGCCAAAGAAAAATCGCGCGCGGCAACGGCAAACTCCACGCCTTCGCTCTCTTCAACAATCGCCGCCAGATAGCCATGCAAATCATCGTGCGTGACAAGCGCATCCATCGAGGTCAAAGCCACGCGATAGTATTGGCGATCCTGTTCCAGGAAAAATCCCACATCCGTGCGATAAAGTTTCACTCGGGTCTCTCCAGGTTTGAAACAATCTTGTCCACGTCGTAGATGCAGCCTCCCCACACGCCCCCGCTAGCCTGCACCAGCGCCGCCCACAGCCGCGTATCTTCGGGCAACTCCGGATGCGGCTGCAAGTCCGCGCGCGGGTTCCGTTGCGCAAGCCGGCGCGTCCCTTCCTCCGCACCGAACGTTTCTCCGGCATCTCCAACCAGGTGAACAGAACCAGCCAGAGTCCTGCGATCAATCACGATCTCAATCCGATCGCCTTCCAGTACTTTGCCGATCGGTCCGCCCGCCAGCGCCTCGGGCGAGATGTGTCCAATGCACGCTCCCGTCGAAACGCCGCTGAAACGCGCATCCGTCAGCAGCGCCACGTGCTTGCAGTGCGGCAGTTGCTTCAGTGCCGCAGTAATCTGATAAATCTCCTGCATGCCTGCGCCTGCGGGCCCGCCGCAGGTCAGCACCACCACGTCGCCTCGCGCCACCTCGCCGCTTTTGATCGCCTTGATCGCCGCCTCTTCCGTGACAAAAACCCTCGCCGGCCCAACATGCCGGTAAACGCCGTCCTCTCCTACAATCGACGGATCGATTGCAGTGCTCTTAATGACCGACCCCTCGGGCGCGAGATTCCCCACAGGAAAACAGATCGTGGAAGTCAGCCCGCGCGATCGGGCACGGTCTCGCGTCATGATTACATCGTCAGCTTCAATGCCGTCCCGCGTTTGCAGCTCGCGCCGCAGTTCCCGGCGCCGCGGACTGTCCTTCCACCAATCGAGGCACGCATCCAGCGACTCGCCGCTCACGGTCTTCACGCTCGTATCCAGCAGGCCCGCCGCGCGCAGTTCCAGCATCACCTCCGGCACACCTCCGGCCAGAAACACCTGCACCGTGGCAAAACCGCGCGGTCCATTGGGCAGCGCATCCACGATCCGCGGAACCTGGCGATTGACCTCCGTCCAGTCATCCACGCTGGGCCGTTGCAACCCCGCCGCATGGGCGATCGCCGGGATATGCAACAGCAGATTTGTCGAACCGCCAAACGCCGCATGCACCACCATGGCATTGCGAATCGCTGCCTGCGTCAGCACGTCCCTCGCGCCGATGCGCAACTCGTACAGCCGCAAAAGTGCCCGTCCCGAGCGCTTTGCTGCGTCGAGCCAGATTGGTTGTCCCGACGGCGCAAGCGCAGTGTGCGGCAGCGCCAGTCCCAGCGCCTCGCCCACCACCTGCGAAGTCGCAGCCGTGCCTAGAAACTGGCATCCTCCACCCGGCGATGCGCAAGCGCGGCAGCCAACTTCCGCCGCGTACTCCAGCGTGATCTGCTCCTGCGCAAACCGCGCCCCGATCGTCTGCACCTTCCCTGCGTCCTCACCCGACTCCGGCAGCAGTGTCACTCCTCCCGGCACAAGCACGGCGGGTTTCTTTCCCGACGACGCCAGCGCCATCATCATCGCCGGCAAGCCCTTGTCGCAGGTCGCAATGCCCAGCACGCCTTTGCCTGTCGGTAGCGAGCGCATCAGCCGCCGCAGCACAATTGCCGCATCGTTGCGGAACGGAAGCGAGTCCAGCATGCCCGCGGTTCCCTGCGTGCGCCCATCGCACGGATCGGTGCAGGCCCCCGCAAACGGCACCGCTCGCAGAGCCTTTAGCTCCCGCGCAGCCTCGGCCACCAGCAGGCCAACCTCCCAGTGTCCGGTGTGGAAGCCGAGCGCAATCGCTTCGCCGTTCTCTGCGCGCAGCCCGCCATGCGTACTCAAAATCAGAAACTCGGGATCGAGCAGCCGGTTCGGCTCCCAACCCATCCCCGCATTCTGCGTCAGCCCAAACAGATTGCCCGATGGCTCCGTCAGCAGCATCTCCGCCGAGATTGGCAGCAGACCGGCCGGGCCCGCGGCATGCGTCGCTACACTCAAAAGCCCTGAGTCAGAAGTCTCCAACACCGAAGATAGCGAGATGGTTGCGATGACCAGACCCTTTCAACTGCAAGTCAAGTATATTGGCGAGCCGTCAATTGGAGCCCGCGCTCTGTGCGATGCTATAACGCTTGTGCGCCCGATGAAAAGATCGATCTAGAATCTCAGCCTGTGCTGCTGCACCAAAGAGGATTGCGGTGCCGCTGGCTTTACCCCATGCCGGTCGCCTTCTTCAATTAAAGCCTCACCTACCTGGGCCTTTCCAACTCCGGGTTTGCGCGCGCAGACCGGCAATGAGCGGCCAGCCAGATCAAGCAATTATTCTGAAGTGTGACTGAAGTCCCAGACATAGAGACCACGACCGCGCCTCAGCAGGAGCCTCCGCCATCCCTTGCGCCCACTCCTGCCCGGAACCTTGCTCGTTCCTTCTTCCGCTGGCTGGTCATCGCCATTCTGCTGACCTGGGCGCTTGCCGCCCTGCTGCTTGTGTCCGCGCGGTGGATCGACCCGCCAACAACCGCGGTGCACATCGAGCGCCGCCTGCAGGCCTGGATTCACAACAAGCCCTATCACGAACGCTACACATTCGTACCCCTGAGCCAGA
>JBARBP010000271.1:0-15132 GCA_049793195.1 Occallatibacter sp. | reverse complement strand
TCTCAACGTGCTTTGCGAACGGGCAGGGCTTGCCGTTCAAGTGATCTTCAAACTCCTTGCGGAACTTCTTCACAAACGCAATCGTGGGCATCGCCGCCGCATCGCCCAGGGGGCAGAACGTCCGCCCCAGCATGTTCTCGGCCAAATACTGAATATTGTCAATGTCCTTGGCCTCGCCAAACCCTGCATGAAAGCGGGTCAGCGATTTCTTCAGCCAATCCGTACCTTCGCGGCAGGGAATGCACCAGCCGCAGCTTTCGTGTTGGTAAAAACTAATCGTCCGCAGCGCGAACTCAACCATGCATGTCTGGTCGTCGATCACCACGACGCCGGCCGAGCCAAGCATCGAACCGGCCTTGCCCACCTGGTCGAAATCCATGCCCAGGTTCTCAATCTCCTCCGGCAAAAGCACCGGCGTCGACGATCCACCGGGAACAACGGCCTTCAGCTTGCGCCCGCCGCGCACCCCGCCCGCCACGTCGTAAACAATCTTCTTTAGGTTGTAGCCCATCGGCAGTTCGTACACGCCCGGCCGCTCCACATGGCCGCTTACGCTGAACAACCGCGTTCCTCCGTTGCGCGCCGAACCCACTGCAGCATAAGCTGCGCCGCCCATCGCAATCACATGAGGCACGGTGGCGATCGTCTCCGCATTGTTGATTACCGTCGGTCCGCCATAAAGACCGACCACGGCAGGGAACGGAGGCTTGATCCGCGGCACGCCCCGCTTGCCCTCCAGCGACTCCATCAGAGCCGACTCCTCACCCACTTCATAGGCCCCAGCGCCGGTCTGCGTAATAATCTGGAACTCTGTCTCGCTCCCGAATATTTTCTCGCCCAGGAAGCCCTTCTCGTACGCGTCGGTAACTGCCTTCTCCATAATCCTCAGCAGATACCGATACTCTCCGCGCAAGTAAATGAACCCCGTCTTCGCGCCAATGGCCAGGCCCGCAATGATCGTACCTTCAATCACCGCATGAGGATCATGCAGGAAGATCAAGTGATCCTTGCATGTCCCTGGTTCGCTCTCGTCCCCATTCACCAGCACGTATTTTGGCTTTGCCGATTGTCTCGGCACAAACGACCACTTCATCCCCGCCGGAAATCCCGCGCCACCTCGACCGCGCAGGTTTGAGACCTTCATCTCCTCGATGATCCAGTCCGGGCCCTTTTCCAGGCATTTCCTCGCGGATTCGTAGCCGCCGAGCTCGATATAGCGGTCAATGTTCGCCGCTCCCATTCCAAAACGGCGAGTGACGATTTTTACCTCATCGGGATGAGAGACCAGCCTAGGCATCGGACGCCTCCGCTGCTTCGTGAGCGCGGCTGCGAAGGCCGTCAACTATGCCGGGGACCAACTCCGGCTTGATCTCGTCCACGAAGTCGTAGTTCACTTGGATCGCCGGCCCCCAGCAGCAGGCCCCAATGCATTCCACCTCTTCAAGTGAGAAAATCCCGTCGGGCGTTACGCCCTTGTGTCCAATTCCCAGCTCTTCCTGGAATCTTTCGTAGACCTCGTAAGCCCCGCGCAACATGCAACTGATGTTGGTGCAGACCTGGATGTTGAATTTGCCGGCCGGCTTGAAGCGAAGCATCGAGTAGTAGGTAGCCACATTGCGTACGTCGAGTTCGGTGATTCCAATCCGCTCCGCAACCTCCGCAATCACAGCATCGGACAAATAACCAACCTCATCCTGCGCGTAGAGCAACATCGGAATCAGCGCCGATCGCCGCACTGGATATTTCTCTACCAGCGCGTCGAAGCGTGCCGCCAGTTTGGGCGAAAACAGAGCCATAGTTTCAGCGCTCATTCATCAACTCCCGTGCCCACGCTTCTGCCGTCAAATCCATCTCTTCCGCGCCCTGTCCGTTTTCCAAACTTCCAGTCACGGTCAACTGCAACTCACCAGAACTTCCGTCATTGCGTATCCACTTTACGGTCGCGCCTTTGCGTTCCAGCGTCAGGCATTTGTCTCCGTGCCGCGCCACAATCCGTTCTTCGTTCTGCTCAATGTCAGCCTGCCTGCCGTCGCTCAGTCCGTGTACCGCCGTGTAACTGCGGAGCAGGGAAGCCATGGAGACCCATAACTCCTCCCAAAGCTCGTCCAACGAGTGAAACGGAGGAGCTGTGCTCAACGGTCGATCTCCCCCAGCACAATGTCGATAGACCCGATCACCGCCACCACGTCCGCCAGCATCCGCCCTTTGCACATTGTCTCAAGCGCCTGCAAGGTGGCGAACGATGGATACCGCATATGCACCCGGTAAGGCTTCGCCGTCCCGTCCGAAACCACATAGTACCCGGTCTGCCCGTGACCGGCTTCAATGCTCTGATAAACCTCGCCCGCCGGAACCTCAAAGCCCTCGGTAACAATCTTGAAGTGATGGATCAGCGCCTCCATCTGCGTCTTCATCTTCTCGCGATCCGGCAACACGATCTTTGGCGCATCCGCCTTCACCGGTCCCTCCGGCATCCCGTCCAGCGCCTGTTGAATAATCTTCACGCTCTCGCGCATTTCGACAAGCCTGACTTCGTACCGCGCCCAGCAATCGCAGTCCGTCGAGATGGGCACCTGGAACTGAAACTTCTCATAGCCGCAGTAGGGAATGTCGCGGCGAACGTCGAAATCGACTCCCGAGGCACGCATGGGCGGTCCGGTTACGCCAAGTGCTATTGCATCTTCAGCCGACAAATGACCAACGCCTTTGAGACGATTCCTGAAGATCGGATTTCCGGTCAACAGATTTGCATACTCGTCGATCTTCTCGGGAAATGTCTGAATGAAGCCTTGAACCCGATCCAGAAAGTCCAGCGGCGGCTCCATCGCCAGCCCGCCGATGCGAATGTAGCTGGTCATCATCCGCTGTCCCGCCACGGCTTCAAACAGCCGCAAAATCTCTTCGCGCTCGCGGAAGGTGTAAAGAAACACGGTGAGCGCGCCAATGTCCATCGCGTGTGTGCCCAGCCAGATCAGGTGCGAATTGAGCCGGCTCAACTCGGCCAGAAGCACCCTCATCCACGTTGCTTTCTCGGGAATCTCCAGCCCCAGCAGCTTCTCGACCGCTAGCGCATAGCACAGGTTGTTTGAAAGCGGGTCGAGATAATTGATCCGGTCAGTAAGCGGCACCACTTGCTGATAAAACTTGGCCTCGCAGGTCTTCTCGATTCCCGTATGCAGGTAGCCGATCTCCGGATAAATCCGAACAACAATCTCGCCATCGATTTCCAATACCAGGCGCAGAACGCCGTGCGTCGCGGGGTGCTGTGGCCCCATGTTGATGACCATGTGCTGGTCGTGGGCGCCTTCGGCCGCTTCCAGGATTGGCATGCCTGCGAACTCAGCCATCAGCGGTACCCCTCCACCGGGTAGTCCTTGCGCAAGGGATGACCTTTCCAATCGTCAGGCAACAGGATGCGGCGCAGATTTGGATGACCTTCAAACCGAATCCCAAAAAGATCGAAGACTTCCCGCTCGTAGAAATTGGCTGCGGGCCAGAGGGAAGTGATGGATTCAACTGATGGATCGGCCCCATCCAGCATCACACGCAACCGGATATGCTCCTTGAACGCGTGAGAAAGAACGTGGTAGCTCAACTGAAAGCGAGGAGAAACCGGAAACCAGTCGACCGCAGTCATGTCTTCGAAAAAGTTATAGCCAGCGGTTCGCAAGGTGGCCAGGGCTGCGCGGATTTGCTCCGGTGCAATGGTCAGCGACAATTCGTTAAAGTCGAACTTCGCATCCGTCAGGGCGTCAGCATTCCAGGCAAGAATCGCCTTCACGGCGGGGTGTTCTGGAAGTCCCGCAAGCACTGCGGCCTTGTCTGCCAATGCGGGTTTCGCGGCCACGGCCATGTTAGAGGTCCGCCTTGTCCTGGCTCCAGTTCAGGACGCCCTTACGCACGATATAGTAGAGGCCCACCGCCACAAAGCCCAGATAGACCAGCATCTCCCAGAAACCGAAAAGGCGCGAACCAGTGATTCCATATAGCTTGCGGTAGACAACGGCCCACGGCATCATGAAAACCGTTTCCACGTCGAACAAAATAAAGAGCACAGCCACCAGGTAAAAGCGCACGCTGAACCGCCCGCGGGCATCTCCGACCGCCGTGATGCCGCACTCATACGTGTCCAGTTTCACTTGGGTGTTCCGATGCCGGCCGACGAACCACGACGCTGTCACCATCCCCAGACCAAGCAGGAATGCGGCCGCGACCTGCATCAGCAGCGGAAGATACTGCCAGTTGTATGGGATCGGATTCATTGCCGCCCAGTCCGGAACGAGTCCGGTAAGATGGCACCCACCGCGCGGGACAAAACACATCTCCGATCAAAACGGGTGCTGGTTTGAGCTTAGGTTTTCAGCCTCTTCCCGTCAAGGCGTCCCAGTTGTCAGAACCTGAACCTGTCTTCAGTCCCCAAACAGTGGGCGAAATCAAAGAGTTCCTCAGATTGACCGAAGCATAGTTCCTGAAGTCGCAACCCACTTTGAGAGTCCTTCGGCAGGGCGGCCCTCGAGCCTATTTCTCATAGCCAAAGGAGCTTCGGAACGTGGGGCCTTGAGCCCATTCTCCGTCTGAAGTGGACCTCAAACAACTAAATAGAGGCCGAATAAGAACTTCTAGAGGGGTGATCTAAATGGGCCCGGCTTGCTCCGGTTCCCATCTAGCCTTCTCTTCTCCTTTTGATTCTGCGACTTAGCGCTATTTCGCGCCGTCATTTTTCTCTTGGATTCCGTTATCTGCTCAGATAGTCCTCTTAACCTGTGTGCTCTAAGTCACTGGAGTGTTTCATTTTGATGCGCAATCATTTTAGGAGCCACATTGGGAAACGGTACGTTCGTCATCTAAAAAGAACGCCAAAGGGGCCGAAGAGATAGGTGAGGATGAACATCATGGCAGCCACAACGACGACCGGTTTCCCTGTAGCAATCTCCGCGCCCGCAGCTGAAGTTGTCCGCACAAGCCTGATGCGCCGCCGGAGTATCAATCCGCAGGCAGGTCACGCACTTGAAATTCTGGGCCACGCCATCGAGTACCTTACCGACGAGTTTATCCACGAGGGTGGTTCGTTCTCCCCTCACAACGGCCAGCTGAAAGCTGTGCAGTTGCTGATGGCGCTCAATCGCGAAATCTACTTCGAATGCCCTGAAGTGCCTCCCTTGAGCAAGCGCATCATTTCGTTGTTGCATCTCCAGTCGAACTGAGTCTGCATTCCAGGAGTTGTCTGCTCCAGAATCCTCGCTCCCGCCTGGATCACCCCGGAATGTGTGCCTACTGCCCGAAGACGAGCACCGCAAACAATACAACCCAAGCCAGGCCCATCGTGTGCCAGAACCAGGCAGTCGCATCTACTGCAACTTGGCGGGACTCTACTCGCTTGAACCAGCCCAGGGCGCATACACAAACCAGCAGAGCTATGATTCCAAGTACCAGGTGAGCCGCGTGCAGGCCCGTGATGAGATAGAAGAAGTAGCTAGCCGGTGTGGCAAATCGGTCGAATGCAAAGCCCTGCACCGTCAATTGCCTCCACGCCAGAGCCTGGCCGGCAAGAAAAAGAAGGCCGAACGCCAAAGTCGCTGCCAACCACGGTCTGGTCCGGCGCAGTGCCGGCTGACCCAAACCAAGCCACTCCTCCAGCACATCGATTTCACGGAAGATATGTCTGCGGGCAATTTCCATCGTCAGGCTGCTGAGCAGAAGCGCTGCTGTGTTGAGGAAAAGAATCGGAGGTAGCAGAACTGGATGCCAATCGCCAACCTGGCGCAGCGTTTGTGCGTCCATGTGCGTGCCGGCCTGGCGCGCGTAAAAAAGTGCAACCAGAACCACAAAGAACATCATGTCCCCGGCAAGGGCGCAAAAAACAAACGCCCGGGTACGATGAAGAGCTTCACGCGGGCCCCGGCGCTGCGATTTCCAGTCGTCGTCTCCTCCTCCGCCTCCACCGCCGGTGGGGCGTCGGTCCACGGGCGGTTTTCCGCCAAAACCGGGGTCTTTCCGCTCGATCTCCGATGGGGTGGGAGTAAAGATGGAGGGCATAATCGGCCTCTGTGAGATTGAGGTTACACTCACTTTTGTTTGGACGCATCCAGAATCGGAAGGGATTGTATCGGCATGCGAAGAATCACAACATTCCCTGGGAGGCCCGCACGGGGCACGATTCCCGGCAACTCATTGATCTCGCTTGCCTGTCACATTCTTGCCCGTCACGATCTCGACAAAGAGTTGGTGAACCCGGCGGTCATCAGAGAGTTCAGGATGAAAAGTTGCCGCCATCACGGAGCCTTGCCTCACCAGCACTGGGTCGCCGTCGCGGCGAGCCAGAATCTGGACCCCAGCCCCAATCGACGCGATGCGCGGTGCGCGAATGAAGACCATCTCCAACGGCCCGCCTGCCAGCTCAGTCTCCGCCTTCACAATCGTTGAATCGATTTGGCGCCCGTAGGCGTTGCGCTCCACTATCGCATCCAAAATGCCCAGGCTGCTCTGCCCCGGATTGCGCACCTCGCGCGCCAGAAGAATGGCGCCGGCGCAGGTGCCGAACACTGGCTTTTCTTTCGAAAACTCTTCCAGCGCTGCAAAAAAACCGCGCTTCTCCAGAAACTTCAGCATTGTTGTCGATTCGCCGCCCGGCAAAATCAATCCATCCAGCGTCGCGAGTTCCTCCAGCTTCCGCACCTCGCAAGGTTCGGCCCCCATCTCAGTGAGAGCCGCCGCATGTGCGGCGTAATCTCCCTGAATCGCCAGAACGCCGATGCGAGGCAAAACAGCTTTCATTGATGTTGGCTCTCCGGAAGAATCTTCGTGAATGGATTGAGTTCCTGATCGCTGAAGGGCTCGAAATGTTTCGCATTTCTCGTGACAACAGCCAGCCTCAACACATGAGTACTGGCCGCGATCATGCCACCCCCAGCCAGATCGCCCGACTTGCCTACCATCGTCCTTGCGCTTTTTTTATAGCGCAGAAACGAGAAGCAACCAAGCCACTGCGAGCAAAGAGCGAGCATCCGCCCCGACGGCAAGTTCTCACCAGCCGCGCGTTTGGAGCAGTTGCGACTCATCAAGACCTGCAGCCGCCAGGCCCTTCATGGTCCCCGTAACCTGCTCACTGACCTCGGCCAGAATCTTGGGATCGTTGTAGTGGGTGGTGGCGATCACGATGGCCTTGGCGCGCGAGACAGCCTCTTCGCGCTCCTTCGGGTCATTTTCAACATCCAGCGGAGTAGCACGCTCCTTCATGAAGATGCCCGAGCCCACAAAGATCGCCTCAGCGCCGAGTTGCATCAGGAGCGCCGCGTCGGCAGGCGTGGCGATGCCTCCTGCAGAGAAGTTCGGCACCGGCAGCTTTCCTGTCTGCGCCACCATGCGGATCAGCTCATAGGGCGCCTGGTGTTCCTTGGCAGCGGCGTAAAGCTCCTGTTCGGTTAGAGTGGTCAGCGCCCGCATTTCGCGCGTAATCTTGCGCAAGTGCTGGACGGCATGAACCACATCGCCCGTGCCCGCCTCGCCCTTGGTCCGAATCATGGCCGCCCCTTCGGCAATCCGTCGCAGCGCCTCACCCAGGTTGCGCGCGCCACAAACGAACGGCGTGGCAAAGGCATGCTTGTCGATGTGGTGAGCCTCGTCTGCTGGAGTCAGAACCTCGCTCTCGTCGATAAAATCCACACCCAGCTCCTGAAGAATCTGCGCCTCGGCGAAATGCCCAATCCGCGCCTTGGCCATTACTGGAATGGAGACGGCCTGGATGATCTGGCGGATCAGGCTAGGCTTCGCCATGCGGGCCACACCGCCCTCCGCGCGGATCATCGCTGGGACACGCTCCAGAGCCATCACCGACGTGGCGCCGGATTCCTCGGCAATACGGGCCTGCTCCACGTTCATCACGTCCATGATGACGCCGCCCTTCAGCATCTCGGCCAAGCCCACTTTCAGGCGCAGGCTCGTTCCATTAAAAGACTTGTTTTCACTCTGTTCTGGCATCTTCTTCGACCTCGATTCAACGCGGCTTCCGATCGGCTTCCAGCCGGCTTAAGCGCAAATTCTCGTTCTCCTAAGTGTAGCAGCGTTAGAGCTTCCAGATTTCATCGGCAACAGCCAGGGTCTGGGCTTGGGAGACTTTCATTAGTCGTCTCCAAGCTTCATGCGCTCCTTCTGGTCACCTCTCTGCAAGCTTCCCAACCGCATGGCCACAGCGAATCAAGCGCCGACGGCGTCAGGCGGTCAGCTGAATGCCGCCCCCGCAAACGCGAACACCGAGGTGGGAAAGAATCATGCGCTCATGGCCGTGCAGCCGCAGGAACTTGAGTCGGAGGCCCCGATCCCATTCAGCGCACCCGTGTCCTTGCTTCCGGTGGAGCTCGATGTCGCGGTCCCGATTCGCGAGTTCAGAGTTCGCAACCTGTTGGCCCTGCAACCAGGCCAGCTCATCGAGTCTCAATGGGGAAACGGGGAAGATCTTCCCCTGGCCTCTGGCGATGTGCAGTTGGCTTGGAGCGAGTTCGAGGTCATTGAGACGCAATTGGCAATTCGAATCACCCACTTGGCCTGAACTGGAGGCGCTGGAGGCCAATGCATTCGTTGTGATCTGTGGATATGGTCGTTCGTCGCGGTCGGGTGACAGGAATTAGGAGATCGGATTTCTTCGGTTAACGGAAATAGAGGACGGACAGCAATGAGAGATAAAGGAAAAGGCGGGTCAGCGCAGGCTGCTTCAACGCTAGGCGGGCTTGCCGGGTTTGTCCTGAGGCCGTTCCTCAAGAAACTGCGCGGGGTGCACAGCCCACCGCGTCTCGAACTGCTGGAGCGCATCTCGCTTGCTCCGCATCAGTCTCTGGCCCTGGTTGAAGCCGAGGGCCGCCGGTTTCTCGTGGCCACTTCGGCTGACGGCGGACCGGCCTTCTATCCGCTCGACAGCGGTGCGCGCCCAGTGCTTCTTCGCGTCCCGAGGGTTTCATGGTAGCCCTGTTGGTCGCGGCGCATGCCGTTGCCTCGCTGCCGGCCTCTCCGCTGCCCGACCTCAATGCGCGTCTGCACCCCTCGGATTCGACGCCGTGGACCATTCTGCTGGTTTTGACGCTAATCACCCTGTTGCCTGCCATTCTGATGTGCATGACCCCGCTGGTGCGGCTCCTGGTGGTGTTTCACTTTCTGCGCCAGGCGCTGGGCACGCAGACCGCGCCTTCCAATCCCACGCTGATGGGCCTGGCCTTGATGATGTCCTGGTTCCTGATGACGCCGGTTCTCAATCAGGTCGATCTGCAGGCTGTCGAGCCCTTCCGTCAGGGCCAGATTACCGGGATTGAGGCCATCGATCGCGGAGCCAAGCCGGTCAAGCGCTTCCTGTTGCGCTACGCACGGGAGAAAGACCTTGCGCTCTTTACCTCCGCCGGACAGATTCCGCGCCACAACACGGCCGAAGACCTGCCCATGCGCGTGGTGATTCCGGCCTACATCCTCTCCGAACTCAAGGCCGGCTTCGCCATCGGCGCTGTCCTGTTTCTTCCCTTTCTTCTGATCGATATGGTGACCGCCGCCATCACCACCTCGATCGGCATGTTTCAGTTGCCGCCCGTCGTAGTTTCGACGCCGCTGAAGAGTCTTCTGTTTGTTATGGTGGACGGCTGGAACCTGCTGGCCGGTTCGCTGCTGAAAAGCTTTTGAGCCGCTTTGGCTTGGTTAGGGGAATCAGGACGAGATGACGCCCGACATGGTAGCCGAACTGCTTCGCCAGCTAATGAAGGAGGCCATGATCCTCTCTGCGCCACTGCTGGTCGCAGCCGTCCTGCTGAGCTTCCTCTTGAGTCTCGTGCAGACCCTCACCAGCCTCCAGGAGCAGTCGCTGACTTCGGTTCCGCGTCTGGCCGCGATCGCCCTGATTCTGCTGGTTGCCATGCCCTGGTTTCTGGAGCGGCTGGAAGTCTACACGCGGCTGCTGATGACGGATTTTCATCGTTACCTGGGATAAGAGCAGCCTCCAGTTCCTAGCCTCTGGCTGGAGACTGGGCGACCCAAATGGACAAGCTGCGAACGAAAAAGAGCTAGAAGCTGGGAGCGAGGGGCTAAGTGGCCGACTGGACGACATTCTTGAGCGCAATGACGCTGGCCCTGGTTCGGGTCAGCGGCATGGTGGTCTTCGCTCCGTTCTTCTCCTCAACGGCGCTCCCGATCCGCGCCAAAGCAGTCTTTGTCGGCGCCGTTGCATTTCTGCTGGCGCCGCTCGTGTCCACTTTGCCTGCTGCCCGGGCCGAGATCGGTTTTTCGGCCTTGCTGGGCGAGCTGGCCGTGGGATTGGTCTACGGTCTCACCCTCACGCTGCTCAACGAAATGCTGCTCTTTGCCGGGCAGATCGTCGGCCTGCAGTTCAGCTTCTCCCTGGTCAACCTCATGGACCCGGCTTCTTCGATCCAGACGCCCTTAATGGGCGAGTTGTTTCAGTTGATGGGTACCCTCGTTGTAATCGGCGCCGGCCTGGACCGCATCATGCTCGCCTCGCTGGTGCGCAGTTTTCGCGCCGCTCCTCTGGGCGTCTTCGCCGTCGCGCCCTCGAGCGCTCTGGCCATCGTGCGCGCGGCTGGAGGCATCTTTCTGGCCGCGGTCGAGCTGGCTGCGCCGGTTTTGGCCGCGACCCTGCTGGTTGAGGTCGCCGTCTCGCTGCTCGGCAAGCTCAGCCCGCAGCTGCCGGTGATGAACCTGACCGTGCCCCTGAAGACTCTCACCGGCTTCCTGATCCTCGCCGGCTCCCTGGCTCTCTGGCCGCGCTTTATCGAAGCGCGCTTCAGTGGCCTGCTCGATCTTGCCGAACGGTTGATTGCCGCTCCCGGCCAGGTTGCTGGCCTGGGAGGATAGCCAATGCCCGGAGAGCGCACCGAACAGGCAACCCAGCATCGCCGCGACAAGGCGCGCCGCGAGGGCGACGTATTGCACAGCCGCGAACTGTCGGCCGCCGCGGGCACTCTCGCCGGAGTGATTGCGCTGGGAGCTCTGGGCACCACGACGCTCTATACCTGGCGCGCCACCTTCGCCGCCTTTCTCGATCTCGGCGCTCCCAGCCGTTGGGAGCCGGCCCAATTGGAGCCCACGCTCCTCGCCATCCGCCGCCTGTCGCTGGCCGTGCTCCTGCCCCCCGGCATCGTGATGGCCTCGGTCGCCATGGCGGCGCTCGGGATTGGCGTGCTGCAAACCGGCGGCCTCAACGTTAACGTCGAATCGATCGGCTTCAAATTCGACCGCATCAATCCGATCTCGAATATCAAGAACCTCTTCTCGCTCCGTTCCGCGGCCCGGCTGGGCAAGTCGCTGCTCCCGGCCAGTCTGCTGGCGGTCTTCGCCGTGCAGCGCATTGCCCGCCAATTGACGATTCCGCCCTTTTCAATCACCCGCCTCGAGATGCTGGGCTCGGACGTTTACGGACTTCTTCTAGCGGCCGCCTGGCTGCTCTTCGGTTGGTCGGCCATCGACTACCTGGTCGAGTGGCAGAGCCGCGAATCGCGCCTAAGGATGAGCAAGCAGGATATGCGCGACGAGTTCAAGGAGACCGAGGGCAGCCCGCAGACGCGTGGCCGCATCCGCAACCTGCAGCGCCAGGCGCGCCGCCGCCGCGTCAAGGACGACGTCTCGAAAGCGGCCGTCGTGTTCACCAACCCCACCCACTATGCCGTGGCCCTGGGCTTCGACTTCGCCACCATGGAAGCTCCCCGGGTGATGGCCAAAGGGCGGAACCTGCTCGCTGAAGAGATCAAGGCCGAAGCCCGTTGGGCAGGGGTGCCGATCGTCGAGAACCCGCCGCTGGCCCGCTCGCTCTATTGCTCGGTCGAGGTCGGCCAGCCTATCCCCGCCGAACTCTACGCGGCCGTGGCCGCGATTCTGGCCTACCTCTATCGGCAGCGCGTGGAGGCCGAACTACGCGAACGGCGCGCTCATGAAACTGCCGCTCGGGCCGCAGCCCAGGCGCAAGCTGCCCGGCATTGGGACCGCCCGTCCGGCGCCCGACCCCCTGGCTCACCAATTGACGGAGGTCCTCGATGAGCACAGCTGCGATGGCGGCAGGTTCCTTGCCGGCGCAGTCGATCTGGCATCGCCTGCGCGAATACGTCTTGCCCCTGGCCGCGATCAGCGTGATCTTTGTCATGCTGGTCCCGCTGCCCGCCTGGGGGCTCGATTTTCTGCTGGCGCTTTCGATGGCCGCCTCCATCATCGTCTTCCTTTCGGCCATGCAGATTCGCCGCGCGGTCGAGCTGTCGGTGTTTCCCACCCTGCTGCTGCTACTGACTCTCTTCAGGCTCTCTCTGAACATCGCCTCCAGCCGCCGCATTCTGCTCCATGGATCCGAAGGAACCGCAGCGGCCGGCAAAGTAATTGAAGCCTTTGGCCAGTTTGTGGTGGGCGGCAACTATGTGGTTGGTTTCGTGCTCTTTCTGGCTCTGGTCGCCATTCAATTCCTGGTGGTCTCGCACGGCGCGGTGCGCACCGCCGAGGTGACGGCCCGATTCACGCTCGATGCGCTGCCCGGCAAGCAGATGGCCATCGACGCCGACATGAATGCCGGTCTGATCGACGAAGCCGAGGCCCGCAAGCGCCGCCAGGCCATCGCTCGGGAGGCCGAGTTCTATGGCGCCATGGACGGCGCGGCGCGCTTCAACCAGCGCGACTCGCTGGCCACCATTCTGATTACCGCCATCAACATCGTCGCCGGTCTGCTGATCGGCACCCTTCAGCAGGGTGTGGAATTGGGCGAAGCGGCGCGGACCTATACCGTTCTCACCGTGGGCGATGGGCTCGTCACCCTGATTCCTTCGCTGCTGGTCTCTGTCGCCGGTGGCGTCACCCTCACGCGCGCCAACTCCGCCGGGATGCTGGGCGGCGAGATTCGCCAGCAACTCCTGGCCCGGCCGGCCACTCTTTATCTGTCCAGCCTGGTGTCCGGCGCCATGTGCCTGATCCCGGGCCTGCCCAAACTGGCCTTTCTCAGTGTCGCCGTCGCGCTTTTCTGGGGTGGACGCCGCCTGTCTCGAAATCCCGTAGCCGCTCCGGTGCCCGAACTCGCGCCGGGCGGAAAGAAAAAAGCGGAGCCCGGCCAGGCTTCCGATCTGGCATCGCTTCTCCGCCTCGAAGACCTGACCCTTGAAATCGGTTTTCAGCTGATTCCCCTGGTCGACGAGAAGCAGGGCGGACAGTTGTTGAGCCGGGTACGCTCCTTGCGCCGCCACCTCTCTTCGGAGATGGGCTTCCTCGTGCCCCCCGTGCATATCTCGGACAACTTGCGACTCAAGCCGCGCGAGTACCTGTTCTCGTTGCGGGGCATGGAGATTGGCCGCTGGCAGACAGAAGGCGCGAATCTGCTCGCTGTCTCCGGCGACCCGCACCGCCGCCCGCTGGCCGGCAAAGAGGCCCGGGAGCCCGCCTTCGGGGTCCCCGCGATCTGGATTGCCCCGGCCCTCGAGGATCAGGCCATCGCCTCCGGCTATTCGGTGGTGGACGCGGTTACGGTCATTACCACCCATCTCGGCGAACTGGTGCGCCAGCATGCCTGGGAACTGATTGGCCGGGCCGAAACCAAGCGCCTGATGGACTCGCTCAACGAGAGCCATCCCAAGCTGATGGAGGAGCTGGTTCCCAAGCTGTTGACGCTTGGCGAGGTGGGCCGGGTTCTCGAGCAGTTGCTGCGCGAGCGGGTCTCCATCCGCGACCTGGGCGCAATTCTCGAGGCCTTGCTCGAGACCGCGCCGGTCAACAAGACCGTCGTCGCCCTGGTCGAGGCCTCCCGTCAGGCCCTGGGAAGACGGCTGATTCGCCCCTTGCTCGATGGCGACGGCCAGTTGCCGGTTCTCCTGCTCGATCCTGCCCTGGAAGAGGAGATTCTGGCCACCCTGTCGCCGGAGAGTGGCAACCGCCTGCTGAACGCTGCCTCGCCCCCCCGTGTCCCGGTGCTGCGCCGCCTCACCGATTCTGTGAGACAACTCATCGGGGCCGCCTCCGCAGCGGCTCTGCCCGTGCTCCTTTGCCCTAGTCCGGCACGCTTTCACGTCAAGCGCTGGCTGGAGCCGATATTGCCGCGTCTGGCCGTGGTGGCCGCGGGGGAGATTCCTCCCGAGATTCGATTGCGCCCCGTGGGAACGGTGCATTGAAACGGGACGTTGAACCGGTGCTGAAACGGGACGCTGAACCGGCATGGAGAGAGACGTCGTGAGCACAGACCGGCCACCAACAGCTGAAGGCGAGAGAGCGGACCGGCAATGGACTGAATCTGGGCTGGAGAACGAGAGCGAGAGTGTGCAAATGGCAATCGAAACAGGAACCGCGGCAAGCCAGAATCGAACGCGCCGGGGGGCGGCCGCAGGGGATTACCCACCCGCCGCCGTAACGGGCGCGATGCTCAGCAGCGAACAGGAGCGGGTGCTGCTCGAACACCTGCCGGTCGTGCGTTTCCTGGCCCGCCGCATCCATGAGCGGCTTCCTCAGCATGTGGACATCGAAGACCTGGTCTCGGCCGGGGTGGTTGGGCTGATGGATGCGTTTTCCAAATTCGATCCCGACAAGAAGGTACAGTTTCGCAGTTATGCGCAGTTCCGCATCCGGGGCGCTATTTTAGACAGTCTGCGCACGCTCGACTGGAGCCCGCGCGAGCTGCGCCGCAAGGGGCGTGCGGTTGAGGAAGCCATCCGCGTGCTGACGGCGCGTGCCGGCCACGCGCCGGGCGAGGCGGAGGTGGCCGAGGAGATGGGGCTCGGTCTGGAGGAGTACCAGCAGTTGCTCGGCGACCTGAAAGGTCTCGAAATCGGGACCCTGCATATGGAGCGTAACGAGGACTCGGGCGAGGAGGAGCTGGCCTACATTCCGGGACGGCCCGATGAGGACCCGCTCTTTTGCTGCCTTCGCGGGGAGCTTGAAGAGCGTCTGGCGGAGGCGATCGCCAATCTGCCCGACCGGGAGCGCCTGGTCATGACGCTCTACTACTACGAAGAGATGACCATGCGCGAGATTGGCCTGGCTCTCGGTGTGGTCGAGTCGCGGGTTTCGCAGGTCCACGCGTCAGCCGTCGTGCACCTGCGCAGTGCGCTTAAGGACCTGGCTACAAAAGGCGCCTTTGAAAATCGAGGGCCGCGACGGGCACCGGAGCGGCACCGGCATCCGGCGGCT
>JBARBP010000270.1:0-28567 GCA_049793195.1 Occallatibacter sp. | reverse complement strand
CTGTGTTCGTTCCAAGATACTGACTTCGGGTACCTGTACATTCTGTGCGCCATGCCAGGCTCAAAGTTATTTGAGAACCAGGAAGCGTATTTGCACCCTGAGTTCAATATCTTCGACCGCAACCCGGACCCAGCTCTGGACGAGCTAGTGGAACTGGCTGCGGTACTGTGCGGCGCGGACTATTCCTATATAGGGTGGTTGGATTTCAACAGGCTTTGGTTCAAAGCGCGGTATGGCTTCAAGGCAATCGAACAGTCGCGTGCTGTTACAGCCTGTCAGTGGATGCTGGAGAGTGGCGAGCCTCTTCTCATTCCCAACGCGGCGGAGGACCGGCGATTTCTTCCCCAGGGAATCCCGGTGCCGGGCGCAAAGCCCGCTCTTTCCTACGCCGGAACGCCACTGATTACAAGCGCACAGCAGGTAGTCGGCACCTTCGCGCTGCTGGCCGTTAAACCGAACCAGTTTCAACAGGAGCACCTCACGCTGCTTGAGATTCTGGGCCGCCAGGTGGTGACGCGCCTGGAGTTGTATAGCCGCATCCGCTTGCAGGAGCAGGCGCAGCGCTTAAGGCAGCGCACCGAACGCGCACTGTCCGTTGAGCGATGTTTTGTTGCCGCGACGCTGGATTCGATTCCGGCACTCGTCGCCGTGGTGGACACGGCTGGACGTCTCGTGCGCATGAATCAGCCCTGCCTGCAACTGACCGGACTCACCCTGGCCGACGCCGTGGGTCGGCCGTTTGTGGAGCAGGTCCTGAGGCCGGACGACCGGGACTGGGCCATAGGCAAGCTGCGCGACGCCGCGGCCGGGCAGGAGTCGGGTCCGCACGAAACAGCCTGGCTGGTGGGCGGGGACGCAGCCGCAACCGGCCCCAGCGCAAAGACGCGGCGCGTAAGTTGGACGCTGCGCCCGCTGCAAGGCCCGAACGGCGAAATTCAATACGTCATTGTCAGCGGCCAGGACGTAACCGAGCAGCGGCAGATGGAAGCGGCTCTTCTCTCCAGCGAGGCGCGCTACCGCGAAGTCGTGGAGAATTCGCTCGGCTTTGTCTTTACCTGCTCCATGGAGGGCCGTCTCACTTCGCTCAACGCATTTACCGCCGAAACGCTTGGCTATCGAGCCGAGGCGCTCACCGGGCGCTCCGTCACTGAACTGATGGACGCCGCCGGAGCAGCCACATTCCAAGAGTGCCTGCATACGCTGGAAACCCAGGAAGAATGGCAAGGCGCATTGCCTTTGCGGCGCAGCGACGGCGTCTATCGCCGTATCGCGTTTCGTAGCCGGCGCATGCAACTGCCCGGCGAACGGCCATTTGTGCTCAACCACGGCATGGACGTGACCGAGCAATTTGAAGCCGAAGAGGCGCTGCACCGCGCCACGCGCCAGCGCGAATTGATTCTCGAGTCGGTTGGCGACGGCATCTGCGGCATCGATCTCGAGGGCAAGCTGACCTTCATGAATGAAGCCGGCGCGCACGCCCTGGGCTATGAGCCGCAGGAGCTCACAGGCCGCGATGTGCACGAGGTGATTCATCACAGCCACCCCGACGGTACCCCCTACTCCAAATCCACCAACCCTATTCTGCAGGCGCTGCGCCGTTGCGAATCCATCCGCATGCGCGACGAGGTCTTCTGGCGCCGGGATGGGACCCCCATTCCGGTCGAGTACAGCGCCAATCCGCTGATGGACGACGGCCGCATTGCCGGCATGGTGGTGGCCTTCCAGGATGTGTCGGAACAACGCCGCCTTGAGAAGATGAAGGACGAATTCATCTCGACTGTAAGCCACGAACTGCGCACCCCGCTGACCTCGCTGCGCGCTTCGCTTGGGCTCATCTCCTCGGGGACTCTCGACAAGCGCCCCGAGAAGCAGCGCCAGATGATCGACATCGCCATCGCAAACAGCGACCGCCTCATCCGCCTGGTCAACGACATTCTGGATTTCGACAGCGTGGAGCGCGGACGCCTGCCGCTGCACCGCCAGCCGATCGAAGCCATCGACCTCTTGCGCCGGGCTGCGGACGTGGCTCACAGCGCAGCCGCGCAGGCACATATCTCTTTTCGCATTGAGGCGCCGCTGGCCCCGGTCTTTGCCGACGAGGATCGGATTTTGCAGGTGCTGAATGAGCTGATCACAAACGCGGTCAAATTCTCGCCAAAGGAAACAGCTATCCGCCTGGCCGCGGAGCCCGTGCCCGTCGCCGACCCGGCAGGCAACCCCTTCGGGCTGGGCGAAGTCTGCTTTATCGTCGAAGATCAGGGCCGGGGCATTCCCCCGGAAAAACTCGAACACATCTTTGAGCGCTTCCAGCAGGGAGATTCCTCGGATTCGCGCGCCCTTGGCGGCACTGGCCTTGGACTCGCGCTCTGCCGCAGTATCGTTGAGCAGCACGGCGGACGCATCTGGGCCGAAAGCATCGTCGGCCAGGGAAGCAGGTTCCTCTTCACGCTCCCTGCCGCTTCGCCTGAGCCGCGCTAAAGCGCATGCGGAGCCAATCCAGCGCGCCGTTAAGGCTCAAAATCGGATTTTCAGTGTGCAAGCTGGAATCCCGTCCGGTGTAGCGAATTGCCGCTTTATCGCTCACTTGTCCGCGCCTGCGGTTTGAGGCTTTCGTGGCTCAAGCGTGAAATAGAAAGTGGCCCCCTTATCGACCTCGCCCTCGGCCCAAACGTCTCCTCCATGGCGGTGAATGATTCTTTCCACCGTGGCCAAGCCGATCCCCGTCCCCGGATAATCGCTGGCGGCATGAAGTCTTTCAAACGGCTTGAAAAGCCTTTCCGCCTGTCGCTGATCGAACCCTGCGCCGTTGTCGCGAACGAAGTAGACCGTGATCTCGCCTTCACGCATGCATCCGAATTCGATTCGCGCCTGCGTAACTCTTTCGCTGAACTTCCAGGAATTGCGCAAAAGGTTCTGCATCACTACCTGCATCAGCCCCGGATCGGCGTTCACCTGGCACCGGGGTTGCACGTGCGTTTCAACCTGCCGCTCGGGATGCGCTCTCATGAGTCCTTCCAGAATGGATTTGGCCAGCAGGCTCAGATCGAGTTGCTTGGAATGCAGCGGCGTGCTTGTTGAACGCGAAAGATCGAGCAGATCGTCGATCATGCTCGACATGACCTCGACGGACGCTCCGAGTTGGGCCAGCATCGGCGCTCTTTCGTCAGGAGAATCTGCCTGATCCACCTTTCGAATAAGGAAGCAGAGATTGCTGATTGCTTGAAGCGGCGATCGCAGATCGTGAGCCACGGTGTACGAGAAAGCCTCGAGCTCCCGGTTGGCCGCAAGCAACTGTGCGGTGCGCTCTTCCACCCGCTGCTCGAGGCTGGTCTTTGCATGCTCCAGCGCCTTATCCCGCTGCTGAATCTCCGTTAACATTTCATTGAAGGCGTCCGTCAGCGATGCAAGTTCGTTGTAACTCCGGTCCGGCTCGAAGCGCAGAGAATAATCGCGATAGCGGGAAACCAGGCGCGCGGTGCTTGCCAACGAAACCACCGGCTGGGCCAGAATCTTCCTGAAGAACGAACCCACCATCAGGGCGACAGCCAGGCAGATCAGCAGAATGCACCCGGCGATCGCGGCATATTCAATTGCCTGCTGCTTTAGTCCATTCAAGCGCGCCTGCAGATACACCACGCCGATCGGTTTGCCCTGAAAGTCAATGCGCGAAGCGACAAGTATATCCGCTCCGCTGGTCCACTGTTCCAGTTTGCCTGTACCCCTCAGGGGACGCCTGTCAACGACAACCGTTCCATTTACCGGATATTCCGCGAACGGCACCGGTCCCTCGGTATAAATCGCCGCGGCGACAATATCGTTTGAGTTGCTCAGCGCCGACAAGGTCGTCTCTGCCGACAGCTTGTCGTCAAACACAATCGCAGCGACGCTGTTGGCCCCAACGATCTGTGCGTCGTCTGAAAAGTTCTGGATGGCCGACTTTCTGAATGAGTAAAGATTGTAGGCAAGGAATGAAACGTAAACCAGCGTCAGCGCGATGCCGCTGACCAATACATTCATCCAGGTGAGCATTGAGGCGATAGAACGCCGGCGGCGGGAACGTGTCATTTCTTTTCCTCCGCCGGTGGTTTCGTATTTACATACACAGCGATTTTCAGCAGATCTGAACTCAGGGAAAGACCGGCCCGCCTGGCGGGCGGCAAATTGACGGCAAAGCGAACCCGGTTGTTCTCAACCAGGAACTGAATCATGCCTCCGCGTTCCAGAAAAAGCGGCAGGCTGCTCACGGTCATCACCGGCTTCTTCTCCAAAGCTCTGAGTTCGTCCGGAAGGCGGGCGGCTTCGGAATTTCCAAAGTAGACGATCTGACACTGGTCCGCATCGGCCACTGAGGATAAACGTCTGGCCATAATCTTGCGCTGCTGGATGCTTTCACCCGTGACCAGGTCGTCCAGTTTCTTGCCGAAGTTATCCTGGCCCAGGATGCAGATGGAGAACGGCTGCGACTCAGCGCCCCTGTCTACCGGCCACTGGACGAATTTGCCGAAGTTGAAGAGATAGGCCGCTTCCACATCGTCTGGAGTAAACGCGGCCTGGTCACGCGCCGCGGACAGGTTGCCTGCGAAAAACATGACCAGAGACGTGAGAATCAGAGTCACGCTTCCTGAGCGGGCGCGCCCCATCCACAACCGAATTGCTGGTTTAGGTTGGTGGCATGCACGCATAGATCTATCTCATCTCGTTTGCGGCTATTTTGTCCAGGTGATGCTGCCGTAGACGCTGCGCCGTATTCCCACGGGTTGAAGATTGTCTCCCGCGAATTCATGATGGTGGGGTTGCAGCAGGTTGCGGCCGTCCACGGTAAAGCGAAGTGACTTGTTGAAGAGCCAGCTTGCATGCGCATCCGCCGTTTGATAGCTCTGCACTTGCTGTGCGGGAAGGCGGCTGACAAATCGATAGTCCAGATCGAATTCGACGCTGTGTGGCAGATTGAACTGCGACTGAAGAGTGGCCGTGCGATGCGGACTGGAGCCCGTATAAGTGGAAGCGGTTGTGGGGTCGTTGAAGCCAGGTCTGGAGTGAGCATCGATGTGCACATGCGAGAAGTTGCCCTTGAGTTCCCACCACTCCGCAACCTTAAAGTCCGGCGCAATCTCCAGCCCGTCCGTTCCGCTGTCAATGCCATTCGCATAGGGCAGATTGATCACGGTAGCTGCGATGGGAGACGTGATAACGCTCGTAAAGCGGGTGCCATAGCTTTCCAGATGATCGTAGCGATTTTTGAATGCGGCAATGTCGACGTAGAGCCTGTTCGTGAGGAGTTGCCGGTAGCCGGCCTCGTAGCCTAGCAGATGTTCCGAGGTGAAGTTTGGATCTCCCAAAATCCGGGCCAGCACGGGCGGACTTGCAAAAGCCACGTAAGTGAGTTGCAGGTCGCGATCGAGCCGTCCCGGGGTTCTGATAGCGCGGGAGATAGCCCCCCATAGCGTTGCATGCGCCACAGGGTTCCACAGCAGGCGGGCATTGGGCTGTATTTCGAAGCCGGTGTAGTTGTTGTGTTCGAACTTCGATCCGATGGTCAGAGCAAGATTATTCGGCAGCAGATAGAAGGTGTTCTGGAGGAATGCGCTATAGATGTGGTCCGTTTGGGAATGCGGCTCGAAGTCCACCGTGGGCTGGGTTTGAATGATGTTATCCGGACTAAAGCGAACTCCCGCGCCCCAGATGAAATCCTGGCGCGGAAGCATCGTGAGGTGATCGATGAGATCGAGATCGACGGTGTTGCGCGTCTCCCCAAACTGCGTGCCTTGGCGATTGGTTCGATCGAAGTAGAACTGGGCATGAAAGTCGGACCCGCCGTAGTACTGATGATGCCAGTTCACGATGGCGTTCCCGCCCGAAATGTCGAAGGTGTCGTCGAGGATGATTTGCGCGAGCGGCGCGTAACTGCCGATCGTGAGTTTTTGGCCGGAATCTCCCTTGTAGAGATCGCCTGCACCGCTGATTGAGTCGTTTGGGGTAATTCTCCAGTCGGCGTGAAATCCGCCGTGCTCCAGATGCCATCGATCATAGGGATCGAATCCAACGTTCTGCTCGTCTTCGCGCACCAGGCCCTTGGCGAAGAGGCGGAATTGAAAGGCGGGGCCGTGCTGCAATCCCTCGCGAATGCTGCCGTTGAAACGTTCAACATGGCCGGATGCGCCGCTTACAAGCGTGCCCAGCGTATCTTTAGCATTCCTGGTGATAATGTTGATGACGCCGTTGACCGCGTTAGCGCCCCAGATTGTTCCCCCCGGTCCGCGGATGATCTCGATCCGTTCGATGTCTTCGAGCATTACGTCCTGAGCATCCCAATACACGCCTTCAAATAGCGGTGTATAGACGCTACGTCCATCAATCAGGACAAGAACATCCTTTGAGAAAGCGTTGCCAAATCCCCTGATTCCGACGGCCCACTGGTTGCCTTGCAATTCGGAAACCTCTACGCCGGGAACCGTGCGCAGAATATCGGGGAGGGTCAGTGCCCCTGACCGGCGAATGTCGTCCCGTGTGAGGACATAGATTGCAGCAGGGGTTTGCCAAATCCCTTCCGGCTCTTTGGAGACGGATGTAACCTCAACGTTGCCAAGCTGCTCCAACGAGAGTCTCTTCAAATCCGCCGACGGCTGCGCGGCATGGCACGAGGGAACAAAGGCCAGCGAAAGCTGCGCGCACACGAGGGGAGCCGCCAGGACCACCGGATTGGCTGCGCGCAATCGAACCAGCAAACAAAGCAACGCACGAAGCACCGGGCGATCCATTGCAAGGCTCCGAAAGTTGAAATAATGACTGTAGGGGAAGGGAAGGCCCAGTTCTCACGTTGAGATGCCGAATCGCATCAATCCGTTGTATGTTTTTCGGACTTTTTCCCCTGCGAAAGATCGATCAGCTCCCGAAGCGTTTCGAGCAGTTTTTCGGGATTCCCCTTGCGAACAAACGCTTGAACAATGGGAGCCGTGTCCTGAGGAGCTTCGTGCATGTCGGAAAGAATCAGGATCGGAGCGGACGGATACCGTGCCTTTACCTGGAGCGCGACGCTGCGCGCCGAGATCTGTGGGAAAAGGCGGTAGTCCAGCAGCACGGCGTCCACCTGCTCGTGCGCTGGAAATTCCAGGCCGCGCAGAGTGACGAGCACCGGCAGCCCCTTGTATCCATCCGCCTCCACGATCAGCCGGTAGATCTCAAGATGGATAGGATCATCGTCGATGATCAGAATCGAAGCCTTGGCTTGCACGTGGATTTTCGGGACCCCAGAGGACAATGCCGCATTATCCCACTTCTTTTGTCCGGAGAACAGAGAAATTCGATCAAAATGAAAATTGAAGTAACAAATCCGCCTTCGAGTTCATCGATGCAGTCAACGAGCCAGTCAGATCGGGCAAGGCTGCGCATGCGTCTTTCGCTTGGCCGAGGTTGCTGGGGTGACCCCGAGTAGCCCGTAGCTTGCGCTGTGAGACAATGCCTTCGACGGCCTTCCCTGTTCCAATCTCCGGCCGCCGGACAAAACCGCACATGGCTCTTTCCACACGGGCAGTGAATCTTCTCTTCGGCAAACCTTTGGCCACTAGTGAGGAGCGCGCCGAACACATCGGCCCCCTCGCCGGCATCCCCGTCTTCGGCCTCGACGCACTCAGTTCCGCCGCGTACGGACCGGAAGCCGCGCTCACGCTGCTGATTCCGCTCGGCCTGGTGGGCGTGCACTACATCGTGCCAGTCAGCGCGGCCATCGTGGTGCTGCTCATCATCGTTTACTTCAGCTATCGGCAGACGATCGACGCCTATCCGCAAGGCGGCGGCTCCTACACCGTGGCCAGCCAGAATCTGGGTGAGGGCGCTGGTTTGCTGGCTGCCGCGGCGCTCATGATCGACTACACTCTCACCGCTGCCGTGGGAATTTCAGCCGGCGTTGGCGCACTCATCTCCGCTGTGCCCAGCCTGCAACCGCACACGCTCCAGCTTTGCCTGGGCGTATTGCTGATTCTCACCATCGTGAACATGCGCGGCGTCCACGACACGGGCGTCGTGTTCATGATTCCTACCTACCTGTTCACGGGCACGCTGCTGATTGTCATCGCCGTGGGTGCATTGCATGTGTTCGCCGGCTCCGGTCATCCGCAGCCCGTGACGCCGCTTCCCGCATTGCCCGCCGCTACCATGGCCGTAAGTTGGTGGCTGCTGCTCAAGGTGTTTTCTTCAGGATGCACCGCCATGACCGGCGTTGAAGCAGTCAGCAACGGCGTCATGGCCTTCCGCGACGACACGCGCAAGAACGCCAAGATCACCCTGACTATTGTCATCGCCCTGCTTGGCGTGCTGCTGTCCGGCATTGCGCTGCTGTGCCGCGAATACGGCATCGCCGCCACCAACCCGAACGGGCCCGGCTATGAGAGCGTGCTCTCCATGCTCACCCGCGCGGTGATGGGCCACGGCTGGTTCTACTACGTCACCATCGGTTCGGTGCTGCTGGTTCTGGCTCTCTCTGCCAACACCGCCTTTGCCGATTTTCCCCGCCTCACGCGCGCCATCGCGATCGATAGCTACATGCCCCACGTCTTCCTGCTGCGCGGCCGGCGCCTGCTCTACTCCTGGGGAATCTATGTGCTCGTAGCGCTCACTGCGCTGCTGCTCATCGTTTTCGGCGGCGTCACCGACCGCCTCATTCCGCTGTATGCCATTGGGGCCTTCATGGCCTTCACCCTTTCGCAGGCCGGCATGGTGATGCACTGGAAGCGCCAGATTCCGCCCAAGGGACAAAAATCCGTCGCTGGGAGCCCCGGGGTCAATCTGCGTCTGCGCATGTACGTCAACGGCCTGGGTGCAGTGGCCACCGGTATCACGACTCTTGTCGTGTTGGTTGCCAAGTTCGCTGAAGGCGCGTGGATCACCGCACTGCTGATTGCGGTAATGATCGTGTTGATGCGCGCCGTCAAACGCCACTACGTCCATGTAGCGCGCGAGATCGATCTTGACCGGCCCATCGTTCCCGCCGAGATCACCGAGCCTATTGTCGTGCTGCCTATTGACCGCTGGACCCGCATCTCGGAGAAAGCCATCAGTTTCGCGCTCTCCATGTCATCCGACATCCGTTGCGTTCATGTGCTCACCGCCGGAGAAACCGACACCTTCTGCGATGAGTGGGAAGACAAAATCGCCGCGCCTTTGCGCGCCGCCGGCAAGTGCATTCCTTCGTTGATTACGCTCCGGTCGCCCTATCGGTACATCCTGCTGCCACTCGTCGACTATGTTTTGTCCGTCGAACGTGAAACCGATCTCAAAAAAGTCTGTGTCGTGGTGCCGGAATTGGTGGTGCGCAACTGGTGGGAGAATCTGCTCCACAACCGGCGCTCGGACCTGCTGAAGGTAATGCTCCTGATGCGTGGAAACCGCCGCATTATTGTCGTCAATATCCCCTGGTACCTGCAGCGCGATTGAACCAACCGGCGTCTGCCTTCGCTACGCACTGCGCACCGACTGCCTTTGCGCCGCCGCCAATATCTCCGGCAGCCGCTTTTGCCGGTACGCGAACGAGCTCGCCAACTTGCTCCGCACCATTGCACCGGCAATGCGTCCCATAACCCCGTAAGGCAGCTCGTACTCCACCAAATCGCTCACCAGCGTCCCTTCCTGAGCGTCACGAAACTCCGCCTCGATCCCGTGGCGATGATGAAACACTTTGAAGGGGCCGCGCAGTTGCGCATCGCAGAAATGGCTGTTCCACTTGAACTCCGTGATGCACGCCAGCCAGCTCACGCGGCGCGGCACCCACGGAATGGGATAAAAGCTGATCAGAATCTCCGAACCCACGCCCGCGGCGACGCTCTTGAATCTCCGCGACTCATCGGCCGCCACAGGCCGGGGAGGCGGCGGCTCGATGCGCGCATCCTCGATCCGCGTCTCAAACTTCCGCGGCATCAGGTGCGGCAGGTTTGCCGGATTGGCGAAGAACGCAAACACCAGTTCCACCGGATACGGCACCCACTGCTTCGCCTCGAAACGCTGCGCCGAACTCTCGGTCATGGTTTCGATGGTACCGCGCGCCTTGTTCATGTCTGCCTTTTCTCGGCCCAGGATCCCCCTGCCGCGCCTCAGCTCAACCCACAATCCAGCCCAGATGCCGGTTCCCCGAAGCCAGCCGCGCCGTAACTAGGGCCTGTTAACACTACCTGGGCGGGCATCGCCGGGAGCCAATTTTACTCAGTTCGAGGCGCGAGGAGCGAACTGTAACTGGTTACTGGAGCGACAAGCAACGGCGAAATGAGTAAAATTGGCCCCGGCCCGAAGGGTTGCGGCGCAAATCCTGCCATACTTCATTCTCGCCCTTGACGGTGGGCCCGCCACAGCCTTCGGGCTCGGCTTCGTATGGCCGGATTTTCGCTCGCAACGATGCCCGCCCAGGTAGTGTTAACAGACCCTAACTACCGGGTATTAGTCATTCTGACCCGTTCGAGGCATAGCCCAGGAATCGACCCGAGGCCCATCATTTAACGTAAGAAGAGGAACTATGCTTGTTGAAGCTCCACCGAGGATGATGATCCGCTCCCCTTTGCACATCTTCGCCAGGGGCCGCCACCACAATAAGTGGCTGGTGCTCATTGCAGCTTACAAGCTCTTCCAGGCGCTGCTGTTTCTATCCATTGGGCTTGGAGCGCGGCATTTGCTTCATAAAGACGTAGGCGACGAGCTCGCTGCCCTAGTCGACCACCTCCGCTTCAATCCCGAGTCCCGCCTGGTCAACTTTGTTCTCGACAAAGCTGAACTGATCAACGATCCGCTCCTGCGCCGTATCGGCCTCGTGGCCTTCAGCTACTCCGCTATCAGCATGGCCGAGGGAATCGGCCTCTATCTCGAAAAAACCTGGGCCGAATATATGACCCTGGTCATTACGGCCTCGTTTCTCCCCTGGGAGATCTTCGAAATCTTCCGCCGGCTTACCCTCATCAGGGTCAGTCTGCTGGGAGCCAACCTGCTGGTCTTCTTCTACCTGTTGCAACTGGTGGCCGATCGCGAGCGGCTTCGGCGCAAGCAACACCACAAATAGCGGTCCCAGTGGGTTTCGAGGATTCAAGGTCGGTCACGCCTGCCTGATTCATCTTCTGCGAAAATAGCCCCGATCGGAATGAATGCCTCTTTATCCACAAGTTTCGCTTTTTGTTCGCTATCAAATTTAGCCCGCCCTGTCCAGCCCTGGAATCGAAGTCATTAACACAAGATGTTGGGCTTGTCTCAAATTTGAAGTCTATTAGTAGATAAATTACTTAAAGCGTTAGATCAACCTTCACCAGCAGACCGCTCGAAACCACACTTTTAGCTCATTTTCCCCTTGGCGGAAATACGGAACAGAGGTAGTATTCACCAGTAGTGGTCAAAAGGGGAACAAAGTGGGGCTTTTGGGAGCCGCGCTACAACGTTCCAAAGCAAGTTTACTCGCTTTCGCTCCCAGCAATAGATTTTCGGGCGCCAAAAATCCTGGGGAACCAGCCTGGCTAACCGAAAAAGGCAAGCAGGCTGCTCAATGTTTCGTGGAAACCATCCGGCAAAGGTCGATGAGAAGGGACGGCTCAAGCTCCCGGCTGCGTTCAAGCAGCTGCTGGACGCCCAAAACGCCACCCAGTTCTATATCACCAGCCAGGATGGCAGGTGCGCCGAGATCTGGCCCCTGCAGGAGTGGGAGAAGCGCGAAGCCCAGCTCGCGGGGTCAAGCAATCTGGACGACGCAGTCCAGAAGTACCTGAACATGACCAGCTACTACGGTCAGCAGGTGGAGATGGATAACCAGGGCCGCGTTCTGTTGCCGCAGATTCTGCGGGGCAAGGCTCACCTGGACTCGGACGTTACGGTGTTCGGCAAGATGACTTACCTGGAAGTGCACAACCGGGAGATTTTTGAGCAGAATCTCTCCGCGAACGAATTGACCGTCGATGATCGCAGGGCAGTTGCCGCGATTCTGAGCCGGCGAAGTGACAGCTAATTCCCCTCAGGGGGAGCGCATGACGAAGCCGAATGAACGCCATGTGCCAGTTCTTTTTCATGAAGCGATTGGTTTTCTCCGTGTGCGGCCCAATGGGACGTACGCAGACTGCACCGTTGGCCTTGCCGGCCATGCTGAAGGAATTTTGAGGCAGCTCGGCCCCGAAGGGCACCTGATCGGCTTTGATCGGGACCCGCAGGCGCTCTCGCTGGCCAAGGTTCGGCTGGACGGGGTTTTGAACGAGATCGGCGGCGAACGACCCAGGGTGACGCTGATTGGCGAGGCCTTCAGCAACATCGCCCGGCGCGTTGGGCCGGCTTCGCTGGATGGTCTTTTGGCCGACTTTGGAGTGAGCAGCCTGCAGTTCGATGAGGCGCAACGGGGATTTAGTTTTCAGGCGGATGGGCCGCTGGATATGCGCATGGACACGCGCTCCCAGCCCACCGCCGCACAAGTGGTGAATGAGATAAGCGAGCGAGAGCTGGCAAATCTCATTTACGAGTACGGTGAGGAAAGGAGGTCGCGGACAGTCGCCAGAGCCATTGTTCGGGGGCGGCCGGTTACAACCACGGGGCAATTGGCCCGCATTGTAGCCTCAGCCGTCCCGGCAATGAAACACGACAAGAAACACGGCCACATTCACCCGGCCACCAGAACCTTTCAAGCCCTCCGTATCTATGTAAATCGCGAGTTGGACGAAATCAGCAGCTTGCTCGAGGCCGCACCCGGTTTGCTTAAGCCCTCCGCAAGACTCGTAGTGATCAGCTTTCATTCTCTTGAAGACCGCATCGCCAAAGACAGCCTGCGGGACGGAGCACAAAAAGGAACCTGGGAAATTTTGACAAAGAAGCCGGTCACCGCCGGCGAAGAAGAAACAGAATCGAACCCCCGCTCAAGAAGCGCAAAACTGAGAGCGGCGGAGAAAAAGACAGGGACTTAGGGACTAGGGACTGCCCGACGAAGGAGAGCACACATGGCCGCATGCACAACAACCTATTTCGAAACCGGCCGCAGTTTGAGCGCGCGGGTGGCCGAGCATAATGCTCAGTTGCTGGCCCGGCAGCCTCAGCTCCGGCGGCGCGTGCGCACCCCCGAGTTCTACTTCGCTCACAACATCGACAACTCCCGCCTGGTGAAGGCGGCCGACCCGATGCGGGTCCGCGAGATGCGCCTGTTCTGCGCTGCCATCTGCGTCCTGTTTTCCCTGGTGATGATTTACGGCATGCAGCACTTCTACGCCATTGAAGGCGGCTATCGCGTGGAGCAGGAGAAGCAGACGCTCAACCAGTTGCGCGAAGATAACCGGCAGTTGCGCCTGGCCCAGGCCGAGCTCACCCAGCCCGGACGCATCGACTTGATGGCCCGCCAGTTTGGTTTGGCCGCGCCGCAGCCGGGACAGGTTGTTCATCCCAATGCGCGTCTCGACTCGTCAGCGCCCGTCGAGGCCCGGCTCGCTCCCCCGGCACCGGCCGCGCAGTAACGGAAAAGACAGCCTCTAGCCTCTAGTTTCCAGCTTTCTGAGCGCAAACAATAGCTTCCAACCGAGCCTTTGCCGTCCAAGCCTGAGAACAATCCGATTGGACCGTTAACACACGAGCTATAAGCTAGAGGCTAGAAGCCAGGTTTTTCCATGCAGGCAGCCGCTCGAGCCCCCCGCAATCGTAACCATCCTCCCCGCGTCATCCCACTCCCGCGGGCGCGCTTCTGGATCGTCTGTCTCTTTTTCCTCTTCTGGGCATGCGCCATCGTCTTTCGTCTCTTCATGCTCCAGATCGTGGAGCACAAGCAATACGTCGAGCGCGCCGACAAGCAGCAGGAACGCACCTTCGAGGTCGCTCCTCGCCGCGGTGTCCTCTACGACCGCAACCTCCACGAGCTGGCCATGACCGTCCAGGTCGACTCGATCTATGCCGACCCCGCTGAAATCGAAGACAAAAAGGCCGCCGCGCATACCCTCGCCGCCATTGTGCACGTCGACCCCGCTGATCAGCGCACCACGGAAACCGAGATCGCCGCCCGCCTCGTCTCAGGACGCAACTTTGCCTGGATAGCGCGCCGCGTCACAGTTGAAGTTTCCACCCGTGTTCACGCCCTCAACATGAAAGGAATTTACTACCAGAAGGAGTTCCAGCGCTTTTATCCTGACAACCAGATCGCCGCGCAGGTGCTGGGCTATGTGGGCGTGGACGACAACGGGCTCGGCGGTCTCGAAGACAAATTCGATGAGCTTCTGCACGGCGTCCCCGGCGAAATGTACACCGCGATGGACGCCCGCCGCAAAGTCCTGGGATCGAGCGAGCACGACCCCGAGCCCGGCCGCAACATGGTGCTCACGATCGACGAGAATATCCAGTTCCTGGCCGAGCGCGCTCTCGATCACGCCATGCAGAAGACCCAGGCGCTCAATGGCACCGTCGTTGTGCAGGATGTGCACACCGGCCAGATTCTGGCCCTGGCGATTCGTCCCACTTTTGACCCCAACAACTTTCGCCACACCACACCGGACCTGCTTCGGGATCACGCCGTCAGCGATGTCTATGAACCCGGCTCGGTCTTCAAGCTCGTTGCTTATGCTTCGGCACTTGACCAGCAGTTAGTCAAACCCGACGACCCGGTTGACTGCCAGGGAGGAAAGATCACGCTTGCCGGCCGTGTCATTCACGACAATCAGGGCGAGCACTTCGGCGTCATTCCCGTCCACCAGGCGCTCGAGGTCTCCAGCGATGTAGCCGCTATCAAAATGGCACTCAAAGTGGGCCCCGACCGTTTCTATCAATACATTCGCGCCTTCGGCTTTGGCTCCCGCACCGGCGTCGAGCTCCCCGGAGAAACCCGCGGCTTGCTTCAGCCCGTCAAGCGCTGGGGCGGATCTTCAATCGGCTCGATCGCCATGGGCCAGGAAGTCGCCGTCACCCCCATCCAGCTCGTCACCATGGTTTCCACCATCGCCAATGGCGGTGTCTACTTGCCACCGCACATCCTCTTTCCCGGTCAATTGGAGCCTACAAATCCAAACCAAAAGGCTGCCTCGCCGCAGACGCCCCAGACGGCACAACCCTTCAAGCCCGGAGACGATCTGCCCAACCCCCTGCCCGCCGACGCGCACCGCGTTATCTCCACATTGGCAGCAGCCCAGATGCGCAAGATGATGGAGGGTGTGGTCCTGTTCGGCAGCGGCAAGGGCGCGCAACTCAATGGCTACTCGTCCGGCGGCAAAACCGGCACAGCGCAAAAAATCGATCCCGCCACTCACACCTATTCCAAGACCATGCACATCGCGTCGTTTGCTGGTTTGGCGCCGGTCAACAATCCCGTCATCGCTGTGGCAGTCATTCTGGATTCACCCAAGGGCCAGTACTACGGCGCAGAGGTCTCGGCACCCGTCTTCGCCGAAGTAGCGCAGCAGGTGCTCGAATATCTCGGCGTCCCGCACGACATCGATCTGCGTCCCGCGACTTCCAAGCCAACCGGTCCCATCAAGGAAGACGATACCCCGCGGGACGAGGAAGACATCAAGGCTCTCTACGATGCCGCCAACGATCTGCCGAACGACGATCCGCTGAGCGCAGCACAGTCGTCACCCGCCGCGCAGCCCGCCAGTCAAAGCGCGAGTCAGGCCGCGGCCAAGAGCGGGAATGCGCAGCCCGCCGCGACTGCGCAACCAGCCGCGCAACAACTCCCTGCTGCGCAGCCAAAACAGGTTGTGGCCCTTCCCGACGCCAAGCGTCTCCGCGTCCCCTCGCTCATCGGCCTGCCCGTGCGCGAGGTCATCGAGCAGGCCACTGCCGCCGGCCTTGAGGTCCAGATCGTCGGCAACGGCACAGCCCGTCAGCAAGCCCCCGACCCCGGCACCATGGTGCCTCCGGAAACAAAGATCGTCGTTCGCTGCGGCAAGTAGCGAGTCTACCCGGTGCCTTGCAGTCCCTCAGTCCCGAGTCCCTTAGTCCCTGCCTTTTTACATTCCCTTCGGCCACGTGCGCGAGGATTCCAACGACTCGCCCGTCTCCAGCAAACTCTTCAGGCTTGAAAGAATATGCGGCCACCCATTCGACACCGCGGCGATCAACTTCGAATCCTTTTTATCCACCTCGTGCGTCACCGTTAGCTTCACCGAGTCGGCCTTCTCTTCGAGCTCATACGTCATGCGCGAAAATCCTTCCGCCGTCATCTCGGGAAACATGTGATTCTGCCACTTCAGAACCAGCCGCTTCTGGGGCACAATCTCCACCACTTCCCCGCTATCCGCAACACTTCCATCCGGCTTCAGCAGCCGCCACGCCGCCCCTGGCTTCCAATCGCTTTCCTGTGTCGTGTCTACCCAGTAGTGGCGCGTAAATTCCGGCTCCATCAGCGCGCGCCACAGCCTCTCCGGCGTAGTCCGGATATAAATAACATAGATAAATCGAGATTCAGCCCTGCTCACGTCAGCCATTGTCCTCTTCCTCCAGTTTCTTTTTCAGTTCGCTCAGCGCGCGCAAACGCCCGCGTTCGTACTTCCCAATCCATCTCTCGCCGATCTCGTGAATCGGCACCGGGTTCAGATAGTGCAGTTTCTCCCGGCCCTGCCGGATGCAGACCACCAGCCTAGCGTCTTCAAGGATTTTCAAATGCTTGGCCACTGCCTGCCGCGTCATGTCAAGATGCGCGCAAAGCTCGCCGAGCGTCTGCCCATTCCGCGCCCGCAGCCGATCCAGCAAGAGCCTTCGCTCCGGCGCAGCCAGCGCCTTGAACACCAGGTCCACGTCCGCGCCCATTGCAAATTATAATAAGCAACCTTTTGGTTGCATGTCAAGATATGTTTAAATCGGGGCCCTTCTTTGAGCGAAAGAGTGTGGCCCCGGTAGGTACAGCACTTCATCTGGATTTGTGTTCGTTTAACGTCCGCAGAGCCACAGGGCGATCCACCCGAATTTCAAACTGCGGCGTCGCCAGGTCGGTCAAATCGATCCGTGAAGCAATGAGACTCAAAAATCACGGCGAGGAATGAAAGGGCAGCCTCAGGGCTTAGGTGCTGCCTCTCCCGCAGCCGCATCCGGGTAATAGACCATCACAAAAAGGTTGTTCCCCACCTGGTTTGTCCCCTGGAATCCGTTGCCCAATGAGAAATTCCATTCAAACCCGTCGGCCGGTCCGTTCGCCTTGCAGGGCAACTTGACGTCGTCCCCCGCGCAAGCCCAGTAGAGATAGGGCTGCACATTGAGGAAGGCGCCAACCTTCGCCTCCGACGGCGCAATCACAGAGTCGCCGGGATGCAATCCGAACTGCCGGTAAAACAGCGATCCCAGCGCGCTGCCTGTGCACCCAAATCCGGTTGTGCCTTTCATGCTGCAGGTGGCGTCTGTCGGCCTTGTCTCCGGCAAATCCCAGTTGGTGTGGCCCAGATAGCCCTTGCCGCCATCGGTTGCATTCATGGCCTGCACAAAGCGCACTGCCGTCTCGTGATCCATCGAGCCGTCGCGATTGATCTCCGCGATTCCAAACGTCTGTTCGGCCGCCAGGTTCGCATCTGCAAGCCAAGTGATATCGGCGGTTGGATCGTACAGAATCGCCCCGGTTTCATCGGACTCCCACTGGCTGTCGGATGTCTGGGCCATTCCGGGCAACTGCCCTTTGATCATCGGCAAAACGTAAAGGTAATTTCGCTTGACGTTGGCCCCTTGAAATCCCGAGCCGAACGAAAAACTCACAAAGCCCTGCAATGGATCGATCGCCTCGGATTTTGACCAATAAAGATATGGCTGGAAATTTCGAAACGGACCAACTTGCTCCGCAGAACCCTGAACAGCGGAGTCGGGCTCCCGCAGTCCAAGCGAAACGTAATACAACGACCCCAGTGCGCTGCCTGAACAGTGATACCCGAATGGCTCGTCCTGACGCCCCGTAAGATCGCAGGTTTTGTCGGCGCTCGGCGCAGTCGGCAGTTGCCAGTTGTGGTGCCCAAGATATCCCGCGCCGTGATCAGCGGAATTCATCGCCGTCACCCAGCGAACGGCTGTCGCATAGTCCATCGAGCCTGACTTGTTGATGCCTGTTACCCCGAAGGTCTGCGTTGCGGCCAAATTCGCGTCCGCCAGCCACGTAACCCCAAGCCGAGAGTCGTGCACAGTCTTCCCGTCCGTGGCCGCCGCCAATGTCGATTGGTCGGCAACCGGCGGCTGCGCGTTAGCTGCACTGGCAGATTTCGCGTTTATGCTGTCTCTGCACGCGCTCGCCACCTGCGGATCGATCGTTGGCAGCGGTATGGTTGCCGGCCGCCTTGGCATCTGTCCCAGCACAATCGGATTGAAGCAGTCAAGAACAAGCCGTTGCCCAATCGGGCCACCCACCACGAATCCAGCATTCCTGCATGCCGCGCGAATCTGTTGGCAGGCCGAGGATTGAGCGTGCAGAGACACGTGCGCCATCGTCCCTATTGCAATGCAGAGAACACTCCTCTTGAGGATTTCCTGCCACGTCAGCCTCATGCATACCTCCAAGTCACAGGGAAGGGGTCCGACCGCATACAGCGTTACTGGGGCTACAATCTCTCAATTAACCGCGGACCGTCAACCTCAAAAACCTTCGATTGCTGCCGCTCGTTCCTCGAGGAGGTCACCGCGTGGTGCGAATCGCAATCAGGGGCCGGAAATCTTCAATGCCTACACAATCTACAATTGACCCCAGGATGAACTGGCAAGACCTGACAACCGAAATCACCGCCGTCGGCGCGACCGGCGGCTCCGATGCCCCCATCACCGGCATCGAATACGACTCCCGCCGCGTCCGTCCCGGCGCAGTCTTCGTCGCCATGAAAGGCGGGTCGACGGACGGCAATAAATACATCGACAAGGCCATCGCTGCCGGCGCTCTCGGCATCATCACCGACTCCGCGCCTACCTTCGACCACCTCACCGTCTACGAGGCAGGCCTGCCCGTGCTCGAAGTCGAACATGGCCGCCGCGCGCTGGCCCAGGCATCGGCCGCTTTCTTTGAACATCCAGAGCGCACTCTCGCGGCGACAGGCATCACCGGCACCAACGGCAAAACCACAACTGCCTTCCTCACCGAAGCTCTGCTCAACGCCGCCGCACGCAAAACCGTCCTTGTCGGCACCATTGAGTATCACCTCGCGGGCGAAGTGCGGCCCTCGATCCACACTACGCCCGAATCGCGCGACCTTTTCGAACTGATGGCCGAGAGCGTCCGCCGCGGCGCCACCGAACTGGTCACCGAAGTCTCCAGCCACGGCCTCGATCAGGGCCGGGCCACAGGAATTAATTTCGACGTAGCCGTCTTCACCAACCTCACGCGCGATCATCTCGACTATCACCAGACCATGGAGAAGTACTTCACTGCGAAGCGTCTGCTCTTTGACGGCACGGTCTACCCCGCTCCGCGCATGGCCGTCATCAACGAGGGCGACGAGTACTCCAGGCGACTCACCGCCGCCGCGCTCAGAGCCGGCGCTGAAGTGCGGACGTATGGCATCGGCAAAGGCGACTGGTGCGCAGCAAGCTACGCGCTCAATCCATCCGGCGCAATTCTCACTCTTGAAACACCGGCCGGAAAAGCCGAAGTCGTTTCGCGACTCGCTGGTGAAGTTAACATTCTCAACTTGCTCGCCGCTTTCACCGCCGCCCACGCGCGCGGCGTTCCCTTCGCCGATCTCGTCGCTGCCATTCCCACGCTCAATCCTGTTCCTGGCCGCTTTCAACTCGTCGATGCCGGCCAGCCCTTCACCGTCATCGTTGACTACGCACACACCGACGACGCTTTGCGCAATCTGACCACCCTCGCGCGCCAGATGACCGCACAAAATGGCAGGCGCGTGATCACCGTCTTCGGCTGCGGTGGAGACCGCGATCGCACCAAGCGCCCTAAAATGGGCCAGGCCGCGGGCGAAGGCAGCGATTTTGTGGTCGCCACCAGCGACAATCCCCGCACCGAAGATCCGCTCGCCATCCTGGCCGAAATCGAACCCGGACTGAAGGCCACCTGCACGCCCTACACGATTGAGCCCGATCGCACTTCAGCCATTCATTTCGCGCTTGCAGCCGCCGTGCCCGGCGACGTCGTCCTTATCGCCGGCAAGGGCCACGAGGAAGAACAGATCCTCAACGGGCGTACAATTCCTTTCGACGATACTGAGGTGGCACTTGCGGCGCTGAACGACCTGGGCGCAAAAATGGGTTACGGTGAGGGGCAATGAAACTTACCCTTGCAGAGGCGGCCATCGGCGCGGGCGCAGTGCTCGAAGCCCCATCTTCGTTTGTCAACGCCGGTGCAATCGCCGTCTCCAGCTACTCCATCGACTCGCGCACGGCGGTTCCCGGCGACCTTTTTTTTGCCGTGCGCGGCGAGCGACTCGATGGACACGATTTTGTTGCCTCCGCGCTTGCGCGCGGAGCGGCTGCCGCAGTCGTCTCTCGCGCGCGTGTCGCCACATTACCCGACGCAGCTCTGGCTGTGCCGCTGCTCATCGCCGAAGATCCGCTCGTCGCCCTGCAGGCCCTGGCCGCGCACGTCCGCCGCCTGTGGGGCCATCGCGTCGTGGCTATCACGGGCTCGGCCGGCAAAACCACGACCAAGGAAGCCATCGCCGCCGCTCTCGCGGCAAAGTTCCGCGTGCTCAAGTCGCAGGGCAATCTTAACAACGCGTTTGGCCTGCCGCTGCAACTACTGCGCCTCGAACCCGAGCATGAAATTGCCGTCATCGAAATGGGCATGAACCACAGCGGCGAAATCGCAGCGCTCGCCCGCATCGCCACGCCCGACTGGGGTGTCGTCACCAACGTCGGCACCGCGCACATCGAGAACTTTGCTGAAGGCCAGGCCGGCATCGCTCGCGCCAAGCTTGAACTCGTCGCCGCGCTGCCCTCCAACGGCATCGCTTTCCTCAACTGCAGCGATCCCTACGTCTCGCAGTTCGGCCGCGATTTTCCAGGGCGCGTCGTCTACTTCGGCGAAGGCCCATGCGCCGACCCGCAGATTCTTTCCGTCGCTGAAGATCTTGCCGGGTTGCACGTCAACTACCGCGCCGGCGAGCGAGCAGGCGCCTTCACTCTGCGCCTGCTGGGTGAACACAACGCCTCGAACGCAATGGCCGGTCTCGCCGTAGCTCTCGAAGCCGGTGTCGATCTCGACTCCGCCATCGCCGCGCTCGAAACCCTCACTGCCGGAGACAAGCGTGGCGAGGTGATCGAGGTCGGCGGTGCAACAATTCTGAATGACAGTTACAACTCGAACCCCGAGGCGCTGCGCTCCATGATTCGCACCCTCGCCGCGAGGCCGGCAGCGGGCCGCCGCATTCTCGTTGCCGGCGAGATGCTCGAGCAGGGCGAGCATGGCCCGGAGCTTCACGCTGCCTGCGGCCTCACCGCCGCGGAAGCCGGACTCGACCTCGTCGCCGCCGTCCAGGGCAACGCCCGGCATCTGGCTGCGGCTGCATGTTCCGGCGGAGTCGCCTCCCTGTTTCTGCCCGATGCCGAGGCCGCCGGCCGCTGGCTCCTGCTGAATCTCCGCTCCGGCGACGTAGTCCTCGTCAAAGGCTCGCGCGGCGTCCATCTCGAACGCGTCATCGAAGCCCTCAAGAATCAAACCAAATTCCAGGTGGCCCAGTGAGCAAAGTCGAAGGACCTGCTTCTTGCGATTTCCGGCGAATTGGTGCGAAATCCGCACTGTTATTCAGGTTCGCGCACCTCTTTATCCTGCTGCTTCTCGCGTCTTCTGTTAATCTTGCCGCCGCTCCCAATCCCGACTGGACCAAACCCTTTCCCCCCTTCCGCATCGCCGGCAATCTCTATTACGTCGGCACCGAAGACCTCTCCTCCTATCTCATCGTCACGCCTCGGGGCGATATCCTCATCAACAGCAGCCTTGAAACCAGCATCCCTCTCATCAAGCGCAGTATCGAAACCCTCGGCTTCCACCTCAGCGACGTCAAGATCCTGCTGATCAGCCACGCCCACTACGATCACTGCGCCGGCAGCGCCGCTATCCTCAAACTCACCGGCGCCAAATATGAAGTGATGGACGCCGACGTCTCCGTTATTCAGTCCGGCGGCAAGACCGACTTCCAATATGGCGCGCAGCCCGCCATGCTCTTTCCACCCGCGCACGTCGATCGCATTCTCCACGACGGCAGCACGGTGACCCTTGGCGGCACGGTTCTCACCGCCCATCTCACCGCCGGACACACAAAAGGAACTACGACCTGGACTCTTGACGAACCGGCCTCCGGCAAATCCAAAGCCGGCCGTCCGCTCCACGTCGTCATTGTCGGCAGCCCCAATGTCAATCCTGGCTACAAACTCGTCGGCAACAAGGTTTATCCCCGCATCGCCGAGGACTACAGGCGAGGCTTCGCCGTTCTCGACTCCCTGCCTTGCGACATTTTTCTCGGCGCGCATGGCGGCTACTTCGACCTCGCGGCCAAGTACCCCCGCTGGAAGGCCGGCGACCGCGACGCTTTTATCGATCCTGCAGGCTATAAGGCATACATCGCCGACCGCCAGCAGGCTTTCGAGGCCGAGCTAAAGCGCCAGCAAGCGGAAAACCGCTAGGGCCTGTTCCATCTCCACGGACCACCCCGCCCGTAAGCCCAGCATTTTAAAGTGCCTCCGCCGGTTAACCCAGAATAGGTGATGCGCATCACATTAAATAGGTTCTCAAAATGACACCATTCGTATCAGGAAACAAAATCGGTGCACCTTTGAACACCTTCGTCATGCCCCGGAGACCGCAAGTGCAGCTAGATCCATCCGCATTTCTCGCCGATCCCGAACTGATCGAGGCGCTCGACCAGCGCGCCACTCGCTTCACCTGCGACGAAGACCGCGTTCTATTTCGCCAGGGAGACCAGCCGGTCGGCCTGTTTATCATCCACAATGGCGAAGCGTCTCTTTCCATGAATCCTGGTACCAGCGAGAAGGTCTTCTCCTGCCAGTCCACCGCCGGCTCACTCCTGGGAGTCCCGGGCCTCATCGGCAACCAGCCCTACTCGCTCACCGCCGTTGCCAATCGAGGTGCTGAAATAAGCTTCATCGCCCGCGAAGACTTTAACGCCCTCATCCAATCCGAGCAACCTCTAATGCTCATGGTCCTCCAGGTGCTGGCCGCCGAAGTCCGTTCCGCCCGCCTGGCCCTCACCCAGCTTTAGCCATAGACTCAGCCTCGTTCTGCACCGACTGCTTCAACTCCAGTGGCGCCAGAACGCGAAGGCTTGTTCCAAATCCAAGCGCCAGAAACCGCGCATGCTCTTCTGCGTCGAAATCGACCTGTAGCGTGACCCAGCCTTCAGGCGCTTTGCGGGCCATATCACCCTTCACTGGTTTCACGTCGATCCACCCGCGGAGCTTGTTCACCACCTCGGGAGCGACCGCCATTACTGCGCAATAGGGTGCTCCCTGCCGCTTCAGCTCCGCGGTCGACCGCTCCCAATAAACGGCGAGTTTGAAATTCTTCGGGCGTTTGAACCCCATCGCCAGCATCGTTACAGCTTCCATCCGCGACACTTTATACGTCCGCATTCCGTGCGGTGCGCGCGCTACCAGGTACCAGCTCAGCCCCTTCGCCACCAGCCCCAGCGGATCCACCGAGCGCTCGGCCCTTTGCCCGTCACCCCGCGTGTAGGTAAAAACCAGCCGCCGTTCCCGCGCCACCGCGTCCTGCACCACCGTCAGCATTGACAGGTCCTCGCCTGCGTCCCGCCATCCCGTCGGGTCCACGTGCAGCCGCTCTTGCATGGCCGCTGCCTGCTCGCGCATCGGCCCCGGCAACGAGGCCATCAGCTTGTTCAGCGCACTTTCGGCCGCTGCGGCCAGCCGTGGATGCCCGACGACCCGAGGCTTTGCCATCAGCAGCGCGCGCAGTTCCGCTTCATTCAGCCCCGGCACTTCAGTCCGCCAGCCTTTTTCCAGTTCCCATCCACCCTGTGCCCCACGAAGCGCCAACACCGGGACGCGCGCCATGCTCAGGGCCTCCAGGTCGCGATGAATCGTGCGCTGCGAAACCTCGAGCCGCTCCGCAAGCTCCCGCTCTGTAGCGCGACCCTTGGCCTGAAGCAGCAGCATGATCGATAGAAGACGATCGGCTCGCATCGGTTCCCACCTTGAAAAATTATCTTCTCAATTTAATCATGACAACAGATGTCATATATGCCTGTCTACTCTCGAAATGTCGGATACATAAACCCCGACACAAGGAGATTTCACCCATGTCTCATTCCATTCCCACCCTCAAACAGTCTTTTCTTGCCCAGCTCGATCGCGAAGCCGCACTCACCCGCAAAACCATCGAACGCTTTCCCGAGGGCCACAACGACTTCAAGCCGCACGAGCGCTCCATGGCCTTTGGCTATCTGGCCGCGCTCGTTTCAGAGATGCTGGGCTGGATCGCCCTCATGATCGACCGCGACGAACTCGATCTTGACGATCCTAAGAACGAATCCTTCCACACCAAGCCAATCGCACTGCGCGCCGACCTGCTCGCCTCGCTCGACAAAGGCGTAGCCGACGCCCGCCGTGCCCTTGAATCCACATTCGACGAGCACCTGCTCACACCGTGGGCCTTCAAAATGGGCGGTCAAGTTGTTGTTCAGGAGCCTCGCAATATCATGATTGCCGATGCGGTCTTCAGCCATCTCGCCCATCACCGCGGCCAGCTCACCGTTTATCTGCGCCTGCACGAAGCCAAGGTCCCCGCGCTCTACGGCCCGTCGGCTGACGAGCAGCACTGAGCCAGCCGGTAGCGGGCGATGGTGAGTCAGTTTCGCAAGCATGGACTTCAGTTGAAGGGCGCGGGCTTTATCTCATTCATCAACTGCCAACATGAGCGTGGCCTTTGGCCCCGAAGAAAATGCTCGTTCAAACTGGCTCACTGCCGGGCCCCCTGCACATGCCGGGGTGACTCGCCGCACCTGCTAAACTCGGTATCGTCATGCTCCTCGGAATTGTTCTGATCGCGATCGCTGCCTACCTGCTCGGGTCCATCCCTACCGGATACCTTCTGGTGCGCTTCTTCCGCCATCAGGACATCCGCGCCGTCGGCAGCGGTAACATCGGCGCTACCAATGTCCTGCGCTCCGGCGGCAAAGGCCTGGGCGCAGCCACCTTCCTGCTCGACATGCTCAAGGGCTGCTCTGCCGTTTGGCTTGGCGGATTTCTCGGCGCCATTCTGCTGCCCACCACGCCTCACCGTTCCGCGCAGGCACTCGCTGCCCTTTGCGCAGTCCTCGGCCACATGTTCCCCATCTGGCTACGCTTTCGCGGAGGCAAGGGCGTCGCCACCGGCTTTGGCGTTTTTCTGGTTGCGGCCCCCTGGGCTGCGCTCGCCGCCATCTCCGTCTTCTTCGTTGTGGCCGTGGTCACCCGCTATATCTCTCTCGCCTCCATTCTCGGGGCTGCTTCTTTCCCGGTCTTTGCCTGGTATTTCAATAAGACGCAACCCTCCAAGCCGCACCCGACCCCATTTTTCATCGCCGTCGAGTGCGCCGTCGCATTTCTCATCATCGTCAAACATCACCAGAACATCCGGCGCCTGCTCGCCGGTACTGAATCGCGCTTCGGAGCCAGGAAGACCGCATGAGTCGAATTGCAGTATTGGGTGCCGGCGCATGGGGAACCGCCATCGCGCTTTCCCTTAGCCGCCGCGGTGGCCACCACATTGTCCTTTGGTCGCACAGTGCCGACGAAGCGCGCCAGATCGAAGATGCCCGTGAGAACATTCTCTTTCTCCCCGGCTTTCCGCTCCCTCCCGACATCGCCGTCGCCTCCCGCGAGACCGCGGTCAGCGATGCGGAAATCGTTGTCACCGTCATCCCTTCCGAGTTCCTCCGCCCCACCCTCGCTCGCCTCCGGCCGCACATGCACCCGGGCCAGATTGTTGTATCCGCCACCAAGGGCGTCGAAGACCACACGTTTCTCCGCATGACCGAAGTCATTTCCGCCGCCCTCACCGAATCGTGCCCCACGCTGCCCGCGCGCGGTCTTCTTGTCGGCGCACTCTCCGGCCCCAGCTTTGCTATTGAAGTCGCCCAGGGCCAACCCACGGCCGTCACCGTCGCCTTCCATGATCCGGCCATCGCCTCACGTGTCCAACATGAGTTCTCATCCGAAACCCTGCGCCTCTACACCACCACCGACGTCGTCGGCGTCGAACTCGGCGGCGCTCTAAAGAACGTCATTGCAATTGCAGCTGGCGTCGCTGCCGGCGTCGGTCTCGGTTACAACTCCGCAGCCGCTCTCATGACCCGCGGCATCGCCGAAATCACGCGTCTCGCCGTAGCCTGCGGTGGCCGGCGCGAAACACTTGCCGGCCTCTCCGGCGCGGGCGACCTGGTTCTCACCTGCACCGGATCCCTCAGCCGCAACCGGACCGTCGGACAAGCGCTGGGTCAGGGCCGCAAGCTCCCTGAGATACTCGCCTCGCTCGGTGGCAAAGTCGCGGAAGGCGTTCTAACTACACGCGCCGCTCTCGGCCTGGCCCGCAGGCACAACATCGAAATGCCCATCACCGAACAAATGGAGCTCATCCTTGACGAAGGCAAGGATCCACGCGAGGCTATCAAAGACCTAATGCTCCGCCCTGGCAAAGACGAACATTAAGTCCACCTTTTCCACTCTGATTTCAATCATTTCCGAATAAACTGAGTAATTTTAAACACTCTGCCTTTCCCCGCACGCCACATACTCTTTTGAAACTGCTTGTGTCGGCGCCCGGTCCCCCAATGGCCGTCGCATGAATCCAACCGGCCAGGAGAAAGCATTGCAAATCCATCTGACCTCTCTCCAATTGCTCTCTTTCGCAATTGCATTCGTGATCGTCACCTTTCTTGCCACTCTTGCCCTGGTTGCGGAGATTGAACGCAGAAGAAAGCCACCGCTGCTTCTCGATTACGTGCGCTTAGACTTTGAGCGGGAACTTCCCCGGCAGGATCCCCTCACCGAGCGGGACGAGTTGAACGCGTTTATTCAACATCGCATTAAGGCATACGAATCCCGCAAAAGCATCACGACAGATGGAAACCGGGAATAATCCACAGTTCGACAACGTTCGAATAGCAAAAGCTTCCCGCTCAAAATCTTCCACTTTGTGCCAAACTGAGTACTCCAGAAGCTCCTCCTGACACCTTGAGATTCTTCCCAATGAAGGTCTTGATTCCTTTTTCATCCACTGAGACGATTCTCACAACTTTTCCACCTGATTTAAGTCCATACTCATATTGCTTCCTTTTGCGGCTGGCCGCCCCCAAATTGAGCTGCCGCGAAAATTCACACACAGGAGATCGCAATGTCCCCCCATCTGTCGAACCTCCAGTTCCTTGTCGCAATCGTTGCCCTGGTTCTCGTCGCTGTCCTCGCCATGGCCGCGATTGTCGATATCCGGAGAAGAAGAAGAACACCTCCGTTCCTCAATTACTTCTACTCGAATTTCGACCAGGACCAGTACGACAGGGACACGTCCCGTCAGAGCTCATTCTCTGGTCTTAGCGAATGGCGCGCCTACAATCGCGATCATGTGAACGCGTTCGAAGGCCGGCCCACAGCCCTGCACAATAGCCCCTTGGAGTAATCCCGGAGCTCATCGCCCGCCCACCTATTGGCGCTGGACCGCGTATCCCTGCGGTTTCGCCTTTGTGCGGGCGCTCAAGTTGACGGTGCCCCAAGTCTCTTTCCGCGGCGGCGGAAGGCCTGCGGCGTCTCTGCGGGTGCCCCCTTCATCGCTTCGCAACAAAGCTGTACAACAGAATCACCAGCACTACCACACTCACCACTGTGTACAGTCGGTCCCGCAGCACCGCGAACCCCACTACTCCAAAAATCACCCTGGAGATCGGCGTCGCAATCAGCAGTAGAATCCCGAATCCAATCACGCTGCTCGCATCCAGGTGCATCGCGCCGCTCAAAATTCCGCTCACCGTCGTAAGCGCCGCCGGCGCCCCCTGAAAATGCGCGTAGTCCGGCCTCGTCCCCCCGGATTGCAGCAGATACAAGATCCCTCCCGCCAGCACCACCAGTGCCGCCACCGTCACGCCGATCTGCAGCATCCGTCCCATCGCAAGTTCAAGGCCGTGCTCCCTGTCCTGTTCCATTCACAGCCTCCCCGTCATGCCGTTGTAGATCATCTCCACGCCCAGCGCCACAATCACAACCACAAACGCCATGCGAATTGTCTTCACCTCCGCGTGCGCCAGCACCCGCGACCCGATGAGCGATCCCACCAGAACCCCCAGCACCACCGGCATCGACAACGAAGGAAGAATGTATCCATGGCTCAGGTAAATCCCCGCGCTGGCCGCCGCCGTCACGCCGATCATGAAGTTGCTGGTCGTCGTCGACACTTTAAACGGCAGTTTCATCGCCTCGTCCATGGCCAGCACCTTCACCGCGCCCGATCCGATCCCCAGCAGCCCCGACAGCGTCCCCGCGCCGAACATGATGCCGAACGCCGCTGGTACATGCTGGGCGACATACTCTTCCCGGCCGCCATCCACCGGATAGCTGCCGCGCAGATTCAGCCGCAGCGCCAGCGCGTCCGACGTGCTGCTCATCGGTTGATCGTGCAGCTTGTGCATTGAAACCCACGCCGAATACAGCAGCACCAGCCCGAAGATCACGCCGATCC
>JBARBP010000269.1:0-12357 GCA_049793195.1 Occallatibacter sp. | reverse complement strand
GCGGCCTGCTGCTCCGGCGTCAGCATCAGGTTGCCGTAGCCCTGGCTGATTGAGGCGAGCGTGGCAAAGATCCTTCCGCCGACACGAAAATCCGCAGCACCCATGTGCGAGCCCTCTTCCGCGCCTTCAAAACTGAGCGCGATCCGACGGAAATCGGCTGGAGTCATAGGACATCCTCAGTTTCTTGCTGAGCCATCGCGGTGCAGTGCAAACTGATCTCACGATCCCACTTGTTAGGAGCCGGCAGCTAGGGCCTCCCCTTCAAACTCCTCATTCAGCCAGTTTGAAAAGGCCGAAAACTCCTCGTCGCGCCCCAGGAAGTCCCGCACCATCTCCCGCCCCGGTTTTGACCCGCCTTGCTCAAGCACCATTTTGCGGTACCGTGCCCCAGCATCGCAGCCCAGCAGATCCCCAGGATCGAACTGCGCGAAGAAGTCCAGCGCGATTACCTTGTCGAATGCGTAGGTGTAGTAGTTCGACGAGTAGCCCGTGAGATGGCCGAAGCTCGCGTACATGCGATTGCCCTCCATCCACGTCCACGGCTGCAGGCTCTCGTAAAGCCGCCGTGCCGTGACGTCCAGGTCGAGGCCCGCCGGATCCTGATCGTGAAGATCGAGCGATAGCGTTGTGTAGTAAAGCTGCGAACGAATCCAGTCCGCGCGCCCAAACGCCCCAGCCAGCTTCATCCTCCTGATGGTCTCAGATGGCAAAATCTCCCCGGTTTCATAGTGTTTTGCAAAGGCCTGCAGCAGCTTTTCGTCGCGGAAGAATTCCTCGAGCATTTGCGATGGCACCTCGATAAAATCGCCCTCCGTAGCGAATCCCGAGATCCCCGCCCACTCGGTTTGTCCGCCCAGAATCGCGTGCATCAGGTGGCCGAATTCGTGGAAGAAAGTCACGACATCGGAATACTGCAGGAGCCCCGGATCGTTGCCGTCGCCGCTCGGGAAATTGCAGATGAGCGCAGCCTCGGGCAGCGTCCGCCCGCGCACTCCAGTCACGATGGGCGCGGCGGAAAACCATTTATCCTTGCCGTCGCGCGGGTGCATGTCGAGATAGAACCGGCCCACATGTTGGTCGGCATCAAAGACCTCGAATACCGAAACGGACTTGTGCCAGGCCTGGGCGGTCGTGGGCCGAAACGCTACCTTGAACAGCCGCGCCGCCGTCTGCAGCACACCCGCCTCCACCTGTGCATAGGGGAAATATGGACGGACGGACTGCGAGTCAAAGTCAAACGCCGAGCGCCGGAACTGCTCGTACCAGTAGCCGCGGCTTGAAGCGTCGATATTCGTCATATCGGCTGCCGTTAAGCCAGCCTGCCGCTCGCGGGCAAAGTTGACAATCAGCTCGTACTCGCGCCGGGCCCCCTCCAGGCTGGCGGCATTCATTCTCGTCAAGAAACTGCGGACGTTGGCCGCCGAGCCCATCATCTGGTCCGCCGTGGCCAAGTCGGCCCAGCTGCGGAAGCCCAGAATGCTTGCAATCTCCTGCCGAGTTGCAAGTAAATCAAGCAGAATCTGCTGATTGGCAGGGTAAGCGCGGGTATTGTAGGCCAGGAACATGCGCTCCCGCAGTGCCTCGGATGAGGCAAAGGTCATCACTGGCTGCATATCGGGCGGATCGGTGGTCAGGATGACGCTGCCATCGGAATCCAGCGGATGCCGAGCCAGAAAATCGGCAGGCAGGCCGTCCAGTTCGTCCGCGGCCGCCGCGATCGTCTTGCCGCCCTCTTGAATATTCCTGCTGAAATCGAGCGACAGGCCGGTGGCTTTCTCGTGGAGGGCCTGCAACCGATCGCGGGTAACCCGATCCTTATCCACGCCAGCCAGCCGGTAGCCCAGCAGCGTGCGCTCGACAAAGTGCTTGGTTGCGGGACTAGCCTCATCCAAACTAATGCCCGCAAGCGCTTCATAAACCTCGCGGTTAAGGCTGAGTGCGCTGCCCGCCATCGCCACTCGCTGGGCTTCCGTCTGGGCCTGGTCGCGCACAGCCTTTTCTGCTGCAACAGAGTTCAAAACCCCGGCCTGCGCCCCGGCCAGGCTGAGATGCTCAAGCGCCTGATCGTAGAGCCGAAGCGTGTTTTCGGGGGTCCGCGGCCCTTCAACCGCCAAAAGAGCCGTCAGAGCGGACTCGTGCGCGGCCAGCCGGGCGCTCACCCAGCCTGCGAGCGCCTCGGCGGAGGCGGCACCACCCGCCTCCCAGGCGCGAAGAGAATCGGTTTGGGCAGACATTATGGGGATTTCCTCCAAAGTTCAAAGCTGACACTGCTGGTCGGGCGGGGCAGGTTACCGGCGGTACGTGCGCTGCAACCGCTCTCAAAAATCTATTGTTGCATCCAGCACCTTTCCCGCTTAAGATGCGTCAATTGATGGCCATGTCTCGCTTTGAGTCAAGCACGGTTGAAATTGCTCCCGCACTGGCGGTTCCCAGGCCACGGCTGGGAAAGTTGTGCGTGGCCATTCAAGGCAGCACTCCAGCCGAGATGTGGGAACGGGCAACGGGAGTTGCCGACGTGTCCAAATTCGTCGAATTCCGGCTGGACGCCTTGGCCAAGCCCGCGGCCGCTGTGCCGGGGCTCCATGAGTTTCTGGCCGCGCACCGGGACGTGTCGTCGATTGCAACCTGCCGGCGCAAGCAGCATGGCGGCCACTTCATTGGATCGTTGGCCGCGGAGCTCGAAATCCTGTTAAAGGCTGCAGAAGCCGGCTGTTCACTCGTCGACCTCGAAATTGAGTCAGCCGAAGAGGCGAAAGCTTCGCAACTGGCCAAGTTCCGCGCAGCGCTCCGCGCAGCTGGAGCAGCCCTGCTGATCAGCTTCCACGACTTTACGCGCACCAAGGGGCTGGAGCAGGCAGCAGACCGGATCGAAGCTTTCGAACCGGATTTCGTAAAGGTCGTCTCGACAGCCCGTTCGCTCGCCGACAACCTGGCCGTGCTCAAGCTCATTGAAGACCGGTCGCTCTCATCCCACGTAGTGGGCATCGCCATGGGCGAGGAAGGCTTGCTAAGCCGTGTCCTGGGACCTCGTGCAGGAGCGGCATTCACCTTTGCGTCCTCAGACGATGGAGAAGAAACCGCTCCAGGCCAGGTGAGCGCGCACACCCTGCTCGACCTCTACCGCCTCGACCAACTGGACCAGGCAACGCGCATCTTCGGCGTGGCCGGTAATCCCATCGGCCACTCGCTTTCGCCGCTCATGCACAACACCGCCTTCCGCCGCGAAAGCGTCAACGCGGTCATGCTTCCGCTCAAGGTCCGCACGCTGAACGATCTGCTCACCGTGGTGCGCGAACTGCCATTGGGCGGTGTCGCCGTCACCATGCCCCTCAAGCAGGAAGTGCTGCCCCACCTGGCCAACATGGACCCGCTCACGGCCCGCATTGGCGCGTGCAACACGCTCCGCACCGGCGCCGACGGCAAGCTCTATGGGTTCAATACAGATGTGGCCGGCGTCATACGCCCGCTCGAAAAGCGAATGCGTCTTAAGGGTGCCCGCATTGTGGTTCTGGGCGCTGGCGGAGCAGCAAGGGCAGCAGTCTTTGGCCTCGTGGAACAAGGAGCGGAGGTTTTTGTTGTCAACCGCACCCACGAGACGGCTGTAGCTCTGGCACGCAAGGCGCACGCCAAGTCGCTCAAGCAAGAGTTGCTGGCCAAGAACAAGTTTGACGCGGTCATCAACACCACGCCCTGCGGCATGGTGGGTGTCAAGCCGGCGCTGCCCATCAAGGAAAACGAGCTGAACGCCGGCCTGGTCTTCGACATGGTCTACAATCCGCTCTCGACGCCTCTGCTGGCGCTGGCCCATAGCCGCGGCATCCCAATCGTCAGTGGCCTGGAGATGTTTGTGCAGCAAGGCGCCCGCCAGTTTGAAATCTGGACCGGCAAGGCAGCCCCCGAAGCAGAAATGCAGCGGGTGGTGGAACTGGCCCTCCGCAAACGCGGATAAATGCTTCGAGACAACTCGGCCCCGCAGCGCTGCCCTTACTTGGTCATCAATCCCTGCATCTCCAACCACTCGGCAAACCTGTCGATCCAGTGATCGGTTGGCAGGTTCTGCTTGCGCATGCCAAAGCCGTGGTTGCCCTTCGCGTACATGTGGAGTTCGGCCGACTTGTGAGCGTTCGTCCACTTCATGTACTGCGCCACACTGGCCGGCGCCAGCCCCAGCCCGTCATCGGTTGCAGCCGCGAGAAACATCGGCGGCGCATCCGTCGGCACTCGAAGATCTGCCAAGGCTCCTCCCCCGTAGATCGGAGCCACAAACGCCGGCCGGCCTTCGGGCGTGTAACGCAGCGCCACTTCAGCGGTAACCGCGCCGCCGGCAGAGAATCCCATGATTCCCACGCGCTCCGGCGAGACTCCAAACTCCGCTGCGTGCTGTCGAACATATGTCACCGCTGCAAGCCCATCGGCTACGGCAAGCGGCTCCTCTTTATCCATCATCTCTTCGAACTTCGGCTTGTCAGCCCACAGCGCGGCAAATTCCTGCGGAGCATCCTCTCCGGTGTGAGCGAGCCTGTACTTCAACACAAACGCAGTCACGCCCTTCGCAACCAGATACTTCGCCACATCCGTGCCCTCGCTGGCAATGGAGAGCGCCATAAATCCGCCACCCGGACAGATCACAATCGCTGTGCCGTTTCTCAAATCGGCAGAAGGTTTGAACACGCTCAAGGTCGGCCTGGTCACGTTAGTCACGACTTCCGTGTTCCAAGTCTTCGAGAAATATTCTTTCTCCGGATAGCTCTTCTGAGCCGAACCCGGAGCAGTGCCCGGGTAGAGCGGAATCACATCCTGCGCGGCTCCGAGCGCCGTCAAGAAAACCATCACACAGAAAGTTCTGAGGGCTAAGTTTTTCATAACCCCAGAGTCTAGCAGAGCATCACTGCTCGACGCGGTGCGGCAGATCGTGGAAGCGAGATCATCATGCCGCGGTGGAATCGGCCTCGTCGACGCTCGCTTTATTGCACCAGTTTTTACAATCCATCCAGCCAACCGTGGACTGGCGTTAAGCGCGTCTCGGATATTGCAAAGGCCTTCGGCATCGGCGCAAATCTTCTGTGAAAGGAGACGCGGATTCAGCTTCGCGGGATCGCCGTAGCTCCCCACTCCTCCGGGCTCACATCTCGCGCATGACGCGAGAAGAGCCAAAGGTGACCATCGATATCCTCGGCGCCGTATTGCCGTTCGCCATATTCGGTCTCGTGGAGCTCCTCCACAATCCTCGCGCCCGCTTCTTTCGCGCGGCCATAATGCGCGTCGACATCCTCGACAAAGACCGTCAAGTTCTGCGTTCCGTAGCCAAGGTGCGCCGGAATCATGCAACCTTGGCGGGCGGTGCGCAACATGACGTATGCCCGCCCCAGGTACATCTGGACACCGGCTACAGGGTCGCCGTAGCGGTATGCCTCCTTGAAGCCAAAGACACGCCCCAGCCATTCACAAGCCTCCGCCACATTCTGGTAACCAATATGCGGAAGCAACGTGTCAACGGGGACGGACCGATTCCTCATGCTCAGATGATAGATCGCCGAATCAACAGGCCAATCGAAAAAATCGCTTCGCGCGTGCCACGTCTTTGAAGATTTGCGCTTTCAGCGCCTCGGGCGAGGGCCACTCGACTTCGCCGCGTAGCCGCAGCAGAAACTCGAGTTCAATTGGTGTTGTTTCATCCATGTCGATTGGCTCAAAGTCGAGAATGTGTGACTCCACTGCAAACGACGCCTCGCCAAACGTCGGCCGGGTGCCCACGTTTGTCACTGCCTGAAATGAACGTCCGCCAATTCTTAGCCTCGTGACATAGACGCCGAAGGCGGGCAACAGTCCGTCATGGGCCGCCAGGTTCACCGTGGGAACCAGCAGCTTTGTCCCGATCCCGCGCCCGCGTGCCTGTGTCGACAGCACGGAGAAAGGCCGGCCTAACATCCATCGCGCGCGGCGCACGTCCCCAGCTGCAATGAGAGCGCGAATTGTCGAACTCGAAACCTCGAGCCCATGCACACGCACGGCATCATGCAGGCGCAGTCCGAACCCAAGCTCCTTGCCCAGTTCGCGGAGTTCCTCGACCCCGGCCTCGGCACCCCGCCCGAAACGGAAGCTCTGCCCTTCATGAAGACCACGCACGCCCAGAGCTCCGGCCAGGACCTTCAACGCAAAATCTCGAGCCGTAAGGTTTGCCAGGTCCGCGTCAAAAGGAAGCAACGCAACCGCGTCGATGCCCGTGCCTTCAAGCAGCCGCAACCGTTCGGGCATCGGCGTCAATAGTTTTGGCGCCTGTTGCGGCCGCAAGTACTGCTCCGGGTGCGGATCAAAGGTGATGGCCACAGCGCGCGCACCGGTCGCCTGCGCCTCTTCGACGACGGCGGAAAGAATGCGGCGATGGCCCATGTGGACGCCGTCGAAGTTGCCGATTGCGGCCACCGAGGGGCCAAAGCCCGCAGGAATCTCTGCAATCGAGCGAAACACAGGAACCACTGGCTTTCCCGCCGTCGAGCTAGGATTCAGGCCGGGATTTTGATCGGGCTGCGGGTCTCTCATACGCGTCACAACCCCACGCAGACGGGAATCGTTAACCCGTCGTAAGCCAGCCTGACGCTCTCCGGCAGCGTGCGATTGGTCTCTTCGTGGCCCAACTCATGGGCGATATGCGTGAGCCAAGTATGACCAGCGCCGATGCGCAATGCCCAGACCAGCGCCTGCTCCAGCGTGGCGTGGTTGGGATGCGGCTTGTGGCGCAACGCCGAAAGTATCAGGTGCTCCAGACCCGTCAAAAGCGCAAAACTCGACTCGGGAATCGTGCTCACATCGGTCAGATAGGCAGTGTCGCCAAAGCGATAACCTGAAATTTCCATATCCCCATGGCGCACCGGAATGCGCTCAAACTCGACACCGTGAATATTGGTTTGTTCGCTCAGCGGCTCCAGATGCACCTTGGCGCGGTGCGAATAAGTGGACTCCGGCGAGAAGGTGTACTCGTAGACCTGCTTCAGCACCTTCGCCGTCTCCGCAGTTGCGAAGAGGGGAATCGATCGTCCCTGTTGAAAGGCAGAAAAGCTCAACGGGCGCAGATCGTCCATTCCCAAAATGTGATCCGCATGCCCGTGCGTATAAAGCACCGCGTCCACGTGCCTGACTTCGGCGCGTAAAGCCTGCTCGCGGAAGTCAGGGCCGGTATCGATCACCACCACCCGCTCACTCCCACCGTCTGCCTCGCGCCAGCGAACCAGCGCTGAAGGCCGCAGCCGCCGATCGTGGGGATCGGCCGACGTGCAGACTGGGCAAGCGCATCCCAACGTCGGAACTCCCATTGAAGTTCCCGTCCCCAAAAATGTGAGTGTCCCTTTCATGTGAGAGCTTCGAGCTCCTAGATTCCAGCTTCTAGCCAAAACCAGAAGACCATCGTCACTGGCCCTCTAGGCCCCTTAGCGACAGGCTAGATGCTAGCGGCCATAGGCTTTTCTGTTCCCTGCCTTTTCACTTCTTCCCAGGAGGCGGAGGCGCAGGCGGTTGCATGGCCTGCAGGTTGATCATGCTGGTCAATTCCAGGAAGGCCATGCGCACCTCGAAAAGCACCGTTTGGAGGGTACGATCCTCGGCCTCGGTAAGGTTGCCCTTGGTCTTATCGGCCAGAACGCCCATGAGGTCGATCGTAGTGCGCGCGCCAAGAATATCCACGCGTGGACGCTGCCCTTCCTGCGTGCCGGCGCCCATCTGGATCATTGCCGATACGTAGAACTGCTGCACCAGGTGCTCAAAACCCACAGGCGGCTGCGCGCCCACTGCCGGATTCTGCGCTCGGATCAGCTCCTCGAGCCGCTGCGATGAAGCATCGTAAGCCGCTTTCTGCTCATTGCTCTCCTGGGCGGTTGGCGCGGGAGGCAACTCCTGCTCCCCCGCTGCCGCGCTCTGATCATTTGCATTCGGCACGGAACTTTGACGGGGTTCGTTCACCACGAGCCGCGGTCCACCTCCGGGTTCGGCGGGTGCGCTCGGCGTCTCAACCGCGGTTTCCGGCGCACGATCACTCGCGTGCTGGCTTTCCTGCTCTTCTTCCGCCTTGATCTTGCGGCGGTCGATCACTTCAAACTTTGGGGTTTCGCTCATGGCTCCTGGTTTCCAATCGGCCCTGCCGACTCAATCAATCCTTGGGTGCCCCGGTCTCGATATCGAGAGCTGGGAAATGACTCTTTGACTCTTGTCCACTTCAACTAAAAGGTTGGCGGCTCAGCCAGAATGCTCGCCGAGCCCTTGACCGTTCCTGCTGTGTAAGTGTAAGTCTGCGTCCGTAACTCGGCTTCCGCGCGCACAACTCCCAACGCGAAGACGCGCGGGCCGGCAGCCAGCGGCAACTCCGCTGCGCTGGTAATTTGGCCGGCAGGCGTTCCATCTTCCTGAAATAACTCCGTCCCGCTCTCTGGCACAGGTCCCTTCAGTTCGAGCGGCCTCAAGTGCCTGTGAACATTTCCCCGCGAATGTATCCGCTCTACAATCTCCTGGCCGAGGTAGCAGCCCTTGTTGAAGTGCAGCGCCCGCAACTGCGAAGTTTCCTGCGGAAGATCGCGTTCCGCAATGTCGATCCCGTAGGCCGGAATCCCTTCGGCAATGCGCAGCTTCTCCACCGACTCGCAGCCCACGGGAGTGGCGCCTGCCGTTCGCAAACACGACCACAGCTTGCCTAGCCCGGCAGAAGGCAGCCAGAACTCATAGTGCGTCGCCACTGCGCCGTAGCCACGCAAAATTCTCAGGTCAAGCCCGTTCCATTCCACATATTTTCCCGTCATCGGGTGCGCGGATACTGGGAGTCCCACCCGCTGCAACACTTCATCGGCGAGCGGTCCCGTAAGCCCCACTGCGGTAATCGAACCAGCTTCGCCCATCTGTTCCCCAGCCCCCAGCGGAACCAGCTCCACATCGTCCATGATGATGAAGTGGTTCAAATGCGCCATCAACTTCTCGAATTGATCGGCCGCAATCTCCAGCTCCAGCCCCGACTCGCCGGCAAAAGGCGTTCCGGAAAGATGGTCGGCTTTGCTCGCGCCTGCAACCACACCATTCCTGCGCACCGGCGAAAGCTCTTCGCCTTCCCGCCACACCGTCAGGTCGCCCTGAATGCGCCCTTGCGCATTGAGCACCAGGTTCCACGCCCCGGTGTTCGGGAACAGGTCGTTCACAGAGTTGGTGACCAATCCACTGAGCCAGCGAAAGCGGTCTTCTCCGCGCACGGCTACGCGCCGCATCCAGCCCAGGTCGTGCAAACCGGCTCCGTGAACCAGAGCCTCTATTTCCGTCTCCGGTGCGTCCAACACTTGTGGCGTAAGCGCACCACGGTAGGCAACAGATTCATGAGTCTTACGGGCCGATTCATACAGCGCAACCAGTGCCGTCGTCTGTATCGTTTGAGTTAGGCTTGTCTCGGTCATGGGGAGATTTTTCCGCCGTCCGGTGCAATTTTTCCGGTTATGCTTGGCGCCGGACCGCATCCTGATTATAGCCTTGGAAGTTAAATCCCGGCCCGCGTCCGGACATCCCCCACTCAGACGGACCCGTAGGCCGGTAAAGCACGAAAAATAGGCAAATATCCAAATAGGGAGAACACTTGGCGGAATCAATGAAAACGCAGGATCCGGCGGCAGCGCAAGCCCATCCAAAATGGACCTCATACGGATGGATCTGGGTGGCAGTTCTCTGCATTGTGCCCGTGACCGTCTCCGCTCAAAAAAAAGGCTCGGAAAGCAAGACACCTCCCAGTCAGGGAACAACCAAGTCGACGGACCACATCACCCCCGAGCAGGCGAAAGAACTCTTCTCGCTGGTCGACGAGCTGATCAAGTTCTCGTCCACTGAGACCGGCCTGCCGATTAAGAACACCGTCAAGCGTCAGTTGACCACACGAGCCGCAGTCGAAAGTTACCTCGAGGAAAAATTCAACGAAGACCAAAGCGCAAAACGCCTGCAACGCGACGAAATCGTACTCAAGAAGTTTGGTTTGCTCGACCGGAGCTTCGACTTGAAGCCCTTCCTGCTTGCGTTGCTCAAAGAGCAGATCGAGGCCTTTTACGACTCCAAGACCAAGACCGTGAACATGCTGGATTGGGTTGACATCGACGAACAAAAACCGGTGCTGGCACATGAGTTGACCCACGCACTGCAAGATCAGCACACCGATCTGGAAACGTGGAACGACCAGACGCCCGATGACGTCTCAATTGACACGGCTGGCGACACCGATCACCTGGAAAAAGACGAGATAGATACCGCCCGTGATGCCGTGGCCGAGGGCCAGGCCACAGCCGTCATGATGGACTACATCCTCAAGCCGATGGGGAAGAGCCTGGTCAAAGATCCGGAGGTCCTGGACGTCTTGAAACAGCAGATGGCAGGGTCGGAAAACTCACCTGTCATGGCTCGCGCTCCGCTGCTGCTCTCTGAGTCGCTGCTCTTTCCTTATCGCGAGGGCCTCAGTTTCGAACAGGATGTGTGGATGGACCAGGGCCGGGCCGCCGCCTTCACCAACGCCCTCGACCACCCGCCCAGCTCTAGCTGGGAGATCATTAATCCCCGCGAGTACGAGAAGCACCACATCCCTTCCGTGCCCTTGCTGCCCGACATCCACCCCCTCGTCGACAAGCTCTACCAGCCTTACGACATCGGCCAGGTCGGCCAGCTCGACGTGCACATTCTCACCGAACTCTTCGGCGGCGACGAGGCCGCACGGAACCTGACTCCAGCCTGGAACGGGGGCCTCTACTGGGCCGGACAGTTGCGCAGCGCCAAAGACCAGGCTGACCAATCGAGCACGAAATCTCTCGCGCTGCTCTATCTCGCGGCGTGGAGAAACCCAGCCACAGCACAGGCCTTCGCCAAACTTTATGCAGACAGCCTGGGCCGAAAATACTCCGGCCTCAAAGTGGACGATGTCGCGAAAGCGTCCACCCCCTCCGACGGCAAGACTCTCGAGCAGGTCTTTTCAACCAACGAGGGCCCGGTCGTCATCTCCACCCGCGGCGCACTTGTTTTCATCGCCGAGAGCTTCCCTCTCGAACTCGCCCGCAAGCTCACGAACCTCATCCTCGACGCACAAGGAAGCGGCGAGATGAAGATGGCTCAATCGTCCGCACCCACCGGATTCAGCAGACAACCGGACCATCAGGCTCCGAGTTCTCAGACCTGGGATCCGCTATCCGCCGATCTCGTCCGCTTCTTCTCCAATGCCGGAGTCATGAAGAGTGTGGTCGATGCCGAGCTAAGGAGTGCAGCTCTTTCAGGGCGATAGCCGGGTGGCACGGTCAATCATTCTTGGCGGAGGGATTGGCGTTCGCACGCGAAAGACAGGATCTGCAATCCCTACGCTGCGTCCTTCTGCACTACATACTCGTCCAGCAGTTCTGCGACCAGCACCGCCGTCGGGACCGCGACCATTGCACCCAGAATGCCGGCCAGCGCCGACCCCAGCAACAGCGCCACCAGAATCGACAACGCCGGCAACCCTACCCTGTTCTTCATAATGCGCGGAACCAGATAGGAATTCTCCACTTGAACCCAAACCAGGTAGAACACTGCAACCCCCAGCACCCGCCCCCACGAATCAATGGCCGCAACCAGCAGCGCCAGGCCAATGCAGATCGCCGCACCCACAACAGGAATGATGTTGAGCGCCCCGGTGAGCACGCCCAATGCATACGCGTAGCGGACGTTGAGCGAAAGGTACACGATCGTGCTGACGACTCCAAGAATGAGCATCAGACTGCCCTGGCCAATCAGCCACTTGCCCATCCGAACATCGGCTCGCTGTAGCGTCCGGTCGAGCCTCGCCCGCTGGCCTTCGGGAATGAATGACAAAAACCACCGATAGACCTGGTCGCCTTCCAGAATGAAATAGACCGTGAGGACCAAGCCCATGACCACATCGAACAGATTGCCCGCCCAGTCCTTGAGAGAGATCAGGAGATACGTGGTCGCGTTGCCGGCGAAATCCTGAAGCTTTGTGGTGATATCCGCTGTGTCGAGATGTTGAGTAAAAGGAATGCTTTTCGCCATCTGCAAGATCCCGGGCAGACGTGCCGGCATCTCCCGCCCGAACTCCTGCAGATCGCCGATCACTGGCGGCAAGGCGAGAAACCCGAACACGGTAATCGCAGCCGCCACGCCAATCAGCAGAAAGAAGACCGCTGCACCTTTGAATGGCTGCCAGCGTCCGATTCGAAACCCGGCCGTGGCGCGCACCAGTGGGTTGAGCACCACGGCAAACAGCGCGCTGACGTAGAGCAGCAAAAGCACTTCGCGGACCAGCCACGCCACGTAGCATCCCAGCGCCAGCACGAACGCAAAGAGAATGTCGCTTCGAAGCGTCCGCAC
>JBARBP010000268.1:0-55881 GCA_049793195.1 Occallatibacter sp. | reverse complement strand
GCTGCAAGGCACGCCGCTCCATTTGAGGCAGCGCCTCGATAATCTTCAGGAGAGACCCCAGACTGCTGCCCTTTTGGTAGAACGCATCCGCCGCTACACCGGGAGGTACCTCGTTCCCCGAAAATGCTCCGCTCATCGCAATCGTCCGGACAGCGGGAAACCGGCTTCGGACTACCGTTAGCAACTCGAATCCGGTCATCCCGGGCATGTTCAGATCGGAGAGGAGGATCTCGGGAACTCCCTGCTGTATCTCCGCGAGCGCGGAAAAGCCGTCCACGGCGGTTCGCACGCACCACCCAATCTCAGTGAGTATCAGCGAAAGGGAATTTCGAATTGAGGATTCATCGTCAACAATGAGAAGGCTAGCTTTTGTATTGAGCATCTCTCACTCCGCCGGGCATATTTCCAAAGACGTTTGAGTGAGTGTTCCATCCAATGAATCACATTGCTGTTCAATTTCGCACAGGCCAGAGCAAATCCGGAATTAGTGTGGTCCTTTTGAGTGCATTGAATGGTGGCTTTTTCTTAAGGAAAAAGCCACTTAACTACGAGGCTTCGGCCTACAGCAATTCCGAATTTGCTATAGCCGGAAGAAGATGCAACTTTGGTTCATTCCTCGGATCCATCCTCAGTTTGCTGCTCATCCGCACTCCCCTCCGAGAACTGATCATGCAGAATTACATTCAGCAGCGACTTGTGGACCCGAATGCGACCATCGTAGTCAATGAATCCAAGTTTGCGAAAGCGATTCATGAAGAAGCTAACCCGTGATCGTGTCGTGCCGATCATCTCCGCGAGGGTCTCCTGCGAAATCTTGGGAATCAGCATCTCCGGCTCGCTTGCCGTCCCTGGGCGCATAGCTTCGCCGGCGGGATGGTCGACTGGTTTGCCGAACTCCGCCATCAACAGCAGGACCCGGGCCAGCCGTTTTTCGCTGGAGTTGAAAAGCTGATCGACCAGATCCGCCTGGATGCGCATGCTGCGCGCCAGCAGAAACTTAAGGAACATGTCGGAGAATTTATGCTCCTCATGGATCACGCGGATCATTTCATCGCGCTGTATCTTCATCGCCGTGCAAGCGGTAATGGCAGTTGCCGAAGCCAATCGAGGCCCAGCCCCGGCCGCCAGCGCCTCTTCGCCCACAAAATCGCCGCTGACAAGCAGCGTGATGGTGGCTTCCTTGCCGGTATTTGACAGCACTGTAATCTTGGCCCGGCCCCTTTGAAGGTAGAAGACCGAATCCGAAGGCTCGCCCTGGGTGAAGAATCTCTCCTTGGGCTTCAACTGAACGATCTTGCGCCCGAGCCCAGCGTTCGCCAGAAAGGCGAGTGCATCGAACACGGGCTTGTAATGATCAACCATCCTGACGGACTCCAATCTCCAGCAGCGCCGGCGCAGAGTTCTGCACCGAGAAAGCGACCCCCGCCGCTCTTCAATCTGCAACGGAATTGGCCCGGCCGGCTCGCTTAAATCAATCAGAGCCGAAGCTCAAAAATGCCGGAAACTGCTCATTCAAAGCAACATCCACGACATCCGCTTGTTCCAAAGAATTCTGCGGCACTTTAGCACAAAGTTGCACACTGGAAGGCGCGCAATCTGTTCAATTTTGCTCACTTTTCTAAAAAAATTTCAAGATCTTTGTGGACCACGTACAGGCTCGAAGCAAAGGAGAGAATGTCCCGGCCGATTTCGATGGAAAGCGTGGAAATCAACTCAGGAATTCCCGATTTTCTTACCAAAAGGATGTTGCACCGGGGCGGATCTCATCGTCTTTCGCAGTTTCCAGTTTCGCAATCTCGGCGGCCAACTGTTCCACCTGTTCCCGCTTGCGCTGGCTCATACCCAGAAAGCGAATCCCTACATCATGGGGGCCATGAATTGCTTGAACTACGCCGCCGAGCAAGAAGGGCAGCCCTTCGAACCGAAACTCCGTCTCCACACGGGTGTAGATGCCCACAGGAAACGGTTCGTCGCTTCTGATCCGGCAGCCGTTCATACTCAGATCCAGGATGTGCCCGCTCAGTTCTGACCCACCTTTGACAAGATGAACTGTGGCCGTTGTATCGACGCTGTGCCGCACCTCGATGCGGCGGTCGCGTGTCTCTTTCGCCTGGGCATGCAAGCGCAAGTCGCTTTCGTGTGCGGCTTTGGCTTTTCGCGCAATCTCCTGAATCTCAGCCCAGGCGCGCGCTTCCCTTTCCGCGATGTCACCGGAGTCTGGGCCGGCGAGTTCATCCGGCTGTTTCCCTTCCCCATTCAGGACTTCTTCCTCAACCTCGCTTTTTGAATCCTCCCTGGCCTGAAGCTCCTCATCGGCTCTCTCGGCGAGTTCCTTTGCCTTTAGAACCTCAACCGCACGGGCATCGGCCGCACGCTGCATCTCGTGGACCACTTCAGCCAGCTGTTCGCTGCGCCGCGCGATAATGTCCACAAAATGGATGCCCACAAGGTGGTTCTCATCTGTCCATTGGATGACTCCCGCAAAACGAAATGCGATTCCGTTTACCTTGAACGACACCTCGACCCGCATGCCCCTTCCAACGGTATAGGGATCCAGAATGCATAGCCGGCATCCCTCAAGGCTCAGATCGAGAATGTGGCTTTGAAGAGAAAGTCCGTGACTCACGAGCAGCAGTTTGGAACTCTCGTCGACAGCGTAGCGCGGGTGGGCGCGACGATTCAGATAGGCGGCTTCAGCTTCGACCAAAGGGTCTGTCGTTTCGTCGTAAGAGCAGTTTGTCGCTGTTTGTTCCGTGTCCATGCGCCGCTCCGCCCGGCTACCGCGAGCAGATTTTGATGCCCGATAGTCGGTACACGCCGGCTAGTGCCCGCCGGTGATCTCCGAGAAGCGTGCGGCTGCCGGTTGCGCGGATTCACGGCCCTTCAGGCGGTCGTATTGATATCGGTCGCTGGTGGTTCCCAGTGACTCGTTATATAGACTGGTCGCGCCGGTCAGCAGCCTCAGTTCCTCGCTGAATTGATGAATGCCTTGCAATTGAGTCGCCGACGCGGGAAGTTCATCTTGGGAAGTCTTAATGAACTTCTGGTAGCCCCGGTCAAGCAATCGCGACACTTCTCCCCGGACCACCACCCCAGGAGTTACGGCCATCACCGCCCCCTCCTCCCGAGCGACGAGAACCGCCCCCACACCATCTTTGCTTACCAGGATCCCGCCTGCGACACCGGCATAGGGTGTTACGTCAAAAGAGTGTGAGCGGAGAATCTCCAGCGTTTGATCGAAGTCTGGATGGTGGGATTTTTTCGTCACGATTGCATTCCAATCTGCGAGGCCCGTCTGCGAGAATCGAAAAGAAGCGGCTGCACGGCCACGCCCTTAGTCCAATCTCGCACACCCGCGCCGCTAGCTGCAATTTCCCCCATGGAATCGACTAAAACGCACTCCGAACAAAGCGTTTCTCTTCCCGAGCGGATTGGTGGCACCCCTATGCTCCGTCTCGACCGTCCTGTCCGGGGGCTTGCCGGGATCTCGCTGCTGGCCAAGGCCGAATGGGTAAATCCCGGCGGCAGCGTGAAGGACCGCGCCGCAGCATCAATGGTTCAGGATGCGCGCGACCGCGGCCTGCTCGCACCCGGCAAGACCGTGCTCGACGCCAGCAGCGGGAACACAGGCATCGCCTTCGCGATGCTTGGCGCGGCACTCGGGTTCCCTGTGCATCTCGCCATGCCTGCCAATGTCTCTCCCGAAAGGAAGCGGATCCTCCACGCCTATGGCGCTTCGGTTGAATGGACCGACCCGGACAAGGGCTCCGACGGCGCCATCCTCCGTGCTCGCGAGCTGGCGGGCAACGATCCCGATTATTTCTGCTACATGGATCAGTATTCCAACGATGCAAACTGGCTGGCCCACTATCGCACCACCGGACCGGAGATCTGGCAGCAAACAGTCGGGCGCATCACTCACTTTGTAGCTGGCCTCGGGACGACCGGGACATTTATGGGAGCGGCTCGCCGACTCAAGGAATTCAATCCCGCGGTTCAGGTCATCAGCTTTCAACCCGACTCGCCGTTCCACGGCCTGGAAGGATTGAAGCACCTCGGCGCTTCGATGGTTCCGCCGATCTACAATCCAAATCTGGCAGACCGCCAGCTTGCCGTCGAAACTGAAGCTGCGTATGACATGGCGCGGCGGCTCGCGCGGGACGAGGGTTTGCTGGTGGGGATCTCCGCTGCCGCTGCCGTTCACGCGAGTGTGCAGATTGCTCGCGAAGAGGCCGCCGCCGGACACAGCGCCGTCATTGTGACTGTTCTCCCCGACTCGGCCGACAAGTATCTCTCCGAACGATTCTGGGAGGATGAATGAGCTTTCTGCGGCTGCCGCACACAATCTATGAAGCGATTCGCGCACACGGTGAGGAGACCTATCCGCACGAGTGCTGCGGGGCATTGCTCGGCAGATTCTCTGCGGAGGACGCTGCACCCGACGAGCCGGGCGGATGGGTGGTCGAAGATTCTGTCCGTGCCGGCAACACGCGCACTGACTCCGCACATAACCGCTATCAAATTGCTCCCCTTGAGCTGGTGAAGATTGAGCGGGAGGCGCGGAGCCACGGGCTGGCAATTGCGGGCTTCTACCATTCTCATCCTGACCACCCCGCGCAATGGTCGGCCACCGACTTTGAGGAGGCCCACTGGCTGGGCTGTTGCTATGTGATCACCGAAGTGACTGAGGGCAAAGCTAAAGTGACTAACTCGTTCTTTCTCGCCGGTGGCAGGGAAGAAGAAAAACGGTTCGAGCAGCAAACGATTGAAATAATTGGACCCGACACCGGGTTACAGCGCCGGTATCCTCTGCATATAAGTGCGAAGAAACTCCAATTGTGTCTGCTTCGGCTTGAAAGGACAAATCGCAGACAAAGATGTTAACTCGGCTTAACCGAGAATTTTCTTTACCTGCAAACACTCTTAACCCCAGTATCCCGAAGTCGGGAACTGTGGCTCCGCTGTATGCCCCACGATTCAATCTTCAGCTGGTCCCGCGCGCTAAACCCACACGATTACCTCAATCCAATCACCAGCCCGTATCATCTAAAGAGAATGGCTGAAACGGAATGACCCAGGAGTTTTGTTGATGACGATTTATATCCCGACGCCACTGCGGCCTTATGCAGGAGGCCAGGCTTCCGTCGAGGTCAAGGCGGCCGACATTTCTGAAGCGCTCGCGTCACTCACGAGTACGCATCCCGAACTCCGAAAACACCTCTTTACTGAGGAGGGGAAGCTGCGCGCTTTTGTTAACCTTTACCTGAACGACGAAGATGTTCGCTATCTTCCCGCGAAACACGCGACGAGCGTCACTTCGACGGACACCCTTTCAATCATCCCTTCCATCGCCGGAGGGTTGCTAGACGCACAGGCGAGCGCGCCTTCGGCGCAAAAACAGTCCAATGATTGAAGCGAATTCGCAACGCGAGAATAGAAACCATGGCCACAACAACTTCCCCCAACACGCTTCCTGAGCTGACCACCGACGACCTATCACGCTATTCGCGGCACCTGATTCTGCCCGAGGTTGGCATGGAAGGCCAGCAGAGACTGAAGGCTGCCCGCGTACTCTGCGTTGGCACCGGTGGGCTCGGTTCGCCCCTTGCCTTTTACCTGACCGCGGCTGGAATCGGGACGCTCGGCCTGGTCGATTTCGATGTCGTCGATGCCAGTAATCTGCAGCGGCAGATTATCCACTCCACCAAAGACATTGGGCGCAAGAAGCTGGACTCGGCAGAGGAGAAATTGCTGGCTCTCAATCCGGCTCTGAATGTCGTGAAGCACGAGACCATGCTCACCAGCGCCAACGCCCTCGACATCCTGAAGGACTATGACATCGTCGCCGACGGCACGGACAACTTCCCCACGCGCTACCTGGTGAACGACGCCTGCGTGCTGCTCGGCAAGCCGAATGTTTACGGATCGATTTTCAGGTTTGAAGGGCAGGCCAGCGTCTTTGCCACCGAAACGGGACCCTGCTATCGCTGCCTTTATCCTGAGCCGCCACCGCCAGGGCTGGTGCCAAGTTGCGCGGAGGGTGGCGTGCTGGGCATCCTGCCGGGACTGGTCGGCGTGATTCAGGCGACCGAGGTCATCAAGCTGATTCTCGGCAAGGGCGATTCGCTCGCCGGGCGACTCCTGCTTGTCGACGCGCTGAATATGCGATTCCGCGAACTCAAGCTGCGGAAGAATCCCGAGTGTCCGGTGTGTGGCGCAAACCCGACAGTGACACAGTTGATTGACTATCAGCAGTTCTGTGGCATCAAGCCAGAATCGAAAGAGGAGAAAGCTTTGAAGAACGGAATCCCACAACTGAGCGTAAAGGACCTCAAGCGGCGCATCGACGCGGGCGAGGATGTATTCGTCCTCGACGTTCGCGAGCCCTACGAGTATCAGATCGCCAATATCGGCGGAAGGTTGATCCCGCAGAACGATGTGCCGCAGCGCCTGGGAGAGATCGACCGTGATCGCGAGATCGTTGTGCAATGCCGCAGCGGCGCGCGCAGCCAGCGGATCGCCGAGTTCCTCGCGCAGAATGGCTACACCAAAGTCGCGAATCTAGCCGGCGGAATTCTTGCCTGGGCCGATGAGATCGACCCGAAGATGCAGAAGTATTGAGCAAGCACAGTGAGTGTTGAATTGAGGGGACCTGGCGTGGAAGGCGTGACTTTGTCCGGCAAGTTTGTCCGTCTGGAGCCGCTCGACAGGGGCCATCTCGATGGACTGGTGGCTGCAGCCGCGGTGGACCCCTCTCTTTACCAATGGAGTCTCGTTCCGCAGGGCAAAGCCGGTGCCGCCCGTTACATTGACACCGCCCTCGCAGGTCGCAGTGCAGGCAGAGTGCTGCCATTCGCCACAATCCGCCTCTCAGATGGCCAGGTCATCGGGTCAACGCGCTTTTTCAATTTTGATCGTTGGGAATGGCCGGAGGGTCACGCACGCCACGGGCTCCCCAATGCCGATGTCTGCGAGATCGGATACACCTGGCTTAGCAGGACGGCCATCCGCACGGCGGCCAACACAGAAGCCAAACTTCTGATGCTTACTTATGCATTTGAGAGGTGGCAAATGCTCCGCGTGTGCCTGCACACAGATGTGCGCAACCAGCGTTCGCGGACCGCGATGGAGCGGATCGGGGCGAAGTTTGAAGGAATATTGCGCGGGCATCGGATGGCTGCCGATTTCGTGCCTCGCGATTCGGCTCGCTACTCGATCATTGCCTCGGAATGGCCGGATGTGAAAGCGCACCTCAGCGGGTTGCGTGATCGCGGCTGATTCCTGCGAATCACTTGCCTGGAGATGAAACTGCGCCAAGAAACCTTCGAAACCAGTTGGGTTTTCTCTCGCAGCGAGGCGGGCGAGGTCGCCGAGCGTTCAGATGAGAGGCGCGGCAGGCAGCGCAATCCCCATGCCTGGAGCACCTTAGCTTCGGGCAACTGCATACGACTGGAAGGTCGTCCATCCCGGGACTCCGTCGCTCTCCCCGTACTTCAGGCAGCTTCGCCGTTCCGGCCGTTTTCATCGAGTTTGCCGAAGATCATCTTGCCGCTGGCGGTCTGGAGCACGCTCGTGACGGAGATATCCACGCTCTTGCCGATCAGCTTGCGGGCATGATCCACCACCACCATCGTCCCATCGTCAAGATACCCAACTCCCTGGTTGTATTCCTTCCCTTCCTTAAGGACGACGATCGTCATCTTCTCACCGGGCAGGACCACGGGCTTAAGGGCATTGGCCAGATCGTTGATGTTAAGCACCTCGACGTGGTGCAGGTGGGCCACCTTGTTCAGGTTGAAGTCGTTGGTCACGACCTTGGCCTCCCACTTCTTGGCCAGTTCCAGCAGCTTCAGGTCGACCTCGCGGATGGAGGGAAAATCGTCGGGAACGATCTGGACCTGGATGGCTGCATTGGACTGCATCCGCTGCAGCATGTCGAGACCACGGCGGCCCCTTTGCCGCTTTGAGCCATCGGTCGAGTCGGCCACGGTTTGCAATTCGCGAAGAACAAACTCGGGGACCACGATCATGCCGTCAATGAAACCGGCTTCGGCGATATCTGCGATGCGGCCGTCGATGATAACGCTGGTATCCAGCACCTTGGCGCTTCGGCGCGAAGGCCGGTCGGTGGCGAAGATAGTGCCGAGCGCCGCCGGGTTCAGCAGATCCCCTTTGCTGGCGCCCACGAGCAAACCCACGTAGGTCATCAGGAGCAGCACAAATATCTGCAGCACAGCCGAGTTGGTATTGTCGAGCGGAGCCGACCGAAGCACCAGGCAGAAAAGCGCCGCGCCGAAGATTCCCAGCACGCTGCCCGCCACGGCCCCGATCAACCGACGCAGGCTAAGCGCTCGCACCCGCAGTTCGAACACGATTACCGCGCCCGCAGCCGTTGCTCCGGCTACCGCGCCCATCCACCCCGCTGGAATGCCAAAAGGATGAAGAAAATAACATACCCCAGCAAGCAAGGCGACAAAAAGAAAACGAATAACGACAAGATCCATAAATGCCTACTGCCGCTGGCAGCGAGATAAATTTGCCAGACTCAGCACGTTGGCGAGTATGACGACACCTGGCCCTCATCGTCAAGAGAAGATTGTCGGTTAGGTCGGGTTAGGCTGAATAGCCTCTGCCGTTGAACTCGTCAACAAGAGATTCAAGCCGGGATAGCCCTTTGCCAAGGTCTCGTCCACCTGGACGAGACCTGCGAAGCCAGGATACTCTCCGGGAGAGATTCTGACTCCACTGTCCAGCTCCTACGACGCTTCGGCCAGCTCCGCCGCAGAGGCGTGGCGCAGCGCGCCCTTCCGTGGACCTCTCTTGCGGGCGCTCATCACCTTGATCCGTTCCAGCAATTCCTGGGAGGAGCAGTGCTTCTTCGCCAGCAATGCGTCGGCCGCGTGGATCTCTCCGCCTAACGTCTTCGGGTCGCCCAGCAAGATCATTGGCACGTGACCTGCGATCTGCTTCAACCGGTTTACCAGTTGATGACCATTCATTTGCGGCATTGTGTAGTCCGCCAGCACCAGGTCAACCTGCAACCTGGCAAATATGCTGATTGCCTCCTGGCTGCTCGTGGCCTGCACCACCCGGTATCCATTCGTTGAGAGCATGAAACTCATTACCGAAAGTTCCTGTTCGTTATCGTCTACGCAGAGTATTACTTTCTTCGGACGCATGATGTGGGGTACCGCTCCTTCTCTATGTTGATACATCGTTCGCCCCGGCAACATGTCGCCACGCCCGCTCTTTTGGCGGGTTTGCCTGTTGTGTTGTCGAGCCCATCGGCTGCGATGGAGATGGCCTTGTTAATCGGAATCCTTGTGACCCCCGTTGTCGAGCGTTGTTGCGTGTATCCCAGGCGGGCCACGCAACCCCGCAACAAGACAACCGGCAAGCGATCCACGCCAGGCCAGCTTTCCTTCACAGTCAGAAACCAAGTGTGTGGTGCAGTGTCTGTTGCCGAAGCAACAGTTCAGTTGGATCAACCGTTAAGTTGCTGCTATGAATGGCAAGCGTACGGGTCTCCGGCGCCCATGGGAAGAGGGAATGTGAGGCGAAGAACTAATTGAAAATCCCCGTGTAACAAGTGGAAATTAGCTAGCGTTAACAATCTCTTTAAGTTGCCATGTTGATTCCCTGTTGAAAGCATGTGCATCACTTAAGGAAAAGTTTCCCCACTGCCACAAGAACAGTGCTGCCCGCCACTCGCACGTCGGTGACCGTCGCCGATTCTTTCTGCGCAGAAAGAAACAAGTCGCTTGGGCGACCCATTTCAACTCCCTGGCGAACGTGCGTTCTGGTTCCAGATTTTGTCGCGCCACGCATCACCAGGTAGCTGATGGCACATCCTGCAGCGGATCCAGTCGCAGGGTCTTCACCACCGTAAAACTGCATTCGTGCCCGCCACTCGGGTTCAGTGCCTGCATTTTGTTTCCTCGTCGGCCCTAAAACGTAGAACCAACGCGCACCGCGTTCGCGCAGCCATGTTGTCGCCTGCTGCTGGTTGACCCTCAACCTTTCGAGCGCATCGGCCGAACGCAAGGCGACAATGGCGAAGGCGGTTCCCGTTGAAACTACCTGAGGCGGCAGCGCCGGATCCAGATCTTCGATTTCGAGCCCTGCCAAACGCGCCACTTCCGCAGCATCCAATTCGGCGCCAAACTCGGGGTCCCGTTGTGTCATTTCCGCGAATAGCCCCGTCCCGGTGAAGCGTACCGGGACGGGGCCTACATTCTCAGCCACCCTTACAGTGTCGCCTTGAAGCGTCTCCGGCGCATAAATCTTCAGGACGCTGGCCGTGCCCAGGGTCGGATGTCCAGCGAAGTCGAGCTCCTCCTGCGCGGTGAAGATTCTCACCCGCACGCCCTCGGCTTGCTCCACGGCGGCCGTCCTGCGCTCGACAAACGTCGTTTCAGACAGGTTGAACTCGCGCGCAATCGACTGCATTCGCTCGGTCGCAAGGCCACTTATATTCATGACCACCGCAAGAGGGTTTCCCTGGAGGGCCGTCTCGGTGAATACGTCCACAATAAAGTAATCAAGGTCCACGCGCAGCTCCAACCGTGCACGGTATAAAACGATTATCAGCCTAATCGATCTAAGAGACGCCTAATTAAAATCAGATTTCCCTCAGAATGTCCGCAACACGTCGTGGAACCCAGCGCCACCGCTTTGCGTAACTCTCATCAAGATGGAACAACTTTACAGTTGGCCCTGGGTCGAGAAACAGATTGCCCAGACGGCCGAAGTGTGGAATGGATGCGCGGGGCGATCTCTGCCGCAACTACCGTGCTTTTCACGTTTGGAGCAGGGCAAGCGCGAGAAAGCCTATGACGCAGGCCTGCGCAACGTCGAGCGCGAGGCACGGCACGTTCCCGGCACTCCGGCCAAACGGCGTCTTGCCAGGCAGCGCATCGTTGACACATTTCCGCCTTTTGCGGCTGTCGCACTGGATCTCAAGCCGGAGGCAGTGGAATTGCTTACTGGAACCTTTCTGCGGGTTGGTACTGAGCTTGCCCGCTGGGCGCGATCCTTTGATCCGAACCTGACCGTACCCGATACCATCCAGGCCTGTCGCAATGCATGGACTGCATGCGGCCTGCAAGCATTGCTCGGCCAGCCGATGGAACTCACGCCGTCGCTACTCGCCTACAGCCTGCTTTATCCTTACAGTGACAATTATCTCGACCATCCCTCTCGGTCCAAGACGGACAAACTTCTCTTCAGCGAACGCTTTCGCGAGCGTCTGGGCGGTCGAATGCTTTCCGTCAGGGATCGTCAAGAAGCTGCGGTCTGGGCAATGGTTCAGCTAATCGAAGAGCAGTACCCTCGCCCCGGTTTCCCACAAATCTTCGATAGCCTGCTGGCGATTCATCGGGCGCAGGAGCAAAGCGTCGTGCAGCTCGGGAGCGAGAGCCGGTTCGGATGCCGCATCGATGACGATAAGTTGCTGCGCATCACTTGTGCCAAGGGCGGGACGTCGGTGCTCGCAGACGCGTGCCTGGCACAACCCTGGCTCAGCGAGAAGGAAAGCCGATTCGCATTCGAGTGGGGTGTGCTGCTCCAACTTGGTGACGATTTGCAGGACGTGAACGAGGATCTCCGGCGCGGATCTGTCACCCTGTTCACGCGTGCGGCTGCGGCGGGATATCCGCTCGACAGCCTTGTGATACAGCTACTCAATTTCAGCCAGCATGTAGCCGATTGCATGGACCGCCTGCCGCATGGGTCAGAGCTGCTCAAGAATCTTTTGCGCATGAGCTGGCGCTCGCTCGTCCTGATGGCCGTGGTTGATGCACAACCATTGTTTACGAAAGCGTTCCTGGCCGAACTTGAGCCATACTCCGCATTCCGGTTCGACTTTCTCAGGGAGCGGAACAGTAACATTGCCGCTCGCGAATCGCTCTACGCGCGGCTTTTTGAAGCCTTTGTGGAAGCCTCACCGGCCGACTCCATCGCCCTTCCCGTACCCGCCTTCGCAGAGGTTGACTTGGCGGGCTCGCACAGTTCGACCCCATGTCTCGAATCACCCGGGTCTGGCCGAGCATCTGAGAGAGCGTGGGCGTTCACGGCGCCGTGAGCCTGCAACAGCAGTCCCGATCTCGGGCTTGTTACAATCAAAAAGGCCGAAAACTGCCGATTTTCAAGCCCTTTGCAGGCAAGACGAAAGATCGATGACCCTCCGCCTTTTTAACACCCTCTCTGGACAACTCGACCCACTCTTTGCTGAGGACGGCAAGGCTCTGCGCATGTATGCCTGCGGGCCAACAGTCTACGATTACGGCCACATCGGCAACTTCAGGACGTTTCTGCAGATCGACGTGCTGCGGCGTTTCCTGCTGCTTACCGGAACGCAGCTGCGGCACGTGATGAACATTACCGACGTGGACGACAAAATCATCCGCAATGCTGCCGCCGCCGGTGTGTCGATCCAGGATTATTCCGCACCCTTCGTGCAGGCGTTCCTTGAAGACCTTGACGCGCTCAGGATCCAGCATCCGGAGCAGTTGGCACGCGCTACCGAGCATATCGAGCGCATGGTTGAGCTGATCCAGAAGCTCGCCACCGCCGGCGCTGCTTACCAAACCGAAGACGGCAGCTGGTACTTCCGCCTCTCCGCCTTTCCCGCGTACGGCAAATTGAGCAAGAAGGACTTAAGCGGCATGGAAGACGGAGCGCGCGTGGATCTGGACGAGTACGAGAAGGACTCCGCCCGCGACTTTGCACTGTGGAAGGCCGCCAAGCCCGGCGAGACCTTCTGGGATACGGCCATAGGGCGCGGCCGGCCAGGCTGGCACATTGAATGTTCGGCAATGGCCATGGAGTATCTCGGCGACTCGTTCGACCTGCACGCCGGCGGCGAAGACCTTATGTTTCCCCACCACGAAAACGAAATTGCGCAAAGCGAAACCGCGACCCAAAAGCCCTTCGCGCGCCATTGGATGCACGTTCGTTTTCTGCTCGCCGACGGGCGCAAGATGTCGAAGAGCGAAGGGAACTTCTATACCTTGCGCGACTTGCTGCTGAAGGGGTACAAAGCCTCCGCGATTCGGTTGGCGTTGATTTCGGTCCCCTACCGGCACCAGCTCAACTTTACCTTCGATGGGCTCGTTGACGCTACCAATGCAATCGATCGGCTGAGAACCTTCCGCGATCGGCTCACCTCAGGGAAGTTTGCCGCCGGTGAAAATCCTGCGTTGCAGGAAGCCGCCAGGAAGACGCAGGCAGACTACATGGCTGCGCTTGCCAACGACTTGAACACCGCCGAAGCGCGCGCGCCCATCTTCGACCTGATTCGAACCGCGAACACAGCGATCGACCAGGGCCAGTTGCTTGCTGGCGATCGAGATGCGATTCTCGCGGTGCTGGCCAGCTTCGACGCGGTCTTCGATGTGTTGGAAGATCGGGATGCCGAGCCTACGCGCCGTGCCCTGGAATGGGCCGCGCAGGCCGGCCGACTGGCAGAGGTTGCCCCCGAACTGCTGGCCCGCCAATCGCTCACCGACGAGGCGATTGACGCATTGGTTGCCGAGCGCACGTTGGCAAAAAAACAGCGTAACTTTGCCCGCGCCGACCAGATTCGTAACGAGCTTGCCGAATTGGGGATCGTCATCGAAGACTCCAAAGACGGCGTGCGCTGGAAACGAAAGTAGCAACGACCAAAATCTCCCCAAGGAGAGTCTCTTATGGAAGCCAACGAAGCTCATGAGTTGCAGGAACACGCTGAGCACGGTTCACACGAGTCCACGTTGCGCCCTGTCGCCTTTACCATGAGTGTGCTGGCCGTACTGGTGGCCGTCACCACTGTGCTTGGCCATCGGACTCACACTGAAGCGGTGCTCGACCAGAACAAGGCCACTGACCAGTGGAACGAGTACCAGGCTCACAAAATCCGGTCCAACGATACATATCTGGCCGCGGATTTGCTGAGCGTGGTGACGGTTGCCGACAAAAGCGCGGCGGCGAAGATTGCGAAGGGCTATGCCGACCACCAGGCCAAGTGGACCGATGAGACCAAAGACGATAAGGAAAAGGCCGAAGCGCTTGAAACAAAAGTAGAACAGGCCGAGGCCCGCGCCAATCGGTTCGACTTGGCCGAAGCACTCCTCGAAATCGGACTCGTAATCACCTCGGTGACTCTGCTCACGCACAGCCGCATCTATTGGTATTTCGGGATGATCTTTTCGCTGGGAGGAGTTGTTTCAGCGGTATCGGTGCTGCTGCTAAAGTAAGGTTTGTCTGAGCGGGAATTACTCCGCCGGCATCTGTTCAAGTTCTTCGATAGGCGGCGCAGCGCCTTTTGCTTTGACCAGCGCGGTGGTCAGCAGAAAGACAGCAACCACGATGCAGGCCATGCCCGCATATTCCGCCGCCACCGGGCGCTCGTGGAGCAGAACAATTCCGAGCAGGACTGCGACCACAGGATTGACATACGTGTAAGACATGACCTTGGCGACGGGTACGTGCTCCAGCAGATAGATGAAGCTGGTGTAGCCAAGCAGCGAGCCGCCGGTGACGAGATAAGCCAGCGATCCAACCGCGGATCTGTTGAGATGGAACTGGGGCCATTCTCCGAGCGCGGTACCGCATACTGTTCCAAAGATTCCGGCAGCAATCATTTGCCAGGACGCTGCAACGAGGACGTCTACCTTGAGCCGGACATGACGAGACAGAGTACTGCCCAAGGCCCAGAAGAGCGCGCCGGCGAGCAACGCGACGATGGCCCACAAAAGCGTGCGATTGCCGCGAAGACCTGTATGCAACGAAGGCCAGAGGAGCGCGGCCAGTCCGGCAAAGCCAAGCAGTAATCCAAACCAGCCGCGGCGGGGTAGGGGCTCACCGGTAGGCAGCAGTATCTCAAAGCACGCAACATAGAGGGGGGTGACTGCAAAGACCAGCGAGGAGAGACCGCTGGAGACAGATTGCTCCGCATAGATGAGGCAGACGTTGCCGACACCCAGAAGCAGTAGTCCGATCAAGCCGAGCATCAACATGGTCTTCGCTGGCAACTTGAGTTGCAGGCCGCGCCAGCGGCACCATCCGAGGAGGATAAGTCCGGCTATGAGAAAGCGCGTTCCGGCGAGCAGAAAGGGCGGCATCTGGGCGGCGCCGACGCGAATGGCCGTGTAGGTGGAACCCCAGAAGAAATAGACGCTTAGAAACGCAAGCACAATGGATGCCGTGGTGGCTGCCGTGTGCTTTGCGCGGGCTGGGTGGGATGAAGAAGCAGTCATGGAGATACTGTGATCTTAGAGCCTGCGGTTCACGGTGGGCTCGCCGTCTGGGTTGGGCATCCGTTGGAATGTGGTGTCGATGCGTGCTATGCTCATGTCCAGCGGGGTTCCATGCAAATGCGTGCTGCCAAAGGATTGCTTCTCGTGCCGGCAACAAGATGCTGGTCACGGTCGCGCGCGCGCTTCATGTGCCCTCGGAAGCACCTGCGCGTGCTGCCCACCCGCACTCGACCTAGTCTCTTCGCCAGCGACTAATACTAGGCTGGCGAAGATCCTCGCCCACATTTCTCGCCACTTGTTGCTGATGCTCAGGGGCGAGTGGAACTGGATGGTCCCGCGCACTGGGATCCGCTGCCGCGCCTCCTTCTTTTTGGTCAAGGCAATACATGCCGCGCCGGCTGCACAACAGAATCTGCCGAGGAGACTCCAAAATGACTAAGCAAGAACTTCATGCGCAATACGGACCAAAACTCGTTTGTCCCCTGCCCGGACCAAAGGCTCGCGCCGCAGTGGAAGCGGACGAACGGTTCATCTCGCCGAGTTATACACGCTCTTATCCGCTGGTAGCCAAGAGCGGCCGCGGCATTCGCATCACCGATGTGGATGGCAATGAGTTTCTTGACTTCGCCGCGGGCATCGCCGTCAACTCGACGGGCCATTGCCATCCCGAGGTAGTTTCCGCAATCCAAAAGCAGGCCGCGGAGCTGATTCACATTTCGGGAACCGATTTTTACAACGAACCTCTCACCGATCTGGCGAAGAGGCTCTCTGCCGTGGCGCCAATGCCGGGGCCGCACAAGTTTTTCTACGGCAACTCAGGCGCAGAAGCCATTGAGTGCGCACTGAAGCTGGCTCGCTACCACACCGGACGCCAGCAGATAATCTCGTTCTTTGGTGCATTCCACGGCCGCACCATGGGCGCTCTCTCGCTCACCGGGTCGAAGCCTCAACAGAAGCGCCGCTTCTCGCCGCTTGTTCCCGGTGTTACGCACATCCGCTATCCCTATGCGTATCGCGGCTGCACCGGCGGAGCGCAGGAAGAAGAAGCGTTCAGCATGGGCTGCGCGCGCTACATCGAGGAGAAACTCTTCAAAACCATTCTGCCACCAGAGGAGGTTGCGGCTGTCTTCATCGAGCCGATCCAGGGAGAAGGCGGCTACGTGGTCGCTCCTGACAACTTCCTGCGCGAATTGCGCGCCATCTGCAACCGGCATGGAATTCTTCTCGTGGTCGATGAGGTGCAGTGCGGCGCCGGACGCACCGGCAAGTGGTGGGCTATCGAGCACTCTGGCGTCGAGCCCGACATGGTTTGCATCGCCAAAGGCATCGCCAGCGGCATGCCGCTGGGCATCTGCATGACCCGCGCGGAGGTTATGGACTGGGTTCCTGGCTCGCACGCTTCAACCTTCGGCGGCAATCCGGTCTCTATCGCCGCCGCACTGGCGACCATGGACATTATCGAACGCGAAGCGATTGGGAATTCGGCGCGCGTGGGCAATTTGATGCTCGAGCGTTTGCACGGTTGGAAGCAAAGTCATCCTCTGGTGGGCGATGTGCGCGGACGCGGCCTGATGATCGGCATCGAGTTGGTGAGGGACAAGATTACGCGCGAACCGGCCACTGCGCTGCGCAGTCGCGTGGAGACGCTGGCGTTCGAGCGTGGACTCATGGTGCTCGGATGCGGCGAGACGTCGCTACGCCTCTCACCTCCACTTATCGTCAACGAACACGAAGCGACCGTGGCGCTCGACATTCTCGAAGAGGCGTTGAGCCTGGTTGAGAAGGAACTCGAGCAGGCCACTGCGCTCGAAGCTGCCACCGTCTGAGCTTGGCTTACGTCGTCCAGGGTCTTGAGCGAAGAGTGCGGTTTGCGCTCTTCGCTCATCCCGGCGAGAATGGTTTGCGATGGAATGGCTCTCTCAAATGTGGATCGCACGCCAGGAGCAAGGGCTGGCAGCCCTGAAGTGGATGGCACGGCACCGTCGGCGGAGTTCGACTCTTCCCGCGCATCTCGTCACCGGCATTGAGGGTGAGGATGCCGCTTATTTCTATCTCCGCCACAAGGGCTACATTGTGGCTGCGCGGCGCTGGTCACCCGGCCATCAGCCTGGCGACATCGACCTGATTGCCTGGCAAGGGCAGTTGCTTTGCATTGTTGAAGTGAAGACCCGCACCGCACATGACGCCACCTCCGCCGAAGTGGCCGTTGACTCTCACAAGCGCACCATGCTGCGCCGTCTGGCCCGCCAGTACGTTCGCCAGCTACCGCAGACGGCAGCGCCGAATGTCCGTTTCGATGTGATCAGCGTGTATCTTGTGCCGGGACAGAAGAAAGAGTTTGTACACTTCGAAGCCGCGTTTGGCTGGAGCGAACAGCGGGATTGGGAATGAGCCTCACCGGTTCCACGGAATCTATCCCGGCATGAAGCCCACGGTGTAGTATTCCTTTGCTCCCTGCATGGAGTTTACTGGAGGTTCCGATGGATAGCGTTGTCACATTCCTGACTACTCAGAATCCCGATGCTGCCCTCAAGTTCTATCGCGACACTCTGGGCTTTACCTTCCTTCGAGACGATGGTGTTGCCTTGGTTTTCGACATGAATGTAGTCTTGCTGCGCATTGGCAAGGCGGCTCAATTCACTCCTGCGCCAAGCACGGTTCTCGGCTGGGAGACCAAGGACATCTCCAACACTATGGCGGCCCTGGTCCGGAAAGGAATCGCCTTTGAGCGATACCCAAATATGGGGCTGGACGAGCAAGGCGTCTGCACATTTCCTGGAGGGCATAAGGTGGCCTGGTTCAAGGATCCCGACGGGAATGTGCTGTCGATCTCGCAACACGCTACGGCAGGTTAAAGGCGCCTAGCCTTTTGCGTCTTCGAACTCCTCATGCCAAGCCATCTGGATCGCTTCAAGCTTCGACTCGTTTGATTTTGCCGGGTCGTCAGCGAAGCCCTCAAGTTCGGTGACATAACGGTACAGGTCGGTGAAGCGCACGGTAAGGGGATCAACCTCCGGAAATTTTTCCTGTAACTGGATACCGATCTCTTCGGCGTCAGCCCATAGAATCTCGCGCGGCATGGTTGTTGCTCCTTACTTTCCTTCCGCCATCGCGAGCGGCTTGCCCTCGGAGGTGTAGTTACGGTTCCACTTGGGAATTTCCACGACGTAGTTGCCGGGACGGGTAATGACCGCCTGGCAGCCCAGGCGCGATTCCAGCTGCTGGTCCGCTGCCATATCCATGCGGTCGATCTCATCGTCATCCGCTTCGCTGATTCCCTGCTGATCCTTGATCCAAAGGTGACAGGTGGTGCAAGCGCAGACACCGCCGCACGCATGATCGAGAAAGATGCCGAAATTCTCTGCCACGTCGAGAAACGACATTGGCTTGCCGTGATGCTCGTACGGCAAGGTTCCGAATTCGAACTCAACCGTTTTGCCCTCGGGCATAAAAGTGACGCGCACGAGTTTCTCTGGTGGGATTGGTCTTCCGGTAGTCTCGCTCATAAGTCCAAACTCCTCGTGCTGGCTTGCTGAAACCTTCTATTTGAACTCCGCCGCGGCCATCGGATGAGGTGCGGTCACGGCCTCGTCCAGATCTTCGCCTGCCGCATTCATGGTCTTGCCGCGCAATGCGCTCGAAACGGCGGCATCCATCATCAATTCGGCCAGCCGCTGCGTTGCCTTGTCGAGCGCAAGCGTTGCATTGCGAATGGCACTCACATCCGATCCCGCCTTGACCTCGGTCAGGCCGCTTTGTGCCGCATGAATGGCTGAGAGTTCTTCGCCGGTTAACTGTCCCCAGGCCGGGCTCTTGCTTGCGCCGTCGACCTTCGACAGGATTGATTCTGCCTCAAGGCGGGCCTCGATGAGAAGGCGCTTGGCGAAGTCGTCTTCTGCATGATCGAAGGAGTCGAGAATCATACCTTCGACTTGCTCATCGGTGAGGCCGTAGGTCGGCTTTACCTCAATCTCGGCAGCCAGGCCGCTGCGTTGCTCGCGCGCGGAGACCTGGAGGATCCCGTCGGCGTCAATGAGGAAGCGCACCTCAATGCGCGGCATTCCAGCACTCATCGGAGGAATGCCCTTCAAGTCGAAGCGCGCCAGCGAACGGCAATCGGCGGCGAGTTCGCGCTCGCCCTGCACTACGTGAATGGCCACGTTGGTCTGGCCGTCGACGCCCGTGGTGAAATGTTCGGTGGCCGAAGCAGGAATGGTCGAGTTGCGCTGAATGATGCGCGCTACGGTTCCGCCCAGCGCTTCAATGCCGAGCGAAAGCGGGGTCACATCGAGCAGAAGCATTTCTTCAGTGGACTTTGACGCGCCCGCTAGAATGTCCGCCTGGACGGCTGCACCGAGCGCCACCACTTCGTCAGGATTGAGCTCAATGTGCGGCTTTTTGCCGCGCGCCCTCAGGTGAAAGAGATCGTCGACTAACTCACGGACCGCAGGGATGCGGGTTGACCCACCGACAAGGACCAATTCGTCGATTTCTTCCGGCGTAACGCCGGCATCCGTCAGCGCCTGTTTGCACGGACCGGCCGTTCGTGCCAGCACCGGCTCAATAAGAAGCTCGAAGACCGCGCGCGGAATTTCGCGCTGATAGCGGTCACCATTGGGCAGTTCGATGTTGAAGGTCGCGGACGGTTCGGTAGAGAGGCGGATCTTGGCTTCGATAGCGGCTTTGCGGAGAGCCTGCACGGCGCCGGGATGACTGCGCAGATCGACACCATGCTCGGCGTAGATTTCGTCGAGTGCAACAGCGAGGAGGAGGTTGTCGATGTCGTCGCCGCCCAGATGCGTGTCTCCGTTGGTGGACTGGACTTCAAAGATGCCGTCGCGCAGTTTGAGAATCGAGATGTCGAAGGTACCACCGCCCAGGTCGTAGACGGCAATGGTTCCCGCTTTGGCGCGATCGAGACCATAAGCAAGTGCGGCTGCGGTGGGCTCATTGACGAGCCGCAAAACCTCCAGTCCCGCCATACGGCCTGCATCCTTGGTCGCCTGGCGCTGCGCATCGTTGAAGTAGGCTGGCACCGTGATGACGGCCTGCGTAACCGGCGCCCCGAAGAACCGCTCGGCGTTGCGCTTGAGCTGGCGAAGAACATATGCAGAGATTTCCGGCGGAGTGAAGCGGAGTTCGCCAAGTTGAATGCGCGGAACCTCGCCAACCTCGACATCGTCGGCGAGACGGAAGGGGAACATTTTCAGCTCGCTTTGGATTTCCTCGATACCGCGGCCCATGAGCCGCTTCACGGAGTAGATGACACGCTCAGGCGTCTGGATGAGCGCCTTGCGGGCGCTGTTGCCGACGGTTACTGTGGGACGGCCCCCTTCGGCAGAGACGGGATCAAGCGCCACAACTGAGGGCACCAGGTTGGAGCCGTCCACGCCGGGAATGACCACCGGCGCATCGCCCTCCATATAAGCGACCAGAGAATTCGTGGTTCCTAAGTCAATTCCAACAACGCGGCCAGATGAGTTCGATTCCGCCATGCCTGTCTATTCAGCTCCCAATGTTTCGGTCACGTCGCGGACCAAATTGCTAAGGTAGCGCCTGCGGTCGAGCAGCGCCACCATAATCTTTTCAGCTTTCTTGCGAATTGCTTCGTCGCCCTCGTCCCATGCCTGCCACCGTTTGCGCAGGTCCTGATCCACCTCATCCTGCAAGCCGTCGAATTTGCGTTTTGCCTGTTCGAGACTCACCTGTAGCTCAAGGTCCGTCTCGCCCATCTTGCAAGCCATGCGCATCTCTTCAAGCTGCATGTTCAACTCGAAGACTTCCTCGAGCAAGTCCGCGGGGACTCGGGATGGATCTTTTCGGTCTTTTCCGCTATGCTCTTCGCCAATCTCCGCGCCCTGCAGCTTCAAGAGGTACTCAGTGCGGTGCAGCGGATCTTTCAGCGTGCGATAAGCGTCGTTGAGCAGCGCCGTATCGGCCAGGCTCCATTGCCGTTCGTTCTCCCCGGCACGGGCAAAGCGGTCCGGATGCACCCTGCGGCTGAGTCGATGGAACTCGTGCTCGAGCGCCGCCAAATCCAGATTCAACCGCGGGTCCAGTCCAAAAACGGAAAAATAATCGCCGCCAGGAGGCGGCTGAATCTTGCTGCAATGCGGACAGAACAAGGTGACATCGTTGTGCGCAACGGCGCACGACCAGCATGCAACCGGTACTGCCGAATCGAGAACTTTCAACATGGCTTACTCCAGCGGCAGGCTTACGAAGAGAACGACGAACCGCAGCCGCAGGATCGCGAGGAGTTCGGATTGATGAAGTTGAATCCCTGCCGCATCAGCGTCTCTTCATAATCCAGCGTCATTCCATGCAGGTACAGGAATGATTTCGGATCGACAAAAACCCTCACGCCGTCAAACTCATAGATGCGGTCGCGCTCACGTGGTTGCGTATCGAACTTGATGGAATAAGAAAGTCCCGAGCATCCGCCACCCATCACGCCCAACCGCAGCCCGCCTTCCTCCGGCGACACGCCTTCTTTGGCCATGGCGATGCGCACGCGCCTGACGGCGCGCTCCGTGAGCTGCAGGCCCTGACCGGGCCCCGCGCCAGCCGCCGATACCGGCTTCGCGTCTGCCGGGGCAGGAGCAGCAAACGCACCTTCGGCCGGTTTCGATTCGATCGTTACCATGTTCGCCATACTTGCCTTTTCATTTCCCCGATCTCCGAAGGGCCGCTGCGATGACTGCGGCCCTTTTGCGGAAAGGGGAAGCCTTTTACTGTGCAGCAGTCGCCGTTGCCGGAGCCGCTTCCGCGACGCCGTTCTTTTTCTTCCAGTCGCCGATGGCTGCGCGAATTGCGTCCTCAGCCAGAACCGAACAGTGGATCTTCACCGGCGGCAGCGACAGTTCTTTCACAATGTCGGTGTTCTTGATCGCAAGCGCGTCATCAACCGTGCGGCCCTTGATCCACTCGGTGGCCAGCGAAGAACTGGCAATTGCCGAGCCGCAGCCGAAGGTCTTGACCTTGGCTTCTTCGATGACCTGCGTCTCCGGGTTCACGCGGATCTGGAGCCGCATCACGTCACCGCACTCGGGTGCGCCCACCAGGCCCGTGCCCACTTCCGTGGAACTCTTATCCAGTTGGCCCACGTTGCGCGGATTGTTGTAGTGGTCGATTACCTTATCGCTGTACGCCATCTTGTTACTCCTCCCGCGGGGAAGCCGCGTTACTCCTGTTAGATTCGGCAGGCTTGCCCACCGATGCCATCAATTCCATTTTTTGCCTAGTGCGCCGCCCATTGGATTTTGGTGAGGTCAATGCCTTCTTGCACCATTTCGTAGAGCGGTGAAAGCTGGCGCAGATGCTTCACAATGTCAATCACCTTGGCAGCTACATAGTCTACTTCGGCCTGAGTGTTAAAACGGCCCAACCCGAAACGAATCGAACTATGCGCCACATCGTCGCCGAGCCCAAGCGCTTTCAGAACATAAGATGGCTCAAGCGTTGCCGAGGTGCAGGCCGACCCGCTTGAGACCGCAACGTCGTTGATGCCCATCAGCAGCGACTCGCCCTCGACATAAACAAAGCTCATGTTCAGATTGCCGGGGAGGCGGTGCTCCCATGATCCGTTTACGTGGACATAGTCCAATTCGGACTCCAGCTTCGCCTTCAGCCGGTCACGCAGGCCGCGCAGGTATGCCGCCTCGGTATCCATCTCTTCACGGGCAATCTCGCACGCCTTGCCGAGGCCCACGATCCCCGGCACGTTCAACGTGCCCGATCGCATGCCGCGCTCGTGGCCGCCGCCGTCGATCTGAGCGGCGATCTGCACCCTGGGATTGCGACGGCGAACATACAGTGCGCCCACACCCTTGGGGCCGTAAATCTTGTGCCCGGAGAGAGAGAGCACATCGATGTTGTCGGTCAGCACGTTGACCGGGACCTTGCCCACGGCCTGCACCGCGTCGGTGTGGAAGATAATGCCCTTCTCGTGGCAGAGCTTGCCGATTTCGCGAATGGGCTGCAGCACGCCGATCTCGTTGTTGGCAGCCATGATGGTGACGAGAATGGTCTTGTCGTCCATGGCGCGCTTGAGGTCCTCGAGATCGATGAGACCGTCGGCCTTCACAGGCAGGTAGGTGACGCGGTAGCCGTACTTCTCCAGGCGCTTGCAGGTGTCCAGCACGGCCTTGTGTTCGGTGACTTGCGTGATGATGTGGTTGCCGCGCTCACGATACATCTCCGCAATACCTTTGATCGCGAGGTTGTTGCTCTCGGTGGCTCCAGAGGTAAAAATGATCTCCTTGGCAGTGGCGCCGATGAGCTTTGCAATCTGTTCGCGCGCCGTTTCCACGGCCTGCTCGGCTTCCCATCCAAAGGAGTGGTTGCGGCTGGCCGCATTCCCAAACTTGTTGGTGAAATAGGGCATCATCGCCTCCAGAACCCGAGGATCGATCGGGCTGGTGGCGTGGTTGTCCATATAGATCGGCAGGTTCACGCCTGCTGGCACTTCAACATTGGTGGTCACGGTACTCATTCGGGTCTCCATCCTCGTCAACGCTTTACTCCGCTCAGTGCGGAGAAGAAAGGCTGTCTCAATATTCGTTACAACGTCAACGCCACTAACCCGCTCGACTCGCGAGCGCGTCCAGCGGGATGCTCGTGTTCGGCCAGGTCCTGAATGCTGATGCTTTTCAGAACTCCGGCAATGGTCTCGTTTACCCGCGCGAGCGGCTCCTTGATGGTGCAGCTCGGCGTTAGTTCACACGACTTGTCTCCTTTGGTGCAGGAGGTAATGAAAAACGGCCCATCAATGGCGTGAATCACCTCGTAGGCTGAAATCTCGCGTGCATCCCGCGCCAGTGCGTATCCACCATTCATACCGGCGTGAGACCGCAGTAACCCGTGCTTGGTGAGCAGTTGCAATATCTTGGCCAATAGCTGGGCGGGAATGCCATAGGCGTCGGCCACGTCTTTGGCGCTAAGGGCGGTCGTCTCCGGATGTTCGGCAAGGTACTTGAGCGCCATCAGCCCGTAGTCCGCCTTTTTGGTCAGCTTGAGCATTCAATATCCGACTTCTTCGGTCCGTGTTCAGTATACGACCGATTCTGTCGGGATTACAAGTTTGTCAGGCGAGTGGGGCGTCCATTACCGAATAATCGTCAGAAAAGATGGAGAATTCGACAAATTTTCGTTTTAATTTGATGAAAAGATCGCTACAATCTGGCGGAAAGAGCATCCAATTCAACCGATAATACGAACGATGGCGACCGCCTGCAGACATCCCAGGGTGAGAATAGTCTCCCGGCATGAAGACACGGAATATGTCGAATGCCTGGAGTGTGGCGAGGTCTTTGACTCCGAAGAGTTCCGCGATATGGAGATTGAAGAAACCGCTGAAACAGAGGACGTTTCCGACGACGCATAACGCTGCGCGCTGGACGCGCTAATGCTTTGCGACGGAACCGTTGGGCGCCAGATGACTGTTTCCGCGGCGCGACACAGCCCATGCGTAATGAAGCCCCGATACCACCGTCAGCACGATCGTGGCGTCGAGAGCGAGCATGCGAAAGATCACAACCCACGACGCACTCGTGAGCTGGTGAAGCAGCACTGAGGCCACTGCGCTTACCTGGGCCAACGTGTTGGCTTTGCCGAAAATACTGGGCTTGAACTCGCGACGCCCTACGGCAGCGTAAAGGATCGCCGACACAAGCAATATCCCCACATCCCGGCCAAAGACCAGCACTGTGACCATGGTGGGAATCAGGCGCTCGTGCATCAGCACCAGGAATATGGTGCTCAGCAAAAGCTTGTCTGCTACCGGGTCAAGATAGTGGCCGAGCATGGTGCGCTGTTTGAGCATGCGCGCCAGAAGGCCGTCGAGTGCGTCGGTCAATCCTGCAGCCACAAAGAGGCCGAAGCTTAGGGCAAACTTCCCCTCAAGAATGGCGTCCACCAGAAATGGCGCGAGACAGATCCTCAACAGCGTAAGCAGATTGGGAGCCGTGCGAAACGGATTCAGTCGTGGGTTTGGATCGTCGTGCATGGTGGATTCAGGAGGCACAGTAGATTTCGGCACGAAATTCCAGTCCAAAACGAATTCCCGAACCAGCACAGAAAACGGCAGCCCCAAGGAAAATTGACGGGCCGAGCCGCCTCTTGCAGTTTGGATCGGGGCCCGCGGGCGGAAAGGAATCACGCGCCCGTCAACGATGGTACAGCATCGGCCATTGAAGCCGCAGTCCCATGTTTCCCCGTCGCTCCAATCCTGTTAAACTACTTCATGTTGCTTTTCAGGCGCGTAGCTCAGTTGGTTAGAGCGCTTCCTTGACACGGAAGAGGTCGCTGGTTCGAGTCCAGTCGTGCCTACCATATATCTAAAGAATTAAATAACAAACCAAACAACTGCGGAACACTCTCTGCCTCCCCTGGTGCATACTCGGGATGGTTCGGGAATCACCCTCAAATTCCACTCCGATGAACGCAACATTGCGGCGGTCTCAAATGGCTGGGGTCCGGCAAAACACAGGCTGCCACACCCTTGAAAGGATGTGGCAGCCTGTGTACAGCCCGTAGCTATTGCACTGTAATTGTCACCGTACCCGTGGCCGTCGTCGCACCCGAAGTACCAGTGACGGTTGCTGTGTAAGTCCCCGGCGTGGTGCCGGGAATGTTTGTCTTAATGGTGCCGCTATTGCTGCTACCGCCGCAGGCGATCATACCGCCAGCGAGGCTCAAGAGTAGCACCAGCATACCAAGCACGTTCAGGAAGCGACGGCGTCGAGCAGGAATCCCGAAGAGCAGGATGCAGGACAGAATCGCACCGCCAGCGGTATACCAGGGAACGCCGGGACGTTTAGGAGCGGTCATAGCGGCACTCGATGCTGCCGTCGTGGAGATGGTGAGCGTGGCCGTTCCAGGTGCCGAACTTGCAACGCTCACCGGGCTGGTTGATCCGAAGCTCCATGTGGGCGGATCCTGAGCACCCGCCGGGCCCGTGATGGTGGCAGTCAACGTCACACTTCCGCTGAAGCCCCCAACCGATGCCACTGAAATGCTGGAGCTGTTTCCAGTGGTTGCACCTGGGGCGACGGAACCCGCTGAGCCGGTGATGGTGAAGCCCGGCGCTGTGACTGTAACAACGGCGGTGCCGATGTTTGGACTATCGTTGCTGTCTCCAGAGTAGTTGGCTGTCAGCGTGTCACTGCCCGCCGCCAGCGAGCCGCCGGGAATATTGATCTGGACGCTGCCGCCGCTTAGAGGTGTAACGGCGGAAGTGTAACCGCCGCCGGTCAGCGTTACCGTGCCGGTCGCCGTGCCGCTGACGGTTACGGTCACCGTCAGTGCCTGCGCCGGCGTGATTCCGGATGCGGACGGCGTTACCGTGACGGTGGGGGATGCCTTGTTGACTGTTAGCGTCACCGTGGCCGGGGACGGCGTGTTGTAGTCGGCCGTATTAGTTGGCGTGAATTGCACCGATAGCGTCTGCGATCCAGCTCCGAGCATCGCTCCTATAGTCGGGGTGTAAACGAATGTTCCGGCAACTCCGCCCGAACTCGCATTCAGTTGGGTCGCGCTTAGCTGTGTGCCGTATGTGATCGCCGCGGGCGTTGCCCAGGCGATCGTTGGCGTAACCTTGTTGACCGTCAATTGCACGGTGGCGGAGGCGGTGTTGTAAGTGGTCGTATCGGTTGGTGTGAATTGCACAGATAGCGTCTGCGATCCAGCTGCAAGCACTGTGCCAAGTGGCGGGGTGTAAACCAAGGTTCCGGCAACTGCGCCCGAACTCGCGTCGAGTTGGGTTGCGCTTAGCGCTGTGCCGTAGCTGATCGCCGCGGGCGTTGCCCAGGTGATCGTTGGCGTCGTCTTGTTGTTGACCGTTAGAGTCACCGTAGCCGAGGGTGAAGGTGGTGTGTTGTAGTCGGTCGTATCGGTCGGCGTGAATGTTACCGAAAGCGTTTGTGATCCAACTGCGAGCACCGTGCCGGCTGGCGGGGTGTAAACGAACGTTCCGGCAACTCCGCCCGAGCTCGCATCGAGCTGGGTTGCACTTAGCGCTGTGGGGTACGTAATCGGCGTAGGCGCTGCCCAGGTAACCGTTGGCGTCGCCTTGTTGACCGTTAGCGTCACCGTAGCCGCAGACGGCGTGCTGTAGTCGGTCGTATCGGTCGGCGTGAATGTCACCGAAAGCGTCTGCAATCCTGCTCCTGGCACGGCACCTAGAGCTGGGGTGTAAACGAACGTTCCAGGGACTGTTGCGGTTGCATTGAGTTGGGTTGTACTCAGAGCCGTTCCATAGGTGATGGCCGCAGGCGTTACCCAGCCGATGGAGGGCGCGGCTTTATTAATGGTCACCGTGATGCTTTTCGTCACCGTGTTCTTAAAGGAATCCGTCACCGTCGCGGCGAAGGTTACACTGCCCACTTTGAGTGTAGCGGCAGCGCCGGACAACACGCCTGTTGTTAAGTTGAGGCTAAGGCCGATAGCCGCGAGATTGGTGGTGTCCGTCGGCGTGAGCGACCAAACGTATCCCGCGCCGGAACCTCCCGAGGCCGCCAGGGTCTGGGCATAAGCTGTTCCATAAGTCCCTGCCGGCAGCGTGGCTGGCGAGGTGATGGCCAGCAGCCCGCTTACAGCAGCCTGGATGCCCAGAGTGTGGATGTAGTTCCCGGTCGAATCAGTTCCGGTGACCACAACACTGTACTTTCCGCTGGCCGTGGTGGATGGTGCGCCAAGGGTGAGCGTCGCGGTAGCATTGCCGCCGCTGGTGAGCGTGGCCGGAGTTGTAATCGAGCAGGTCGTGCCCGTAGGCGCCGTGCAGGTGAGGGTCACAGCACCAGCAAACCCACTTTTCGAAGTTACATAGATTGGATCAGTTGCATTCGCCCCCGCCAAAATGGGAACCGAAGCTGACTGCGGGCTCATGGTGAAATCGGAGAGAGGATTCGTGAGATTCAAGGTCGTGGTCGACGCCCGGTATTTGGCGTCGCCCGAGTACACAAAAGTGATCAGGTTGGCTCCCTGACCCAGCAACTGACTGTTAAAAGTGAGCGCTGCCGTAGCAGAATAAGGACTTGTGGAAGCGGACGGATTGAGCGGAACCCCACCTCCCCCATCTGTCGGCGCACCGTTGGAGAAAATAGACACCGTGCCGGTGGGCGCGACAGTACCGCTGCCGCTCGTGTCGGCGACAGTCACCAGGACAGAGATCGCGGCTATGGGCGATGTCGTGGTAACTGTCGGGGTGGACAGAACTGCTGTAGTGCTCGTAGTCAGGAGGGTTCCCGGGGCTATGGTTACACTGATCGGCGTAGTCGGAACGGCAGCGTAGTTCGTGTCACCGGGGTAGCTGATGGTGACTGGGTAGGTTCCGGCAGCAGTAGTTGCAGGGAATGTAATAGTGGCCACACCTTCCACGGCATTGCTAAGGGGGGCCACAGCGTACGCCAATGTCGCAGTGGTCGGAACGCCGGAAGGCGCCCCCGCCAGAGTCACGGTTCCGGTCGGCGACGCGGCAGCACTCGAGTAGGAGTTCGAGTTCACCACCTGAATGGTGAGTACTGTCGCCGTACCGGAAACACCTTGTCCCGTGGCGCTTCCATTCACGGTCAACGAGACCGTCGGCGTATCCTTCACAACCGTGAAACTGCAGGTGCCCGGTAAGCCGTTGCATGTGGAGGATGTGGAGGCGTTGTAGCTGGAATCACCTGAATACTTGGCGGACAGAAGGTAGGCTGCTGTTTGCACCGCGTAAGGACTCTCATCCTGGGCAGTCCCATTGAGATTGACTGGTATGGTCTTCAGAGTCGTCGCACCATTGAGTAGCGCCACCGTACCAGTCGGGAGGGTGGGGCTGACGCAACTAATACTGCAACTGCCCCCTGTAACCTGTACCGAGGCCAACATCGAAGCGCCATAGGGGATCGCCGTCAAGGGATCCGAACCCCCAACCTCAGTAAGGTTAAGGGCAAGAATGCTTGCTTCCGGAGTCACCGTGACTGCTGTCTTTGTAGAGGTGCTGGGTGCATTCTTTGTGTCACCGCTGTACTGTCCCCAAATGTTATAGGTACCGCCCGGTAGGTCAATGACCGAACTTGAAGAGTAGGCGCCACTCGCCAAAGTGAATGAAGTGAGTCCGGCCTGCAAAGGCGTCGGGTTGTCGGTCATCAGGGCAACCTGACCGGTCGGTGTTGTGCCGGTCACGGTGCCGCTGATGGTGATCGGCGTTCCGTGGGCGAATGCGGTGGAAGATGGGGTCAGGGTCGTGGTGGTTGCGGCAAATTTAACGACGCCCCATTCAGACACCAGCCAGTAGGCATCGACGGAGCCCAACCCGGTTGCGAGGTTGTATCCAGCCGCGGCATTGTAGGCAGGCGTGGTCCCGGTGCCAAGTTCACCTTCTACTGAAGTGCCGTAGCCCGGGTCGGTCACGGTGAAGGGACTGGTTACTGCTATGCAATCCACGGGCGGATAAGAAGTCACGCCGCCGGTGGTTGCTGCAATGTTGCACGGTTGCGAATTGGTGCCGTGGGTTATGTCGTGGAAGGCCGTCGGATACTGTGTCTTGAGCGGGTACAACGTGTTGTTAGCCTGCCCCTGGCGGCCCCATTTCTCATCGACCATGGACATAATGCCGGCAAAGACCGACGCTGCGACGGAAGTGCCACCCACCGCCGTGACTTGAACAGGAAGGCCTGCTCCGACAGGCTGGCAGTCGCCATCATTGGCGCAGGCGGGATAATAGGAGTCGTTCTGGCCGCTTGAAGCGAAGAGGGAAACGTCGGGAATATCTCGAACTGAGTCCGCAGGAACGCCGGTGCCTGACTGCCAGGCGGGCTTGGGATATCCGCCGCTGCATGTAGCCCAGCCCCCGCTCGTACCCACTCCGCTGCCAGAGGCGCAACTGCTCTTTCCCCCGCCTCCGCCCATAACCGTCGAGGAGCCGTTGGTGAAGGTGTTGATATTAAGTCCGTATTGGCTGCCGTTCCATGGCTGCTCAGCGATATATCCGTACAGGGATGCCTGAGTCGGCAGGGTTGTGTTCTGGTCCCAATATGGGGTCAGATTGGCAACCGTCGGAGTCTGGCCGTAATAGAAATCGGTGCCACCGACCGCAACGTTGTACGGGGTGGAGGCCATGCCGTTGACGCCAAGACCGCTAACTGCGAATTCGTCGGAATCGCAGCCCGATGAGCCGGTGTCTCCGGCGGGAACGACAACAGTAATTCCCTGGGCGGCGGCTTGCTCCCACAGGCTGTTAAAAAAGGCATTTGACGAGCCCAGATACTGCTCACATAAGCCGAAGCTGAAGCTCATGACAGGAGCGATGTTGCTGTACACCGCGTGTTCCGCGGCTAGATACAATCCCGACTCGGAAGGTGTGTCTCCGGCGATGACCAGATAGATCGTTGCGTTTGGCGCCGCGGCTCCGGCCCACTCCACGTCGAGATAGGCTTCAGTGGTATTGCCATTGGGATTTGGATCGTTGATTCCGCCGATCCCTGGGTCGTTGCCGTCAATCACAACTTGCGGCGGATTTACAGGCAGGCCAAACATTGACCGGAATTGATTCACCACCGCAACGTCGACATTGGATTCATTGACGACGGCGACGCTTTGGCCAGTTCCGGTGTATCCAGCATTATAGAGCGGGGTAAAATCATACTGCACGGCTAGGTCTGCTGGGGCAATCAGCAAGCTATCCGGACTTGCATTCGTCCACTCAGCCTTTGCTTGGTGCGTCGATGGCTGATAGGTGGCCTTGCCGAGAGTGACGTCATCACCCTTCACCGAGAAATTGTTGATCGAGACGAATCCTCCAACAACCGGCGCAAGAGCCGCCGGTATTTCAGGGTTCGCTGCGTTGGCGTAGTGAGTTTTCCCGTTGACCTCATAGCGGTGGATTGTGGCATGGAAGGCGTCGCGGAACTGGCCGGCACTGCCGCTGAACTCGAGCGTCTGTCTGCCGGGATTGACTTGCTTGACGGCGAAACCCTTCGACTGAAGCCATGACTCGATGGTGGCAATATCCTGGTCCGAAGGTCCGAACTGGCTGCCGAATTGGTCCGGCGTCAGCCATTTGTGATAGTTCGGGTTGCCCGGCGTGTGCATATCCTGGATCAGCTGATGCAGAGCCTTTTCCTGGCTGTCGCTTCGCCGCAGGACCATGTGGACTCGCCCTAGAGGAAGACTCTCTGGCGCCTCGCCACGATCATTGGCCGCGTTGGCGAGCGGATGCACCGTACCTTTGAGGGCGATGCGGGCACTTTCGTCGATCGGCTGCGTTACCCTGCTTGCAACGGTCACCTGTCCTGAAGCCAAAAAATTCTGGCCCCTGGCCTGCAAACCGTTCAGAGTGGTTAAGGCAACAATTGCGCAAACGGAGGCGAAAAGACTACGTACACTCATCGATCTCATGGTCATCCTTTTGGGAAATCCCAACGTGCTGCGTTTTGTCTCTTATCGGGATTTCAAATCTGCTTTTACCGCTAAAGTTAATGTTCAGCCGCTTACACTGCTGGCATAGGTTCTTGGGTTTGTCTCGATCCTACAACGTGGGCAAACAGCAGAGCGCTGCCCATCCCGTAAAAAGGCTTGGTATCGCCCGGCATTCCGACAAGTTTTCACAGAGCTTTCATCAACTGCTCTCCAGCGCCCGAGCTGCTTGAACTTGGCAGTCGCTTCATCCCTAATTGCTGGTGAACAGCCCCCATTTACCCCAGATACGATACTGAAGAGGAACCGGGAAAAACTATCTTAAACGCTACTTACTCGATTGCAATCGGGGCAATCCCAGTTCTGTGCTAGTGCTCAATAACGAAGGTAACAACTTTCGTGGTACCGAGGGTACAAACCTAAAAAACTGAAGGAGATATCTAACATGTGGCCGGAATTCCGCTTTACTCGTTACGCCGCCATCCCAACCGGTCTTAGAATGAGCAGACGTCAAACAGAGACATTACGCTAAATGTCGAATCAACGATTCGAAGTGGTGCTGAAGGAGTCTTGTAGATTGTATCCCCATTCCGGCATCGTGAGCGACGGCATTTTCCCAAAAAGAATGTCGCAGAATCGAGGCCAGAACGCATTCTTCGCGCACCTGCGTTCATATCCCCGGATTTTGTGACCCAGGTCAGCTATTGCCGTAAACCGGAATCGATGCTCCGTGAATCGTTGTGGCCATGCCGCTGCACAAAAACAGAATGACCTGCGCGATGTCCTGGGGCTTCGGCCACAAGGAAAAGTCAGCATTGGGCATCGCCTTCCGATTCGGCAACGTGTCGAGATGCTCGGCAGGATGGAATTCACTCTTACCCCAGTTCCTTTTGTGTCCGCGGCGAGTGAATCCATGAGCGCAACCGCGGCGGCCTTGGAAGCCGAATGTCCGGCCGCGCCCGCAGCGTGATCGACTGCTGCTTTGGCCGCCACATTGACAATGGACCCATACCCCTGCTTGAGCATCGCCGGCAAGACTGCGTGCGCCAAGATAAAACTTGAACGCAAGTTGAGGCTGAGGATCGTTTCGAGTGTCTTCGTTTCCAGGTCCCAGAGTTTCATGCCTCCAGCGTAGCCATGGCACTCGGGATCAATGCACATCAGTTCCGGCAGCCAATTACCGGACAGCGATGCCGTTCAGCACTCCGTCAGGAGAGATGTTAGCAGTTCGCCTTTGATTTGAATTGCCAGGGGAGATACAGCCCAAGACGGCAGTGACCGCAACAAACTTAACGCGGGGCGCAACAATTCTTGACAACTGCGGCACTCCGTCGACATAACCAAAACTGCGGAGAAAGACGGCGCTAACGGGGCGAGCTGAGAAAGGCAAATGCCCCGATCGGGGAGATATGCATGACACTGACGACCGGCAAGGGAATCACCGAGATTCCGAGCAATCATTCTGTTGACGAGACAGTTGCAAAACTCAAGGGAATTTTCGAAGCCAGGCGTGTGACCCTTTTTGCCGTTGTCGACCATAGCGGAGAAGCGAAAAAGGCGGGGTTGAAGATGCCGGCTACCAAGCTGCTTATCTTCGGGAGTCCGAAGGCCGGAACCCCCATCATGCTCGCTGCACCGAGCGCTGCGATCGATCTCCCACTCAAGATTCTCGTCAGGCAAGATGGAGACGGAAAAGTCTGGATCGCTTTTAACGACCCTTCCTATTTGCAGCAGCGCCACGGCTTTCCACTGGAATTAGTGCCGAACATTGCGGTCGCGGAAGCGCTGGCAGCCAAGGCTGGAGAATAACTGCGCGCGCAGCTAAATCTCGATCAGCGGCCGGGGCAGACGGGTGCGGGCGCGATCGAGAAACAACCTCATGCGCAGCGCCTCTGCACGTTGCAAGGCAACCAGCCGCATCTGTCTGCGAATATGATCGCCATCGATGAGCTGCGCTACGATCGACTCGTCGCTTTGAGCATCTCGTTCGAGCCGCGCGATTCGCTCCTCGACGGTGCGCTGAAACCGGGGACTGATTTCATAGCTTTCATTGAGTGCGCAGTTAATGATCATGGCGGGCTCCTCGGCGCTGAGTGCGTCGTGCGGAAAAACTTTGCGGAACAGTCTCAAGTTTTTCCTACTCGTGCCGATATTAGCGAAGACCCATGAGACGCGCCAGATTACCAAGTACCGGGACTTAGGTAATCGAGTGTTTGAAAACGAGACAGGGACGGGGTCGAACACCGTCCCTGCGCTCTGCAATCGTTCGACTATTCTTATGAAGCATCTTTGGAAGTAGCTTACCGCGCCGCCGAAATGCCCAGCACCATCTGCGTTCCTGAATCCAGATGTACATTCTTGTTCGCAGCCGAGAGCATGCCCGAGGCAGATCCCGCAGCGTCACCATTCAACATCACGCCTGGAAGTCCCGTTGCGCGCGCTCCGAGAGATCCGGCTCCCTGGGTTGCGCCGCTGACACCATGCGCCAGGTCGCCGGTAGCGTCTCCGCTCAGATTGCTCGTGGTTCTGACTGCGCCGCCGGTGGTAGAGCCAAGATCCGATCCCACTCGGCCGGTAGTCTGAGTTGCTCCACCGACGGCCCCTCCCAGCAAACCACCCCCACCCACACGACCGCCGCCGCGCGCACCGGCGCCCATTCCACCGCCACCACTTGCCATTGGGGCATCAAGAGCGTCTTCATTGGCCATGGAGCCTCCCGCAATGGCGCCGGCACTTGGTTGTACCGACTCAATCATCGAGTGGATGGCCATGCTTTGACCGTCCTTCAATTCGGCGTGATCGAATGCGAGGCCGAGTTGCGACTCGGCATGATCTTTCTCGTGCGCTTGAACTTCAGTGACGTGCCCCACCAACCGAGACCCTTTGGGAATCAGGGTGCCATCGGCGGTCTGCATCTTTTTGTCGGTCTTGAGCACTATCCGGTCGCCGGGCTTTGCCGTCTTCGAATCCAGCTTGCCTTCAAGTTCGCCGGTCACGGGCCGCATCTGCGCGGAGCCGGAGGCATCTCCCCCTCCGATGGCCGACGCGGATGCCGGGCCTCTGCCGGCCGCAGACAGCGAACTTGAAGCGGACCCGTTGGCTTCGACGTGTCCGGGATTTGCGTTGGCGCTCGCGCCGGCATTTGCCGACTGGTTGGCATGGGATCCGGCTGCAGAGCCCGAGGTGCTTTCCTGCGTCTGCGTGTTTACTTGCTGCGCCATCATGAGCGGAAGGCTTGCACATGCAAAAATTGCCATTACGAGTAATTTAAGGAACTTCATGACGTGATCCTCCGATTAGTTCGTCCTTGAACATCCGGGTACCGGCCAAACCGGCGGGGATGATGCCCAGATAGGATGCTCGGAGGGTTGCAAGTGCTGTGCCAGAGAGAGGAATGAGGGGATAACGAAGGTAACTCGGAGTCCTTCATAACGACCGCATCTATAAGAAGTTGAATTGTGATCCGGCGTTACCGTTGATTTCTAAACACTGACCCCGCCGCTCGATTTAACTTTGTCTTTAAGTGGAGTTTCTTCCTGATGCGTGTAAATAATTCCCGACATTCCATTTGCCGGCGGATCGCAATGAGCGACGGATAATCTATTCCTGTGGCGCCAAAGCGTAGTAGCCCTTGCGGACCTGCACTTTCAGCCCATCCCCATTGCATTGCACCGCGATGCGGCGAAACGTTCCGTCGAGCTTGATATTGCTGGGAGTGTAGCTGGCCACATATTGGGTGCGCAGTTCATCTTCGATCTGCTGGAAGGCTGCTTCCAACTTCTTGCCATTGTTGCCCACGTCGATCAGGCGGCCGCCGGTTTCGTCGGAGATCCTCTTTGCCGCCGAATAGCCGCTGTAGCCCATGCTGAACCCGCCATAGAAACCTCTATCGGCTATGAGGATCACATAGACAATTACGTTGGATTTTTGAGCCGCGGCGATTGCATCGCCAATCTTCGTGCGGCTGCCCTCATCTTCCCCATCGGTCAGAATGATCATTGCCTTGCGGCCAGTTTCCTGGTTCAGCTTTTCGTTGGCGGCGAGGTTGATCGCATCGTAGAGAAGGGTCCCTTTGGGATCTCCGACGGTGGGAACCGTTCCCCCTCCTGCCCCGGGAATGCCGAATCCGCCATTGCCGCCCGCAGTGTTGATTTCGGCCTTGTTCATGGCGTGCGAGAGCTGACGTGGACTGTTCGTGAAGTCTTGCAGAAGGTCAACGTTCACGTCGAACGAGACCAAAAAAGCCTCATCCTTTGACTTGAGCACGCGCTCAAGAAACTGGCTCCCGGCATCCTTTTCCAGTGGCAGCACATTTTGCTGGCTTCCCGAAGTGTCGAGCAGAATCCCGAGCGTGAGAGGTTGATCGGTTTCGGCCACAAAGTTTTTCAGCGTTTGTGGCACCTTGTCTTCCAGCACTGAGCAGTCATTCCTGGTCAAATGCGGTACCGGCTCCCCATTCTTGTCCTTGACGGTGAAAAACAGGTCGACCAGGTTGACGTTCATCTTGAGGGTCGCAACCGCTGTTTCATCGGTTGACTGTGCCGGTGCAGTGCTGACAGGCGGTGCGTCCGGAGAGGGAGCAAGCTGAGCCCATCCCGCCATGGGTAACCCCAAGAGGGCGAGAAACACGAAGACTACTGCGAAACGGGTGCTCACGCTGGGACGGATTCTCATGCTTGTCACTTAGACGAAAATGTTACACCTAAGAGAGCATACCGGATCTCTTTATCAGGCGCTGGACAACCTGCCGGGCGGTGGCGCGTCTGATACTCTGACAGGTGCAGTCCTACTGGTTTCCAAGTCCAGTGTGGAGTGCATCCGCGGGCTGTTGGACGGCCTTTTTCAGCGGTCTGGGAGGATCGAATACCTGTGAAGCTTGGTTCTGCAGCAACGGCGCTGGCGGCGCTCCTCAGTTCGAGCCTGTATTCGAGCTTATATCTGAGCCCGGCCGTTTTGGCTCAAACGCAGCAAACCGCAGTACCTGATGCCCCAGCTCCCCAGACGGCTCCGCCGCTATCTGGCGTAAATGGGCCCATTACGCCCGGCCAGGGCGCAGAGGGCGTTCCCGGCTCCACATCCGATTCTTCAGGGAATTCGAGTTCGGCCCCGACCGGCCCGACATCGCCGACCGCAAATCCGTCCCAGCAGCAGGATCGAGTGCCCAGCGACCAACCGCCTTCGAGCGTGCCCCCTTCGAACCAGGTGAAGGATGATGTGCAGACCGCTCCTCCGGAACAAGGCGCTGCTGCGATTACGAAATATGTCGTGAACGTGAATTACGTTGAAGTTCCGGTGATTGTAAAAGACGCAAAGGGCAGCCAGGTGGCCGGACTCACCTATCGCGATTTCAAGGTCTATGAGAACAACGTGCGCCAGGCGCTCAGAACGTTCAGTGTGGATCCGGCGCCGCTTTCAATAGCTTTCGTGATCGACCAGAGCCTGACTTCGGACGTGATGGCAAAGGTGAACGATTCGCTGGGCGCTATCCAGGGCGCGCTCACGCCCTACGACGAAGTTGCGGTGTTTACCTATAACAATGGCGCCAAAGAATGGACCGGCTTTACCGGCGCTGAAGGAAACCGCCTGCCTGCGGTGCTGGCCTTGGCCAAGGCGACCGGCGCGGATGAACAGGTACCAATCAACAGCGGCCCACTGGCCGGCTGCAACATCCGCGAAAACGGCAACTGCGTCGACCCCAATTTGCAACCTGGGCGCTCGGCGGGGAACGGCGACTTCATTTCCCTTCCGAAAGAGATTCACACACTCAACGACGCTATCCTTTCCGCTGCCAAGGAACTCTCCACCCGTCCCAAGGAGCGTCGCCGCATCATTTATGTGGTCTCGGATGGCAAAGAGTATGGCAGCAAAGCTACCCTGCGCGAGGTCATCCATTACCTGCAGACCAACAAGATCACGCTCTATGCAACCGGCGTGGGCGCATCTGCAGTCTGGGGCGAGGGCTATGTGAGCCGCCTCCACCTTCCCTTCACGATGTACGACAACATTCTTTTCAAGTACACCTATGCGACAGGCGGCGACCTTGACTCAGAGCGCGGCATGAACGGCATCGAGAAGAGCTACGAGAAGATTGCCAGCGAGGCGCGCAACCAGTACACGCTTGGCTACCTGAGTCACGAATCCATCTACGACAGCAAATACCGCTCCATCGAAGTGCACGTCGATCGCCCCGGTCTGGAGGTAATCGCCAAGAAGGGCTATTATCCCTCCGGTCAGGACTATCGATAGCGTGAAAGATCCCAGAGTCACCGGCCCTAGGCCGCCGAGTTCTGGCCTGACAAGCATCATATGAACGCCTCGGGAGCCTCCTCGGCCGGGCTTGGGCTACTCTCGGCCGCTACGTGGGGCGGTTCCGATTTCGTGGGCGGCCTGGGTGCGCGACGCGCTCCCGCCATGCTTGTGGTCGCTTCCGGCCACATTGTCTCCTTTCTGCTGCTGCTGGCTCTTTGCCTGGGCATCCGGCTGGCCCCGCCGGGAATGCACTCGCTGCTCTACGCCCTGGTGGGCGGCTTCGAAGGGTCGCTTGCACTCGCTATCTTTTACCGTGCGCTGGCCATGGGGGCAATGGGACTGACTGCCGCGCTCACCGGCCTGCTGACCGCACTGGTGCCGGTTGCCTATTCACTCTTTCATGATGGCCTGCCGAGCCAGTTGACTATGGTCGGACTGGTTGCGGGGTTGACGGCTATCTGGCTGATTACACATTCGCCGGCTAAAAACACTCCGGCTTCACCCCCGGCGGCCCTGCTTTTGGGGGCGCTCGCTGGGACACTGTTTGGCACCCAATTAATCCTTTTCAAGATGGCCAGCGGCGGCGGGTTGCTGTGGACCATGACCTCAGCCCGTGCCGCAGGGAGCCTGGCCATGGTGCTGGTAATCCTGGTTGTGCCGCCGAAGAGGCCATGGAAGGGATTCTGGCAAACCGGGGTGCTGGCTGGGATGCTGGATACTTTCGGCAATCTGTTCTATCTGCGGGCCGCTCAATTTGGACGTCTGGATGTGGCCGCGGTCGTGTGCTCGCTCTACCCGGCAGGCACGATTGTGTTGGCTGGATTGGTTCTGCACGAGCGGCCTACACGGCGCCAGATTGCCGGGATGGCGCTGGCGCTGGGCGCGGTGATGCTGCTGAGCGCTTAGGACTGGTGCTCTTCTCCAGACGCGCAAAGGCCCGTGCGGGGGCACAGGCCTTTGTGTCTCTGCTATGAAAACCAGATGCTCCAGACCCGATATTCCAGAGCGGTTGCATCGTTAGGCAGGTTGAGCTGCCTGGGGGGGGCTCGGTCATCCGTCCTTGCGGATAATCTGGGGCTCGACCGGCGCGGCTGGTGGCGGAGGAGGAGCACTCTGCTGGACATTCTGCGCCGGCGGAGGTGGATCGGAAATGCCCCGAATCCCTTCCTTGAAGCCCTTCAGGCCCTCGCCCAGCCCCTTGCCCAACTCCGGCAGCCGCTTGGCGCCAAACAGTAGAAATGCAACCACCGCCAACACGATCAGATGCCATGGCTGAAGTAGATCGCCCATTGATTTATCCTCCGCGTACCTGAATTGCGGGCACACATGCTCACTGGATATTGTCGCACAGAACCATATCCCCGCGCAGGAAACGGCCCTACTCGAGTGCCGCAGATCACCAACTTTGCCTTGATCGTCAGTTGACCTGCGCAGGTTTCCCCAGGCGCTCGGTGACCATCGAATAGAAGGTGCGAAGGTCCTCCTCTTCGCCTTCGGTAAGGCGGCGATAGACCTTCATGAGGGGAAAGAGACGTGAGCCGCGCAGGTCAACCGCTGGAACCGCCGCTACGCCTCCGGGATACTGGGTCATCTCCCATGCGCCGGCGTAGCGCTGGCGCAGCACCTCGCCAAGGTAGCTACCCCAAAGACGGACTTCGAAATCTACATCGAGCTCTGGGCTTTCGCTGACCAGCACCAGGATCTCGTCGAGACCGTCGATCGATTCAGACGTGAAATCCAGCTTCTGGCCAAACTGGGTGCGGCCCAGTTCCGCTGCTGCACGCGCGTAGCCCTCCATCATCGTTCCCAAGTCAGGGAACTTTGCCGATTCAAGAGTCTTCCGCAGCTCGGTGGAGTTTTTCACTCAGTTTCAAGAGTAAATGCAACCCCGTTGGAAACGGGTCATCAAAATGGTACGGCTGTCCATGGCGCGGCTGTCTGGGTTTGTGGCAGACTGAAGTCAGCCAGCAAGGAGCCCTACTTTGAATAGACTTAAACTGACTGCCGTTACCGCACTGCTGGCTCTGGCAGCGGGCACGGCTCACTCGGCCACCCACGACATCTATCCGGATCCAGGTCAGGCCAAGGCCGAACTGGCTGCTGCCCTGAGGACCGCTGCGGCGACGCACAGAAGGATCCTTCTCGACTTCGGGGGCAACTGGTGCGGCGACTGCCAGGTTCTGGATATCTACTTTCACGATCCAGCGAACAAGCCGATTCTTGACGCCAACTTTGTGCTTGTCGACATCAATATTGGCCAGATGGACGAGAATGTCGCCCTCGCCAGGAAATACCAGGTGCCGTTGGAAAAGGGCGTGCCCGCACTCGCCGTATTGAGCGAAGACGGCAAGCTGCTTTACAGCCAGAAGAGCGGCGAGTTTGAAGCAATGCGCCGCATGCAGTCCTCCTCTGTAACTAGCTTCCTGGTGCAATGGAAACCGGCGAGGAGTGGCTGTTCAGTGATGGTGGTGAATTGCTAGGCGAGGCAGCGTCCGCATGAATTACGACCTGGAGAAATCTCCCGGCAGCCTTGCATACAAGCTCTTGGTAGGGCTGGTGGCGCCGCGGCCCATTGCGCTTATTACCAGCATGGACGCCGAAGGTCACCTGAATGCGGCTCCCTTCAGCGCTTATAACTACCTTTGCACCGACCCGCCGATTGTCGGCGTTGGCGTAACCAACCGGTCGAGCGAGACATTCGCTCCAAAGGATACGGCCCGCAATATCCGGCGCACGGGCGAGTTCGCGGTGAATATTGTCACCGAGGACATCGCCAGCCAGATGAACATTTGCGCCACCGATTTTCCCGAGGAGATGAGCGAGGTAGAGCTCGCAGGCTTCACCACAGTTCCATCTGAAAAGATCAAAGTGCCCCGCCTGGCCGAAGCTCACGCGGCTTTAGAGTGCCGGGAGTTCACTACCATGGAGATCGGCCGGTCGCGCATTATCCTTGGCCGGGTAGTCGCCATCTACGTGGAAGACCGCTTCATCGATCTGGAAGGGCCCTATGTGAAGGCGGAGGAGCTGCACTCGATCGGCCGCATGAATGGGTTGGGAAACTACGTAAAGACCCGAGACGCGTTCATCACCATCCCCCGGATCTCGTATGCAGAGTGGAAGAATGGGAAGCGATAGGGATTCAAGCCCCGCTCAGTTTATGTCCTGCTCAGCTGATAGGCGCCAGGTGTTTGGTTTTTGAATAAGTATAGGTAACCCGGTGGACGACGGTGATGGTAGAAAGCACCGCCAGAATCCACAGCACCGGGGCCATCGCACCCCAATGGTTGAACAGCGCGCCAATAAGGATAAGCACGATGCGCTCAGGGCGTTCGAGAAATCCCACTTTGCATTGCCCAATGAGGGCTTCGGCGCGGGCGCGCGTGTAGCTGACCATGAGTGAAGTGACCATGACAAAGGCCGCCAGCACTACGTAACGAAAGCGGTTGATCCGGCCGTAGTAAACCAGCAAGCCGAAGAAGAGAACCACGTCGGAGTAGCGGTCAATTACCGAGTCAAAAAACGATCCAAAGACGGTGACCTGGTTGTTGCGCCGCGCCACGCGCCCATCGACCATGTCAAAGATGCCGGCGCCGAAGATGACCATACCCGCGTATAGAAACATTCGATCGCTGTTCGAGGCGTTGGCGTGGCCAAATAGAAATGCCGCTGCGATATTAATTACCAGGCCGATGAAGGTGAGCGCGTTGGGAGAGATGCGGGTGAGCGCCAGTCCATGCACGATGCGGTCAAGAAGCCAACCGCAGGCGCGGCCAAAAGCGCTGGTCCAGGTGGTCATTTCCAGTCTTCCTTGTTAGGGTCTGTTAACACTACCTGAGTGGGCAGCGTTGCGAGTGAAAATCCGGCTAGACGAAGCCGAGCCCGAAGGCTGTGGCGGGTCCACCGTCGAGGGCGAGAATGAAGTATGGCCGGATTTTCGCCGCAACCGATCGGGCCGGGGCCAATTCTCCTCATTTCTTCGTCAATCGTCATTAGCAGACACTCGGTATGCGTCACTCCTCACTCCTCGAATTGAGAAAAATTGGCTCCCGGCGCTGCCCGCCCAGGTAGTGTTAACAGGCCCTAGCTACTTGCCGCCTGCGGCGGCTTGACTTTGCTTGTCGGCCTCGGCAGCTTCGTCGTGAATCGTAGTGAGCTTGAGAATTTCAAGCTCGCGCTTGCCGTTCGGGGTGACGATCGTAGCCACGTCTCCCACCCGCTTGCCGACGATACCCCGGCCTATCGGCGAGGTGGTTGAAATAAGTCCCTTGGAAACGTCGGATTCCTCGCTCGTAACCAAACGGTACACAATCTCTTCGTCCTTTGTTGAGTCGTAAACAACGACTGTGGAACCGAAGCCGGCCTTGTCCCTGGGAATGTTGGAGAGGTTGACCAGTGAAAGCTCGGCCATGCGGCGCTTAAGCTGCCCGAGCCGGGCGTTCACAAAGTCCTGGCGCTGTTTCGCCATGTGGTACTCGGCGTTCTCTGACAGATCGCCCATGGCCACGGCTTTCTTAATCTCCGCGGGAAGCTCGTGGGCGAGCTCATGCTCAAGAATCTTGATCTCGTCGAGAAGTTGTTTCTTAATGTGCTCGGGCATCAACAGTCCAAGGCGGCAAGCGGGGATGCTCCATCCGCGGGAGATGAAAGTACCTTTTTTCCTCAGTTTCATTATACGCGGGGAAACGGCAGCCGTTTCTGGCTGTTGGCTTCCAGCTTTCAGCCCTCGATTCCGGGCTGATTGCGGCTGGAGGATTCTTTATCGTCCAGAAAAGACTGGAGAATGAGTGTGGCCGCAACCTGATCGACAACGCGGCGGTGTTGCTGCCGGGCGTGGCCGGCTTCGTACAGAATCTGGTGGGCATCATGGGTGGTCAGGCGCTCATCGCACAAGTGAATAGGCAGGCTCGTCAATTCTCCAAGCTCAGCGGCAAAGGCTTGGATTTTGGCGGCTTGCGGACTTGGCTTGCCGGTGAGGTGCAGTGGGTTCCCCACCACAATGCCCGCTACGGCAAACCGCCTCGCGAGCCGCGCGAGGGAGCGCAGATCGTCCCGTGAAGTACTGCTTCCGGTGCGCCGCCGCTCGAGGGTAAGCACGGGCTGAGCGGTTAGCCCTAGCTCATCGGAGACGGCAACCCCAATGCGGCGGCTGCCGACGTCGAGACCCAGATAGCGCGGATGAGGGTCGGACTTCAATGTTCTACTCCTTTTTGGAGTCCCGGTTTCTGGTATCGAATTAGCCCTTGGACCTGGATGCTGGCTTACAGCTTAGCGCTCGGCGGTACCGAACCTGTAACGCGCGTCGTTAACATGCACCCGATACAATGAAAATAGAGAGTCGTCTGGTGAATTCCAGACGTCTTAAGTTCATGAAGGGTCAACAGAAGCGGGATGGTAAGGCGCGCATGGAAGGGCAAAAAAAAGAAGCGATCCGGCGGAGCGGGCGTGCTGCTGGGGATGTTTCTGCTTGCCCTTTTAGCGGCTGCTGGGGTGGGCTGGCTGGTTCTGGCGCCATACGGACCACTGACTGAGACCTTTGTTGAAGTGGCCCCGGGCTCCTCGACGACGCTCATTGGGCAGCAATTGGAAGCGGCCGGGGTAGTACGGAGTCAATTTGCGTTCGATCTGCTGCGATTTTGGAAACACGGAATCCTCCGAGCCGGCGAGTACCGGTTCGATCATCCGGCGTCCGCAACCGAGGTTTATGCGCGTATCGCGCGCGGGGACGTGTTTACCAAGGCAATGACCGTGCCCGAGGGGGCAAACATTTTTGACATTGCGGCGCGCGTGCAGGCAGCGGGGTTTGGCACGCGAGAGGAATTTCTGGATGCCGCGGTGGAACAAACGGGGCTGGTGGCCGACCTGGACCCTCGGGCAAAGAGTTTGGAGGGCTATCTGTTTCCGGACACCTACCGTTTTCAACGCAAGACAACTCCTGCGCAGATCGCGGCTGCGATGGTGAAGAGATTCCGCGCGGTCGCGGGCCAACTGGGATTGAAAGAGAATGTGCACAACGTAGTCACAATTGCTTCGCTTGTTGAACGGGAGACGGCTGTGGACGCCGAGAGGCCGCTGGTGGCAAGTGTCTTCATGAACAGGCTTGGGAAGAATATTCCTCTAATGACCGACCCATCTGTGATCTATGGAATGGAACTCGAGGGCCGGTGGCGGGGCGCACTCGCAAAGAGCGACCTGACAAGCAACACGGCCTACAACACCTATTTGCACGGTGGTCTGCCGCCCGGTCCAGTGGCGAACCCGGGAACGCGGTCGCTGCGAGCGGCTATGGAGCCGGCGATTACGGACTATTTCTACTTTGTGGCCGCAGGATCCGACGCGCAGGGCCGGTCGCTGTTTTCCAACACCCTGGACGAACACGAGAAACAGGTTGCCGAGTACCGGCACGCGCTGAAGAAGGCTGGTGAGCGGTGATTGCGTTGCAGAGGGCAACTGGAAGGAGGGTCATGAGGGCAATCTGCCGCATGGCTTCCATCACCGCATTGGCGCCTTCGCTTCTGCTTTCCGGCTGCTTCTTATTCTTCACGACGCGCAAACTGCCCGTGCCGATGGCGCCGGCGGTGGTACAGACGGTGACGCCGGATCAGCTTGTGGCGCGGCTGAATCAGCGCTGGGCGGCATTCGATTCGATGACTGCCAAAGTGGAGATGCTGACCAGCGTTCTGAAGACGAAAGAAGGCGTAGCCAAGGACTATACGAGGGTTGGCGGACAGATTGTGATACGGAAACCGGACGAGCTCAGGGTGCTGGGCCGCGCGCCGGTGATCGGAATCGAACTGTTTGATATGGCCAGCGACGGCAAAAACTTCACCTTTTATATTCCTTCGAAAAACATTGCATACAAGGGCTCAGCCACGCTGAGCAAGATATCGCAAAACGAGTACGAAAACCTGCGTCCAGAGTTCTTTTTAGACTCATTGGTGGTGCATGGGCTCGAGCCAGACGATTTCTATTCGGTGACCTCGGATTCAGAGACCATTGAAGATACCGCCAAGAAGCATCTTTACCTTGTGCCGGAATACATTCTGAGCATTACGCGGCATATGGTCGGCAGCCACAGAGACAAGCCGGTACGTGTCGTCACATTTCATCGTGAGGATCTGCTTCCGTATGAACAGGACCTTTATGACGACGAGGGCAATCTGGAAACTCATGTCACCTATCAGGACTACAGGGACTTCGGCTCCGGACTCTATCCGTCAACGATCACGATCAAGCGGCCGCTTGAGGACAAGCAGATTGTCATGTTGGTGGAGAAGCAGTCGGAGATCGACCCCAAAACCACAACCCTGCCCGCAGATGAATTTGAGCTGACTGTGCCGGCGACGGTCGAGATCAAAAATCTGGACTAATGGGGTTGAGCCGCGCAGGGTTTGTCAGCAAATTGTGCAGACTGGGAGGGATCTGGTCACCATCATCGCAACGCTTTCTTCACGGAGTCTATTGCGGCGCTCGGTTGCGCGGAACATTTGGTGTGGCGCCCTGCGGCACGCCCATCACGTTGACTGCGGCTGCGGTAAAAGCTCCATCCTTGAGAGAGCCCTCGGCCCGGACCACGTCGCCTACCTGGATATCGGCCAGGGTGATCGGCTCGCGGCGCTTGCGGAAGGTGGTGTTTTCGTCGGCGACGAAGGCACGGGGCAAGTTATCCACGGAGCCCGTGATAGTAACTTTAACGCCGTCGATGGCTGTGACCTTACCCATCACCCAGGTCTTGCCATAGTTGGCGCGCATCTCTTCCATTTGCTTTGCGCGCTCAGGATCAAGCTGGACGATGGCGACGGCTCCCACGGATTTGCCTGAAGCATCGACCTCGCCCATGGCGCCAACAGCATCGCCGACCTTTATGTCGGTGGATTTGATCTGCACCGGTGGATTACCGCCGCGGCCCATGCCTCCGCCACCGCCCAAGCGCTGACCGCCGCCGCCTCCCTGCCCTCCTCCTCGCGCGCCTGCCGGTTGCTTTATGAAACGCGTGTTGGCGCTGAAATTGACTTTGTAGATTTCGCCATTCTCAGATTTCACAGTGAAGTGGTCGGCAGCAACTTCGGTCACGGTGCCCATAATTCCGCTGCCTCCGGCGATGCCCATCCCCACGCCACCGCCAAAGCCACTCCGTCCGCCGCGCTGACCGTAACCACCCTCCCCGGCTCCGTTGCCGTTGTCCTGCGGGGCGCTGGTAGCGGCGTTCGCACACTGGACTCCGGCAGATCCAAGTGCAAGCAAGAAGACGACGACCAGCAAGACACGGGATTTCATGAAGACTCCTGAGAATGGGCTTGAATGCCCTGCTGCCATAGACGCGAAACATGGGCTGGGAGACGACGGAGACAGTTTAAAGGTCTCTCCGCGCTACTGAGGGCCGCTTTGGGCGGCGATCAATTGCTGGAAGGCTGGGAGTACACGGAGGCTGGCAAAGAAATTGTCGCCTGCAATCTTTTGGGGGTTGGTATATCCCTCATTAAGAGCCAGGCGCAGGTTCTCAATGGCGCACTCGGAGTTTCCCGCGCTGGCGCAGCCCCTGGCCATGTAATAGTGCATGGCGCCCCGGTCTTGTGTAGAGGAGGGATTATCTACGCTTGCGCCCGAATGCGTCTCGAGGATTTGCGGGTCGACCTTGAGCGCGGATTGGTACGCCTCCGACCCCTTCTTGTACTTGTGCTGCGAGAGTTGATTGGAGCCGAAGTTTCTTAGGATCAATGCGGAATGGGGATCGACTTTAAGAGCCTTCCGGTAATAGTGCTCGGCGGTTCCATATTGCTTCAGAGAGTCGTAAACGGTGGCCAGATTGTTGAGTACCGTTGCGTTGTGGGGGTCGAGCTTAAGTGAGGCGCCGTAGCATCGGGTGGCGTCTTTCAGGTTGAACATCATCTGGTAGGCAATTCCCATCTTGTTCCAGAGGCTCGCAGATGGATCCGTAACCTTTGCATAGGCGGCGATAGCAGCCTGGTAACGTTGATGCCCCGAGAGCGAATCGCCGAGTTGTTCGGGGGTTGGAGGGTTGACGGGCGTCGCGCCATCCGCATTGGCGGTCGCGGGAGTGGGAGATTGATTCTGGGCTGCGGGCTCCGACGATGCCGGGACGGGAGCCGGGGCTTCCGGCTGGACTGGAGTCGGTGCAGAGCGTGCTTGACCGGGAGACTGAGCGGGTAGGGCGTGAGGCCAGGCCACGAGGACTGGAATCAATACCATACTGGCTAGTAAAAATCGTTGATCGAATCTGGACATACTTCCTCCCGGCGAACTCCCTTTTCAGCAAAAAAACAAGGGCGCGCGACCAGTCGCAACCATCCAATGGCATTAGACCACCAATTTGGCTGGGGGCGAGCCGTTGCATAAAGAATCCGTTTAGTATGACTCAAATCTAAGGTAAGTGTGAAGCCAGGTTCAAGATACACTCTTTTTTATGTGCGGGAGGAAAGCGCAATGAGAACAACTGCGGCAGAGAGTGCGCAGGTGGAGTTGGGGGCTCGGTTTACCACGGCACGCCGGCGGACGATAGACTTGTGCGCCGGGCTGTCGGCGGAGGACATGATGGTGCAGTCGTGTCCTGAGGCTTCGCCGGCCAAGTGGCACCTGGCGCATACGGCATGGTTCTTCGAGTCGTTTGTGCTCCGGGAGTTTTTGCCCGGCTATCGGCTGTTCAATACGGATTTTCCGTGGCTGTTCAACAGCTATTATGAGGGCTTTTCGGCATTTCCTGAAAAGCGATTGCGTGCGGTGTTTGCGCGGCCGGCGCTGGACGAGATCTTGCGTTACAGGAAACACGTGGACGAGGGAGTGGAACGTTTGCTTGAGGCGGGCGCGGATGAGGAGGCGCTGCGGCGGATCGAACTCGGTGTAAATCATGAGGAGCAGCACCAGGAGTTGCTGCTGACCGATATTCTGCATGCGTTTTATACCAATCCGCTCAGGCCTGTCTATGCGAGCGAGGAGATCGCCAATTCCAGGCTTGACAACCGAGACCTGAGACACCCGAATGTCGGGCTGGAATTTGAACAATTTGCCGGCGGGCTGCGAGAGATTGGCTCGGCGGCCGAGAGCTTTTGTTTCGACAACGAACTCCCCCGGCACAGGGTTTGGCTGGAGCCGTTTGCGGTGGCGCGGCGGCTGGTCACCTGCGGAGAGTTCGCCGAATTCATGGCTGATGGAGGCTACAGCCGGCCAGAGCTTTGGCTTTCGGCGGGCTGGAATGCGGTGAAGAGCAACGGTTGGCATGCCCCCCTCTACTGGGCGAGCGAAGGCGACACTTGGAGCGTCTTTACCCTGCGCGGCGAGATTCCGTTGAATGAGTTGGAATCAATTCCCGTGAGTCACGTGAGTTTTTACGAGGCCGACGCCTATGCACGCTGGGCGGGGAATCGGCTGCCGACTGAGTTTGAGTGGGAGTGCGCGGCCGAGGGCAAGCCAGTGGAAGGAAACCTGCTCGATTCGGGGTTGCTGATGCCATCTCATTCGAATTCGAGTGGATTACTCCAAGATCAGCGCCCTGCGCAGCAGTGCTTTGGTGACTGTTGGGAGTGGACGTCCAGCGCGTACCTTGGCTATCCAGGGTTTCGGCCTTTGGAGGGAGCGCTGGGCGAGTACAACGGTAAATTCATGAGCGGACAGATGGTGCTGCGCGGCGGCTCATGCGTTACGCCTGTGGCGCACATTCGCGCTAGCTACCGGAATTTCTTTGCACCCGAAACCCGATGGCAGTTTTCCGGAATTCGGTTGACTTCTTTGTAACCTTTTGGAGGTAATTTCGCATCGAAAGGACCGGATGACAACTTTCGTATTCCCCACGATTGCTGAACAGATTGAAGAACCCGTCGCCCACAAACAAGCCGCCAACCAACTTGCAGTCGACGAGGCTGTTGCCGAGGTGGTACGCGCGGGCCTCATTTCCGAACCCAAGCGATTACCTCCGTGGCTGTTTTACGACGCGGCCGGATCGCGGTTGTTCGACGACATAACCGATCGGCCTGAGTACTACCTGACACGGACGGAGCGCGGCATTCTGGCCGCGCACGCGGACACGATCGTCACGCAGGCCGCGGAGGGGTCCAGGCTTCGAATCACGGAACTCGGCGCCGGTTCGGCAGACAAGACGCGGCTCCTGCTGAAGGCCGCGGTTGCACAACAAGGAACGGTGGTCTACGAGCCGGTGGATGTGTCAGCCAGCGCACTGGATGTAGCAAGAGACCGAATCGAGCGGGAGATTGGCGGAGTTTCAGTGGTTCCCCAGGTGATGGACTACACGCAAGGGAATGGGCGTGGCCTGGAGTTGATGCCGACTGAAGCGGGCGAGCGGCGCCTGGTGCTCTATATCGGATCGAGCATCGGCAACTTCGATCCGCCGGAGGCCATGCGGCTCCTGCATCGCGTGCGGGCCGCGTTAAGACCCGATGACGGACTGTTGTTGGGTGTGGACCTGGTAAAAGATGAAGCGACGCTGCTGGCCGCCTATGACGATGTTGCGGGCGTGACTGCCGAATTTAACCTGAACCTGCTCACAAGACTGAATCGGGATCTGGGAGCGGAGTTTTATCTGGAGAGTTTCGAGCACAGGGCCGTCTGGAACCAGGAGGCATCGCGGATAGAGATGCACCTTGAAAGCCGAATTGCACAGAAGGTCCGGCTGGAGGCACTGGATTTGGAATTGGACTTTGCTGAGGGTGAGACCATCCATACCGAGAACAGCTACAAATATCGGCCTGCGCAGATAGAGGCCATGCTGAATGAGGCCGGGTTTGCGGCGGTGAAGAGTTTGACTGATGAGCGCGGTTGGTTTCAGGTTTGCCTGGGACGTGCGGGGTGATTTCGAGGTTTGCCTGGAGGCCTCTGAAGGGTCGAGGCCATGGGCGTTCCTGTAACTGAGAAGCAATAAAGAACGAGAACGGCAAAAAGACCTAAGGTCGATGCAGGGCTCCGTCTTCTCGAAGATCAGATCCAGTTCTATTCGACTTCCGATTCTGTCTGGGCAGACATCTATTCGGACGTGCGCTTGCTTCCAAGCCGGCATTCCTTTGGTATACGGGAACGCTAACCAACCAATGCCAAAGCCGCCGTTCCCTTGCGGGGCGGCACGAAGTGGTCGGCGCGTGAGGCTATGGTGAGCCTTTCGCGGCCAAGCAGCTTGCGAATCTGGCCGCGGGCGTGATCGGCCCAGGGACCACGGTTGTCGAGCCGCACGTACGCCTGCCAGTGGCGCAGAGCCGGGCGGAATTGGGCTTTGCGCTCGTAAGCCAGGGCCAGATTGTAGTGGGCGTCCGCGTAGCGGGGCGCGAGTGCGACGGCACGGCAGTACGCCGCGATGGACTCGTCCGGGCGATTGAGCTCGTCGAGTACGTTGCCGAGATCGAAGTAAGCGAGCACATAGTCGGGATCGGCTATGGTGGCGCGACGGTAGAACTCTTCTGCCTGGCCGTATTGGCGAAGATGGAAGTGCAGTGTGCCGAGGTTAATGCTGGCCGGCGCATAGTCCGGATCGAGTTCGAGAATCTTCTCGTAGAGAGCAATGGCGCGTCCCTTTTCGCCGGATTCTTCCGCCTGAACCGCGGCAAGGAACCGTTCCTGGATGCCGTTGGGCTCAGTGGCCTGATTTCGGAGCGAGGCCGGTTCGGTGCCACGGGAAGCGCAGTTAAATTGGTCGGCCCTTTCAAAGCGCTCGAAGTCGAAGAGCAACTGGCGGCGAATGGGATCGACCATGGCGCCGTGATGGCGAAAGGCGAGGCGCGTGCCGGTTCGCACGAGGCAGGCCTCGAGCAGTGGGTTTGCCATTCCGGCCACCGCTTTCATCGCCAGGATCGAGTCTCTTATCGAAGCCGCGGGGATATCGTCTTCGCGGAGGATGCGCAGGGTTCTGAGCTGGCCCAGGTCCTGAAAGGTGTAGGACTGCTGTTGGGGGATGAGTCCGGCTCTTTCCCATCCCTGCAACTGATGGGTACTGATTTGCAAGATGCGCAGAACGTCCTGACGGCTATAGCTGATCACTCTTGAGCACTCCCACACGTCGTGCGCATTTCACTGAGTCATGAATTCCCATTCTGAACTCGTTCCCTGAACTGGAATTTCCGGCTCAGGCGCCCAACGTAACTCCAGGAACAGTTACGGAGAAACCGCTCTTGCTGCGATTATGCCAAGAGTAGAAGTGGATAAGCAGTCCCGAATTACCGCGGCAAGTAGAAACCCGTGGATAACAGTTGTCGGACTTGGTTCAAATTGCCTTCGAGCAGAAGCTTGTGAATAAAACAGGTGCCCATGAGGCGCTTCCAGGCGAATCTTGGCGGTTTCACAAGCTAGCCGAATTACGTTCCCTGGATTTCAACCGATGAACTACTATTAACGGCAAGTCGAGATCCGGACATAGAAGTTGGAAGAGCATGACTCGGGCCCCTGTGCAAGTAAAAATCCAGTTCGCGCTCGACGAGCACTTGACGGTGCTCTCGATGTGCGATGGCATCGAGTCGTTGCTCGGTTTCAGTGCAGAGGATTTTCTCACATCCAGAATTAGCCTCAAGGATCGCATCCATGCCGATGATTCCGACATTGCCGGCGAGCTTTTTTCCCCCCGGCTCAAAGAAGGAAAGGGATCGTTCAATATTCGGTTGCGCCACGCTGATGGGCAGATTCGTTGCGTCCGGGGCGAGTACGCGAAAAAACCGGCCTTGGCCGGAAAGGAAGCGCTCCTCGATCTTCTGTTGCAGAATGCAAGGAGTCTTTGGAAGGGCCCGGACACCGAACCGCTGACGGCTCACTCCAGGGCTTTGATGGAAAACACCGACGACTTCATCTTCTTCAAGGATCGGAACCATGTATTTACTCGTGCGAGCCGGAATTTTAGCGTGCCCATTGGCCCTGATCGAGAAAGCCTGAATGTGCTGGGGCTGACCGACTACGACTTGTTCCCGGAGAAGTACGCAGATATTTTCTACCGCCTTGAAAAACAGGTCTTCGCGGGTATTCCTGTTGCGAGTGAACTGCATGAGTCACTCAAACCGGACGGGACACTAGCCTGGCTGGACAATCACAAATATCCGATCATGGATGAAAACGGGGAGATCGTCGGACTGTTCGGCGTCTCGCGTGACATGACGGAGCACATGAAGGCTCAGCAGGCGCTGCGCGAGAACGAGGAATCGCTGAAGGAGTCGCAGCGGATAGCTGGCCTGGGGAGCTACACGGGCGACCTGGCCACTGGAGATTGGATCAGTTCGGCCGCATTCGATCAGATGTTTGGAGTCGACAAGGAATATCCGCGCACGCTTGAAGGATGGGCCGCCATGATTCATCCCGATGATCGTGCCATGATGGTTGCCTATATGGAGAACGAGATCCTTGGCCGGAAGAAGGATTTCGACAAGGAATACCGCATCGTTCGAATTTCAGACGGAGCAGTTCGCTGGGTCCATGACCAAGGCAGGCTGGAATTCGACGGCCTAGGGCGGCCTGTGAAGATGAACGGTAGCGTCCGCGACGTCACTGAACACCGGCAGGCCGAACAGGCGCTGCGAGACAGCGAGGAATCACTGCGCGAAGCGCAGAGCATCGCAGGCTTGGGCAGCTACGTTACGGACATCTTCTCAGGGACTTGGACAAGTTCTGAGGTCCTCGACGGATTGTTCGGGATAGGCAAGGACTATGAGCGCACCGTTGAGGGGTGGGGCGCGCTTGTCCATCCCGACGACAGAGCCGGCATGGTTGCCTATTTTTTGGATGAAGTCATTGGCCGGCGAAGGCCTTTTGACAGAGAGTACCGCATCGTTCGCCATTCCGACGGGGCGGTGAGGTGGGTACACGGCCTCGGGCGGCTCGACTTCAGCGCCGAAGGGCGGCCCGCGAAAATGACCGGCACGATCAAGGACATCACCGAGCGCAAGCAGATCGAGATCGCATTGCGCGAGAGCGAGGAATCGTTAAGAGAGGCGCAGAAGATCGCCGGAATCGGAAGTTTTATTGCCGACCTCTCCACGGGAGTTGCGAGGCGGTCGGAAGTTTTGCTTGAGCTGTTTGGAATCGACAAAGACTATGACCCAAGCATCGCGGGCTGGCTGGCACTGATCCATCCCGACGACCAGGAGAGGATCGCCGAACATTTGACGAGCCAGGCTTCCGGCATCGGTTCCCCTTTTACTGTTGAATTTCGAGTAATACGGCCATCGGACCAGGCGATCCGCTGGATGCAAGCGCAAGGCAGGCTGGAGTTTGAATCACTTGGAAAGCCGACAATCTTCCGTGGAGCGGTTCAGGACATCACCGAACGTAAGCAAGCCGAGGTCGCGCTTCGCGAGAGCAAGGAACTGCTGCAGCTCTTTATTACGCACGCGCCCGCGGGTCTGGCCATGTTTGACCGCGACATGCGCTATTTGGCGGCAAGCCGGCGCTGGATGGAGATGCATGCGCTTCTGGACCGGGAGGTGATCGGGCACTCGCACTATGAGGTCTTTCCAGAGCTTCCAGTAAATTTGAAAGAGGAGCACCACCGGGCGCTTTCAGGTGAGGCACTTCCTTTAGTCGAGCGATCCATGCAAAGGGCAGATGGCTCGCTGGCATGGATCAGGCGGGAGGTTATTCCCTGGCGGACGGGAGATGGTGATATTGGCGGCATCATCATTTTTTCAGACGACATTACACGCCAAAGGAAGAATGAAGAACGCGTGCGGTTGGCCGCCAGCGTGTTTACCAATGCGCGCGAAGGCATAACCATCACCGATCCCGCAGGGACCATTCTCGAAGTAAACGACATGTTCACCCGAATCACTGGCTACTCGCGCGAAGAGGCAATTGGAAACAATACGCGCCTTCTCAAATCGGGTGTGCAGAACGAGGAGTTTTACGACAACATGTGGCGCAGGCTCCTCGAAGAGGGCCAGTGGTCTGGAGAAATCTGGAATCGAAACAAGAACGGCGAAATATTCGCGGAGACATTGACCATCAATGCAGTGCGCGATGCGAGCGGAAACTTGCTGCATTACGTTTCAATGTTCTCCGATGTGACTCAACTCAAGGAACACGAGCAGCAACTTGAGCACGTGGCCAACTTTGATGTGCTGACGAGCCTGCCCAACCGAACCCTGCTTGCTGACCGGCTGCGGCAGGCGATGACTGTGCCGACCAGGGAAGATCGGCTGATCGCTGTCGCATACCTCGACCTGGACGGCTTCAAGGGCATTAATGACCGTTTTGGGCATGACGTCGGCGACCGCCTGCTGACTTCGCTGGCCTTTAACATGAAGTGCGCTCTGCGCAAGGGCGACACGCTTGCGCGGCTGGGCGGCGACGAATTTGTCGCCGTAATGCTCGATCTGGACGATGTTGGAGCCAGCGTGCCGGTGCTCAATCGACTGCTGGAGGCCGCTTCAGAACTCGTGCAGGTCGGCGACCTTTCCCTCAACGTGACAGCCAGTGTGGGTGTGGCTTTTTATCGGCAAAAAGATGATGTCGATGCCGATTTGCTGCTGCGCCAGGCCGACCAGGCCATGTATCAGGCGAAGCTGGCAGGAGGCCATCGCTACCACATCTTTGATCCCGAACGCGACCAGATTGTCCGCGGACGGCACGAGAACCTTGAGCATATTCGCCACGCCATGGCGGCGCACGAGTTTGTTCTCTATTACCAGCCTAAGGTGAACATGCGCACCGGGAGGGTGGTGGGGGCCGAGGCTCTGATCCGTTGGCAACATCCCGAGCGGGGATTGCTGCCACCGGGTTTGTTTCTACCAGTGATTGAAGAGCATCCGCTGGCAGTCGAGTTGGGCGAGTGGGTCATCGACACCGCCCTTTCCCAGATTGAGAGCTGGCGTACGGCGGGGCTGGAAATGCCTGTCAGCGTGAATGTGGGTGCCCTGCAGCTGCAGCAGCCGGACTTTGTCGATCGACTGAGTGCCCTGCTCGCGCTCCACCCCAACGTCAGAGCGTCCACCCTCGAACTGGAAGTGCTGGAGACGAGTGCCCTGCAGGACGTGGTCCAGACCTCGCAGGTGCTGAATTCCTGTCACAACATCGGGGTGTCGTTCGCCCTGGATGATTTTGGGACGGGCTACTCCTCCTTGACCTACCTGAAGCGGCTGCCTGCCAGCATTCTTAAGATCGACCAAAGCTTCGTAAGCGACATGCTTGAAGACCCGGAGAATCTGAATATCCTTGAGGGCATCCTTGGGCTGGGATCGGCCTTTCATCGTCAGGTGATCGCCGAAGGGGTAGAAACTGTCGAGCACGGACTCATGCTGCTCCGTCTGGGCTGCGAACTCGCTCAGGGTTACGGAATTGCGCGGCCCATGCCGGCGCGCGACCTGCCCGGCTGGGTGGCTGCGTGGCGGCCCGACCTGCGCTGGGCCGAGGTGCCGCCCGTTCACTCAGGCAACCGCACGCTGCTCTATGCCTTTGTGGAGCATCGGGCATGGATTGCGGCTTTTGATTCATTTCTACAGGGCAGGCGTCACACACCGCCAGCGCTCGATCAGTGCCAGTGCCGCTTCGGTGCGTGGCTCGACGCCGAGGGGCAGGCCGGCCGCGGCCAGCAACTGGCCTATCGTTCTGTCGATACGACTCATCGGCAGTTCCATACACTGGCTGGCGCCATCGTCGCGTCGCAGGCCCAGGGAAGCAGTGCGGAAGGCATCGGACGCTTAGGCGAACTGCATAGGCTCGGCGAGGACCTGCTAGGGCAGTTGGAGACGTTAATGCAATGGTCCTGAGGCAGGGCCGTCAGCCGGCCTCTGCGCATTCCGCACGACAATCCCCTAGCTCCATGGTCTACCTTGATTCGGACTTCGTCTTTCTCTATGAAGCTTCCGCAACGTCTATGATGTCCCCGTTGAAAATCGCGCAGAAATCCGTCTTTTCGACTGGTAGTGTTTTGAACGGGAATGAAACTGGAGCCGAAAGTCGGACTCGAACCGACGACCTGCTGATTACGAATCAGCTGCTCTACCAACTGAGCTACTTCGGCCTGCTCTTTCGATTGTATCGTTGCGCCGGTGGAAGGTAAAGTTAGACTGCT
>JBARBP010000267.1:0-8682 GCA_049793195.1 Occallatibacter sp. | reverse complement strand
CCCCACATCCGGAAAATCTACCCCCATCTATACCCCCACGGGAGCATGGCTTCCACGATACGCCTCTGGACGTAAAAACACAAAAACCACTGATTTATCAGCGGTTTATCGTTCCTTCTTGGATGTCTTCGGATGCCTCTGAATCTAATCTTGGTGGGCGCTGCAGGATTCGAACCTGCGACTTCCACCGTGTGAAGGTGGCACTCTACCGCTGAGTTAAGCGCCCTTTGAGGGGGCAGAAAAAGGGGAGCGCCACGGGGGCATCCCGTAGGTTAGAGTAACACCAGCAGGGCTTTAGGGCCAACCGTTTGCGCCGGTTGCAGGGGCGGCGAGAAACGATGGCGTGAGTCCGCGCCGACTGAACCATGCGCTGGAGAACAAGGTCAATACGCGAAGCGGGCCGGCGCGACGGCGAGTTCCGCGCGGATGGGAAGACAGCGCTGGGCGGCGGAGGCGTGTTTGGCGGGGGGCGCGGGCGGGCGGACGAGGACGAGTCGAGACTCGGAGACGGACGCGGGGACGGACGCGGGGACGGACGCGGGGACGGCCACGAAGATGGGCCGGAAAATGGCGAGGAAACGGCTGATATAGCGCAACCTTCCGGCGAAATCGGGGTTCGAGAAGACATGGCAACCATGGTCCTTGGTAACGGGGTCCTGGATAACGGCGACCTGGGAGCGGGGTCGGCGAGACCGGAGGCAAGACCGGCGGCAGGAGTTGGCGTGCATGCCGATCTGGACCCGGCAAGCGACGCGGCGGTGATGCTGCGGGTGGCCGCGGGCGACGAAGCGAGCTTCAATTTCCTGGTCCAGAAACACCATCGGGCGATGATTCATTTTCTGTTCCGGATGGTGCGGAACGAGGCGGTTGCCGAGGAGTTGGCGCAAGAGGTATTTTTGCGCGTCTATCGGGCCAGGGACAGCTACCGGGCAGAGGCCAGGTTTACGACGTGGCTCTACCGGATAGCGACCAACCTGGCCGTGAATCACGCGCGGGATACGAAGCACGAGCGGTCGGCACAGACGATTTACCTGGATGCGCCGGATGAGGAATCGGGGACGACTCCGGATGTGGCCGACGACGAGCCGAGCGTGGAACAGAAGATGGTGCGCGATGAGCGGATGGCGGCCATTCGCACGCATGTGATGGCGCTGCCGGAGCGGCAGCGGATGGCGGTGTTGATGCACAAGTACCAGGGGATGGATTACAGGCAGATCGGAGAGGTGCTGAAGCTGAGCGAGTCGGCAACGAAGTCGCTGCTCTTCCGCGCCTACCAGACGTTGCGGGACAAGCTGAAGGATTTTGTGTAAGTCAAGACACGCTGGACCTGATGGGGCGAATGAGGGACCGGCGGAAAGCAGGGTGGCGAAGATGGAAAATACGAAGAACAATTGCACGGGGATGGACTCGAAGCTGGCGGATATGCTGTTCGATCCCAAGGCTGTGCCTGCCAAGGTTCATACGCATGTTGCGGAGTGTGCAAGCTGCCGGGCCGAACTGGCCGAGCTGAAGGCAACCATGGACCTGTTGGGCGAGTGGGAGGCTCCGGAGCCTAATCCGTACTTTGTGACCCGGCTGGATGCGCGGATGCGGGAAGAGCGTGAGGCGCCTCCGGCGGGCTGGCTGGCACGCAGGATTGCACGGCTGCGCGCGGGGTTTGCGTATGGACCCGTGAGCCATGTGCGCCCGCTGGCGGCGATGGCGCTGACCGTGCTGCTGTTTCTTGGCGGAGGCACCTACCTGGGAGTGACGGACTGGAACCACGCGAACCAGCCACCGGCGCAGGCGGCGGTGGTGCATGACTTGCAGTTGCTGGACAGCAATGCGCAGATACTGGATCAGTTGGAATCGATTTCCGATAACAATGGCGGAGACTAACGAATTGTAGGTTTCGGCCGGGGGCCGGGAGAGGGACCTGTGAACTGGGCAAGCAAAGCGCGAACGATGCGCCGGACAGCGATGGCTGCCGCGGTCCTGGTTCTCTGTTTGCCTGCCGGCTGGGCGCTTGGCCAGCAACGCCAGAATGCGCCGCGACCGGCGCCGGCACCACGGTATTCCGCACCCCAGAACAGAGCGCAGAATCGGCAGCAGTTTCGGCAGCAGTTCAGGCAGGCGCCGCAGGGCGGGCCGAGGTACAGCCAGTCTCCGCAATTTCAAGGGCGGCCACAGGGGAATGCGCCGCAGCGGTTTCAGAACGGTTACCCGGGAGCCGGCGGGCGGCCTGGGTATCCGGGTGGGGCATATGGTGGCCAGGGATATAACGGCGGGCAGCGTCCGGGGTACGCAAGTCCCGGAGCGGCGCCGCAAGGGCACCTGGAAGACTGGCTCAATCAGCACAGGAATGTTCCCGTGCAGGACCAGGAACGAATGCTGAGCAACGATCCGAGTTTCAGGCGGCTGGCCCCCGGCGATCAGCAAAGGCTGACACAGCAATTGCGGCAGGTTGACCGGATGCCGGAACAACAGCGCGAACGGCGGTTGGCGCGCAATGAGATGCTGGAACGGCTTTCGCCGGCGCAACGGATGAGCATCGCGCGCTCAGGGCAGCAGTGGGCAGGGCTGCCGCCGGATCGGCAGGCGATGATGAAGCACGCCTTCAACGATCTGCGCGGGGTTCCGCCGGATCAACGCGAGACAGTGCTGAATTCCGCCCGGTATCAGGGGGCGTTTTCGCCACAGGAGCGCGGGATCCTGTCTGACTTTTTGCGCGTGGAACCATACGAAGCGCCGCGCTAATCGTTCGCCGCACTCATCATTCAACACTAATCATTCAATGACAGGGAGCCGGTATTCGGCTCATCGGCAGGCGCAAACACGAGCCAGGCTGCGCCTGCGGCGATCAACAGCAGCCCTGTAGCGCCGCGCAGTCCGATCTGCGCCGGTTCCAGGACGAGCGCGATCAAAATCGTGAACAGCGGAGCCAGTAGGAAGCGGGTCATCATGCGGGCGGCGGAGATGCGGCACATGAGCCAGAAGAGAAGCAAAAGTCCTGGCAAATCGACTGCCACAGCGTGACCGAGTTCCGGCAGGAGCGCGGCCGGTTGGAGGGTTGCGCTTTCGGTGAATGCGCAGGCGATTGCCTGAACGACGGCTGCAGCAGTGCCGGCGATCGCGGCCATGGGAGCGATTGATTTCGGCTGGAGTGCGCGGGCCTGCTGGACGGCTACGCAATTTGCCACCGCGATGGAGGCTGCAGCTGCGATGACCGCGCCGGTGGCAGCGAATGCTTCGATCGACGCCGGAAGCTGCAACGGAAATACGCAGAGTGTGCCTGCGATCGCCGCGAGCGCAGCGAGAAGGCCGGCTGTTGGCGGCTGGGCGATGCGGGAATCGACGGTTGCGAAATTGACGATCTTGGGATCGACATTGAGATGCGGTTCAAGGACTACGGCGAACAGCGGCGCCAGAGAGAAGATCGCTACACGCGTGCCGCCGGGGATCCATGACTTTGCGAGCGACAGGAGCACGGCGGGTAGAGCGAAGAGGCCGAGCCCGACTGCGGCTGCGGTCCAGAGTTGAATGCCGCGGGGCCATTGCGCCCGGCGGGACACGGCGAAGATGCCTGTTGCGAGTGCGAGAAGGATGAGTCCGACGGCCTCGCTCTCCAGAAGTGGCACGCGGGTAGGGGCGAAGTGGGGAAAGAGGTCGGAACGGAGCGAATCGACGGACCACAGCAAGCAAAGCAAAAGGAGTCCGGCCACCGTGATCGGGTTTCCGCGCAATCGAACTGGCCAATGCCGTGCCATGCTTCCGATCAGAACACAGCGGCGCGGTTCTGCGGCGCGACGGTAATGGGTTCGTTTGAAGGAGCATTCCCTCAGGGGCTAAAGCCCGCGCCTATCCTGGTTGGTTTATGTACGGGCTAAAGCCCATACCCTTCAAACTGTCCGACTGCTACCTCGTTCATGTACGGGCTGAAGGGCGCACCCTTCAAACTGTCCGACTGCTACCTCGTTCATGTACGGGCTGAAGCGCGCACCCTTCAAACTGCTCGACTGCCACTTCGTTCATGTACGGGCTGAAGCGCGCCCTTCAAACTGTCCGACTGCCACCTCGGCACAGGCGAGATTACCGTTGGTTTATGTACGGGCTAAAGCCCGTACTGCTCAAACTGGCCGACAATCGCCTCGGCGCGCGTGAAATTGCCTAAGCTACAATGGAAGATGGGCTAAGGCCAGAATTCATTGCGCAGTGAGCGCAAACAAGAGCAAGGAGCTTTAAATCTTATGGCGATTCCCGCCACACAAATGCGTCCGGGTAGGATCATCAAGCACAACGACCAGCTTCACCTGGTCTTCAAGGTGGAACACCGCACCCCCGGCAATTTGCGCGCCTTTATCCAGGCCAAACTGCGCAACCTCAAATCCGGCGCCATGTTCGAGCATCGCTTCCGCTCCGCCGACGCCATTGAGAAGGTGGTCGTAGATGAAGTTTCCATGGAGTTCCTCTACGCGGACGGCGACGACTACTACTTCATGAATCCTGTGGACTACGAGCAGACTGTGCTCAAGGGATCCACGCTCGGCGACGCCGTGGAATACCTCACGGCCAACCTGCAAATCAAGGTCAGCTACCACGACGGACAGGCCGTCGGCATCGAACTGCCCGCGGCGGTCGAGCTTGAGGTTGTGGAGACCGAGCCTGGCCTGAAATCGGCCACCGCCTCTAGCGTGACCAAGCCGGCAAAGACCGAAACCGGCCTCGTTGTCCAGGTGCCCGCCTTCATCAACGAGGGCGAGAAGATTCGCGTGGACACCAGCGAAGGGGCTTACCTGAGCAGGGCGTAGGGGATGGGCTATGAACCGCAGCGATTTTCAGCGGCTTTCCGAGTTAAGGCTTAAAGAGGCTAAGGCGCTGCTGGCGGCCGGGTTTCCGGAGGGCGCATACTATTTGTCAGGGTATGCGGTTGAGTGTGCTCTCAAAGCTTGCATTGCCCGGAGGACTCAGGAGTTCGACTTTCCGGAGAAGAAGCGAGTAAACGACAGCCATACGCACGATCTCGGAAAGCTGCTCGTGCTGGCCGGATTGTCGGAGGATTTGCAGCTCGAGTTTGCTGCGGACGCTGCCATGGAATGGCGGTGGGGCATTGTTCGGGACTGGTCAGAAGAGAGCCGGTACGACATGTTGCAAGGGGGCGAACCAGAGCGCTTTCAACGTGCAACTCTCATGATCAACGTCATTGGAGCTCAATCCGGAGGAGTAATGCAATGGATCAAACAGCGCTGGTAAGTTTCGATATCGAGAAAGCAAAGCGCGTTATCGATGCTCTCGACGGCGCCGGCCACCCTCCCGAGGTCGCGCTGTGGGCCTTGCTGCCGCAATATGATGAATGGAGATTTGTCCTTTCATCGAGCCACATACACGGTTATGAGGAAATGGTCACGCAGTTTCGAAGTGCTGGGGTAATGCCGAGTTCACGCCCCTCCATTTTCCTCCGGGAAATTAGCGATCCATTTATAGCGGAGCTTCGCGAGAAATATGCCGGGCTGAATCCGGAAATTGGATATCGTATCTCCAGCCAGTATTTTGGTAAGCAATACGTCGACGAGGCCTATGTTTACCGCATCCGGTAACTGACTCCTTGCCCATCGCTGAAAAACCACCGCTGGTTGGCGGTGGTTTTTTATTTGCGTTGCGGCCTGTTGGCCTGCTTCGCGAAACCCTCAGAACCCAGCCTCCGGCAGTTGCACCGGCCTGGCTTCCAATATTGCCTCGATCGTCAGCAGCGCTTCGAGCACCGTCTCTGAAACTGGCGCGTCTACCTGCACCACCGCCAGCGCCTTCACTGGTTTGGCGCCTGCGCGCTCGCGGCCTAATGCAAAGTTCGCGATGTTGACGCCATGTTGGCCGAGAATGGTGCCGATTTTGCCGATCACACCGGGTACGTCGAGGTTGCGGCAGACCAGAAGGTTGCCTTCGAGAGGCGTCTCAATGTCGATGGAGTCGAACTCCAGCAGGCGAGGCTGCTCGCCATGGATCACGGTTGCGCTGGCGCGGCTGGTGCCTGCGGCCGTGTGCAGTACAACGGTGAGCACGCTGGCGGCTCCGCCGCGATGGGTGTCGGATTTTTCCTCGTGAATGCGGATTCCGCGCTCTTCCGCCACCGTCGCGGCGTTGATGCGATTTACATTCTCCGATCCCTGGAGCAGGCCGGCGATCGCGGCATTGCGGACGAGCTCGGTTTTAGCGTCGGCGAGGGCGCCACCGTAGACCAGATTGATGGATTCGATGCCGGACTTGCCGGCTTGCGCGAGGAATGAACCAAGCCGTCCGGCCATGTCGATGTACGGGGCCAGCACCTTGTATTCTTCGTGGCTGAGAGAGGGCAGGTTGACTGCATTCTGCACGACACCGAGCTTGAGATAATCGCGCACCTGGCAGGCAATTTGAATGCCCACGGCCTCCTGCGCTTCGCCCGTGGAGCCGGCGACGTGCGGAGTGAGAATCACGTTGTCCAATTCGAAGTAGGGCGACTCTTTGGGTGGTTCCACGGCGAAAACGTCCAAGGCCGCGCCTGCCACCTGGCCGCTCTTGAGGGCGGAAACCAGGTCGGCATCTTCAATCAGCTCGCCGCGCGCGCAGTTGATGATACGCACGCCCTTCTTCATCCTGGCCAGCGTCTTCGCGTTGATGACGCCGGTTGTCTGCGGCGTGAGGCCGACGTGCAATGTGAGGTAGTCAGAGCCGGCAATGAGTTCGTCGAGCGTGACCAGCTTGATGCCGGCCTCGCGCGCCACGGCGGCGGAAACAAAAGGATCGCTGCCCAGGATTTCGAGGCCAAAGCCGCGAGCGCGTTTTGCAACTTCGAGGCCGATGCGGCCGAGGCCGAGAATGCCCAGCGTCTTGCCGCGCAACTCCGCGCCTTGCAAGTTTTTCTTGTCCCACTTGCCGGCGTGCATGGAGGCATTGGCGGCGGGCAACTTGCGCGCGAGGGCCAACATGAGGGCGATGGTGAGCTCGGCAACGGCGACAGCGTTTGCGCCCGGCGTGTTCATGACAACGATGCCGCGGCGCGTGGCGGCTTCGGCGTCGATGTTGTCGACGCCGACACCGGCGCGGCCGATGACGCGCAGCTTAGGCGCCTTCTCCATGAGCGCATCATCCACCTGCACGGCGGAGCGGACGACAAGCGCATCGGCTTCGGCGAGAGCAGCGGCGAGGCCATCGGGCAGCTGGTCGTGCGTCTTTACATCCCATCCAGGCTCGGCCGCAAACACGGCCAATGTTGCAGGAGAAACCTTCTCTGCCAATACGATCTTCATCGCGTCTCCCTTACCCTTCTGCGTGGTTTCATACTCGTCAAAGCGGATGCCCTGCTGCTCGCACAGCAGATCGAACATCCGCACCACTGCCGCATGCGGCTTGCCTTCGCCTCGCTCGTACTTGGTGATTGAGTTGGCGTGCACGCCAAGCCGCTCCGCCATTTCGTATTGATAGAGATCGAGCTGCTTGCGGGCGATCAGCAGCTTTTCTCCGAAGGTAAGTTCAGGCATAGTTTCCTCTTAGCGAGTTAGCAAGTTAGCCGCGCTTCGCGCGTGTTAGCAAGTTAGCGAAAAAAGTACCTATAGTGTTCTGATTCGCCCAGTGCCACTCGCAACGCATTTTCCGCTACGCCCTCGCTGCTTTTGCATACACCTTCTGGGCTGCGGCGATTCCCTGTCCGTATTCAATCGGCAGACCGAGTGTGTCCTTGGCGATGTGCTCCATTGCGCCGAGAAACGCGACGGTGTCGAGATAGTCGAAGAAACCGAGGTGCGCGACACGGAAGATTTTGCCCTGCATCTCTCCCTGTCCGTTGGCCGTGACCAAGGCAAACTTCGCCTTCAGCGCCTTGACCACCGCGCCCGAGTCCATTCCCTCAGGCACTGCAACGGCGGTGGCTGCGGCTGCTGGAGCGGTGGGCGCAAAGAGCGTGAATCCAAGCGAGACGAGCCCGGCGCGTGTCGCCTCGGCATTGACCTGCGCGTTGTCGATGAGCGCGATGCGGCCTTTCTCGAGATCGCCGCCGGCCTGCCCGGCGATGTAATCGAGCGCCGCGCCCAGCCCGGCGATGAGCGCCACCGCCGGCGTGTAGGCACTCTCGCCCTTTACGGCGTTTTTGCGCTCTTTGCGCAGGTCGAAGTAGTAGCGCGGGTTCTTCGACTTCTCCATCGCCGCCCAGGCGCGCTCACTCACGCTGAGATAAGCCAGACCCGGCGGGATCATGACTGCCTTCTGCGAGCCGCCGATGAGTACGTCGATTCCCCAGCCGTCGACGTCGAAGTGCGTCGTGCCCAGGCCGGTGATTCCATCCACAACCAGCAGTGCTTCGGTAGCGGTGACGATCTTCGCGATGGCTTCAACATCGTGGCGCACCGCGGTCGAGGTCTCGGTGGCCTGCATGTAAACCACACGATGCTCGGGCTTGAGCGCCTTCTTGATCTCATCCAGATCGAATGTCTGGCCATAAGGCGCATTCAACACGTCCACTTCGCAACCGAAAGCCTTGGCCAGGGCCGTCCAGCGTTCGCCGAATTTTCCGGCGGTCAGCACGAGAACGCGGTCGCCGGGCGAAGTCAGATTCGAAACGGAAGCCTCCATGGCCCCGGTACCGGAAGAGGAGAGCAGAAGCACGTCGTTTTTGGTGCCGACAAAGACCTTTAACTGCGCCAAGACCTTCTGAAAGAGGGCGCGGAATTCGGG